>CAZMKB010000035.1:0-17357 GCA_964566685.1 uncultured Gemmatimonadota bacterium | reverse complement strand
CCGGTCGCTTCCACCCTCGGATCTGGGCTGTATATACATCGATCAGGCGGGGGAAGTGGTTCGCTCTCCCGATCCCGGGAGTCTCGATCGGATGGAACGTCATTTCGGTTCGATCGGCGGGAGCTGGCCCCGGGTTGTGGAGGGATAGCCGGCTTCCGTACGACCTCGACGGCACCGTCAGGTCGCGGCCGGTGAGTCGGCGGGGCGGACCGGCAGAACGACGGTGAAGGTGGTCCCTTCCCCGACCCGGCTCCTGACTCTGATCTCGCCGTCGTGTCTCCGCGCAATCGTGTTCGCCGTCACGAGGCCTGGATCCCATCTTGATCCGTGTCCCTTCCCTCGAGAACCGGAACTCGAAGAGACCTTCGAACTCCTCCTCGGGAACCCCCCTGCCGGAGTCGGTGACCTCGATGACGCAGGAACCGTTCTCGAGGGCGGTCCTGATGCTGATCGTTCCCGCCCCCTCGATCGCGTCGCCCGCATTGGTCAGGAGGCTCAGAAACAGCTGGTTCAATTGTCGCGGGTAGCAGGTGAGCTTCGGCAGGTCTCCGAAATCCTTCTCCACGGTGATCCTGTTCTCGAACTCGTGCGACAGGAGCACCAGCCCCACGGCCGGACCTCCCATCCAGAGATGCTGGATCTCCTGGTCGCGCTCGAGCAGCGCGATCTGCTGCTGCTGTTCCTTCGTTCGGTACTGCTCCTGCAGCTCGGTGATGATGGACTGGCTCTCCATGTTGAACAGGGAGTCGTGGGCGGCCTTGAAGTTCTTGTACCGGGCCAGCGCTTCACGGTAGTCAACCCTCTCGTTCGTGCAGCTCCGAGAGCGTCTCGTAGCTCTCCTTGACCAGTGACCAGCTGCCGAGCTCCTTCGCGAGATCGAGCGAGCGCCCCGCCGCGGATAACGCTTCCCGGGGGCGTTCGATGTCCTGCAGGACGGCGCCGATCCTGGCGAGGGAGCTGCCCATCCCGTGGCGGTCCCCCAGCTTTTCCCGCAGCCCGAGCGCACGGCGATGGATGCGGAGTGACTGATCGTGGTTCCCCAGTTCGTTCTGGACCGAACCGATGTTGTTCAGGGCCACCGCGAGACGGAAATCGTCGCCCGTCTTCTCCCAGAGAGCCGCGGCTCTCTCGAAGTGGTCGAGGGCGCTCTCGTACCTTCCCTGGATCTCCTCGACGGCCCCGATTCCGTTGAGTGTCGTCGCCAGCTCGTTCTCGAGACCCAGCTGCTCCCACACCCCCAGCGACTGCCGGTAGAAACGGAGGGCCTCGTCGTAGTTCCCGATTTTCTGATGCAGCGTGCCGATGTTGTGGAGCGATCCGGCCACACCACGCCGATCGTCGATCTGCCGCCGGAGTTCGAGAGCCTGCTGGTGGTGGCGGAGGGCTTCGTCGTAGTCTCCGATGATGTCGTGGATGATACCGAGGTAGCTGTAGGTGTCGGCGAGCCCTTCCGGATCCTCGATCTCGAGATTGACCGCGAGCGCCCGTCCGTGAGCGTCGAGCGCAAGCTCGTAGCTTCCCAGCCGCCGGTGCACGGAACCGATCTCGTTCTGGATACGCCCCCGAGAGCGCCCTGTCCCCGGACTCTCCGGCCGCTGCCAGGGCCCGGCGCAACGTCTCGAGCGCCCGTTCGTAACGACCGAGATTCTTCAGGACGCGGCCTTCGAGGTATGCCGCCTCAGCTTCTCCCTGCAGGTATCCGATCCCGCGAGCTGCGGAGTCCGCTCTCCCGGCCCAGGCGAGCGCCGAGTCGGATGCGTTCAGATGCACGAATGCCCAGCCCATCCCGACGGAGATGTCTGTCTTCCTTCTCGCGTCATCGACGTCGCCGAGAAGCAATCGGTCGCCAAAATCGAAATGGTATGAATGTTTCGTGCTGGAGGCTGGTGGCGGCCGCGCTGATAAAGAGCAAAGAGAAAATTCTGTTACCCTTTCGGGACGAATAGTGTTACTATTTAGCTGTCTGTCTTTACGTGGTACTCTCGTCTTCCTGATCTCGTGAAGGAGGAGAAGGAGATGGCGACCAGGAAAGCATCCGGTGGTTCTTCGAAGAAAACCGCCAAGAGTGCTCCGAAGAAGAAGGCTGCGCCCAAAAAGACCACTGCCAAGAAGACCACGAAGAAAGCGGTGAAGAAGAAGCCTGCAGCGAAGAAAGCGGTGAAGAAGCCGGCAGCGAAAAAATAAGTTTCACACCTGAGTCAGGAACGAAGACAGACGACGGGGGAAGAATCCTTCCCCCTTTTTTCGTGGAGCACGCCGGCCGATCACCTCACGGTCGCTCTCTCTCGAAGATCGCCTGATCGATCTGCTCGTCGTAGGCGATGCGTTCCCACCTGAACTCCTCGGACTTTGCACCGTCCTGGTACACGGTCGTGTGATAGGGAGCCATGAGGCCGCCGGCCCGGCGGTAGTCGTCGAAGATCGTCTGGCGGACCTCGGCCTCCTCGATCGTCCTCAGGAGGAACCCCGTCCCTCGATCGATGTCGAAGCGGATCGTGTCCGAGCCTGCGACGCCCTCGACACGCACCGCCTGTTTCCCCGGCAGGAGTGAGTCCGCTGACATCTCCCCGGCGATCGTGAACGTGTCGCACATCGAAGCATAATACGCCAGCCCGTCCGCCTTCAGGACATAGTCTTTCATGCGTTCGGTCAGCTCTTCGCTCCGCCGCACGCCCAGGTTGACGACCTGCCACGCCGAGTCTCCGTCGAGGTAGTACGTGAAGTAGAAGGGGTGGTCGTACGCGCTGAAATCGTTGTCGATGTAAGCCCTGTCGGGTTTCTGAACGTGGCGGACCGTGGCGGCGGTGAGGTGACCCCAGCCGGGCCAGTCCACCTCCATGACGCCGTACTGTGATCGCGTCGTCCAGCCGGTCATCGCCTCGGCTCCTCCCATCGATTCGATCGATCTCTCGACGAGCGCCCGCCCTGTTTCCGCCTCATCCTCCGCCTCCCGGCACGCGGCGGAGAAGAGGAGGACGAAAACGGCGGCGAGACGTCCCGCTGTTCCCATTGTTCGTCGTGTCATCGTGAGCCTCCATCAATGTATCAGACGGTGAGCAGGTCGTGTGCTTCGATGAGCCTCGTTCTGATGGCGATGCGGTGGGGACACGATCCCTCGCACACTCCCTCGCAGGACCGGCAGCCTGCCGCCGTTCTCGAGCCGGAGAGCTTCCGGTACAGGTTCATGGCGTACTTCTCGCGCCCGTACTGTTCGAAGTAGAGGCGGTAGCGGAGGATGTCGGGGATGAGGACGCCGCCGGGGCATGCTCCCAGGCAGCCGACGCACCCCGGCCTGCAGTAGATCCGGTCCATCGATTCCGCGTGGCGTTCGATGAACTCGCGGTCCGCTCCGGAGACTTCCGTCTGTCCCGAGGCCGCGACGAACTCGTCGATCTCCTCGAACGATCGCATGGTGACGGCGATCGTGTCGATGTCCGGTTGGGCGAGCATCCACCCCAGGAGCGCCTGGCGTGCCGTCCTCCCCTCCTTCCGGTAGTCGGAGTAGTCGATTTTTCTCGCCGTGGAGAGCGATTTCATGGCCACGACCCCGATGCCTTTCTTCTTCGCCTTCTCGAGGAGCGGCGGGAGACCGCCGGTCATCATGTTCATGCCGGGCATGATGATGTCGATGTCGGTGTTCTCCATGAGCCAGCTGAACTCCTCTGCCATCTTCGGTCCGTGGGAGCTCGCCCCCCAGAACCTGATCTTGCCGGCTTTCTTCGCCAGCTCGAAGCCCCGGTAGATCTCCGGGTTGTCGATGACCGTACGGTCGGGCTTGCCGGGATCCTCCCCCACTGAATGGATGAGGCAGCAGTCGATGTAGTCGGTGTTGAGCCGCTCGAGGCTCTCGTCGATCGCGGTGACGATCTCCTCCTTCGTGACGTCCTTCGTGAAGAGCTCGGGCAGGAGCTTCGTCGTGACGAAGAGCCCCTCACGTTTCGCGGGAAATAGCCTCCCGATCACCTTCTCCATGTCGTAGTACTGGCGGGCGGAGTCGACGTAGTTGATCCCCCGGTCGATGGCGTACTCGAGGAGAGCGGAGTCCTTCATGGCGGCGTTCCCGAAGGATATGTCGGAAACCTCGAATCCCGTTCTTCCGAGGCTTCGATAGTCTCTTATCTTCGGTGCATCCGGGGGCTTCTTGGCAGTGTCAGGTTCCTGCCCTTCTTCTCCGACCAAGCCCGGTATGGCCCCGGCTGCATTCATCCCCAGTCCCGTTCCGAGCACCGTCGCGATACCGCTTCCGAGGAAGGATCTCCTCGTGATCTTCTTCCCGGGTTCCTGCATGGTTTCCTCCCTCCGGCCGTCCTCCGGTCGCATCACCGGACGCGGATGTGTTTTATCTTTCTCCTATACGGGTAATGTAGCAGATGGGTTCAGCCGGATGCAAACATTTTCGCGCGCCGGCGTGTCGGGAGATCGCTTTTCTCGGTCGCCGTCGATGAGGCGCCAGGGCGGGATCATGCGAAGCAGCGCGGTGCCTTATTGCGATTGCCATCCGGCCGGCGTTGTGGTATACTGTGATCAGAACCAATCTCGAGCCGGTCGTTTCCGGATCACCGGGAGCGGTTTCCCGGCGTGAGTGAGTGAGCGAGAAATCCCGTCACGAGGAGGGCACATGGACAAGATCCTGCGAATCGACATGGGGGCACCGGGAGGCCCGCAGGCGAAGGAAATACCCGTCGGCGATTACGCCGGTCTCGGCGGACGGGGCCTGACCTCTGCGATCGTCTCCGCCGAGGTCCCTCCCGACTGCCACCCGCTCGGTGCGGCGAACAAGCTCGTGATCGCACCCGGCCTCCTGAGCGGCACCACGGCGAGCATGTCTGGCCGGCTCTCGGTCGGGTGCAAGAGCCCTCTCACCGGAGGCATCAAGGAAGCGAACGCCGGCGGGCAGGCGGCACAGGTCCTGGCGCGGCTCGGCTACGCTGCCATCGTGCTGGAAGGAAAGCCCGAGGGCGAGGGGCCCTGGAAGATCGTCATAAACGGGGAAGGGGTCACCGTCACTCCCGATGCCTCTCTGAAGATGCTGCCCAATTACGACCTCGTCGATAAGATGAAGAAAGAGCACGGCGGGAAGATCGCCTGCATCTCGATCGGCCCCGCCGGCGAGATGAAGATGGGAGCCGCCTCGGTGGCCTGCACCGACATGGAGCAGAGGCCGACCAGGCACGCAGGCCGCGGAGGCGTCGGCGCGGTCATGGGTGCGAAGGGAGTGAAGGTAATCGTTCTCGACGACTCCGGAAAGGACATGCGGAAACCAAAGGATCCGGATGCCTTCCGGGAAGCGAACAAACGGTTCGTCGAGGGGCTCGCGAAACACCCGGTGACGGGCGAGGGTCTCCCCGCGTACGGGACGAACGTCCTGACAAACATCATCAACGAGGTCGGGGCTTACCCCACCTACAACTTCAAGCAGGGCCGGTTCGACGGGGCCTCGAAGATCAGCGGCGAGACCGAGGCCCGTCTCGAGAAGGAGCGCGGTGGCGAAGCGACCCACGGATGTCACCGCGGCTGCGTCATCAGGTGCTCGGGCATCTTCCACGACAAGGACGGCCACTACCTCACGAAACAGCCCGAGTACGAGACGGTCTGGGCTCACGGCGGCAACTGCGGGATCGACGACATCGACGACATCGCGATGCTCGATTTCCTCGACGACAACTTCGGCCTCGACACCATCGAAATGGGAGCGACCATCGGCGTCGCCATGGAAGCCGGCCTGGCGGAGTTCGGCGACGCGAAAGCGGCGATCGAGCTGGTCAGGGAGGTGGGGAAGGGGACCCCGCTCGGCCGGGTACTCGGCAACGGCGCCGCGGTCACGGCCAGGGTGTTCGGCATCGAGCGCGCGCCCGTCGTCAAGGGCCAGGCCATGCCCGCCTACGACCCGCGTGCCGTCCAGGGGATCGGCGTTACCTACGCCACCAGCCCGATGGGCGCCGATCACACGGCGGGCTACGCCATCGCCCAGAACGTCCTCAAGGTCGGCGGCGACCTCGATCCTCTGTCTCCTGCGGGGCAGATCGAGCTCTCGCGCGAGCTGCAGGTCGCGACTGCCGCCATCGATTCCACCGGCATGTGCCTGTTCATCGCCTTCGCCGTGCTGGACCAGCCGGAGACGTTCCAGGCGCTCTTGGACCTGCTGAACGCCTTCTCCGGGCTCGACCTGGACGCCGGCGGCGTGAGCGAGCTCGGGAAGAAGATCCTCTCGATGGAACGGGACTTCAACACGAGGGCCGGCTTCACCGCACAGGACGACAGGCTCCCGTCGTTTTTCAGAACGGAGAAGTTCGCACCGCACCAGGTGACCTTCGATGTGAAGGATGAGGATCTGGACAGGGTCTTCAGCTGGTAGGAAAAGAGACAGGATGCCCCGTCGCCTCGAGATCAGGCTTCCGCCCGCCGCGATCGACGAGTTCTCGGAGCTCCTTCAGGCGGGCGTGCGCGTCAGGGTGAGGGAGGCGGGGAGCGTCGCGGCGTTTCTCACCGGCGATCTCGGCCTGGACCGGACTTTCATCGAGGAGAGGATCGGCACCGTCATCCTCGACGGCAGACCGGTCGATGACATCGACGGAACGGTCCTCGGTGACGGCTGCGTGCTCTCGCTCTCCGCAGCCATGCCGGGGCTCGTCGGATCCTCGCTGAGGAGATGCGGCCTGCTCGGCCCCCTGCGCTCGACCATCACCTCCGGTCACCGGTCGGAGGTACGCGGCGCCTCAGGCATCGTCATCACTTTGAAGCTCTTCAACCTCCTCACGGCCGCGCTGGGTCCCGGGGTCCTCGAGCGGGGAATCGTTCTGACGGGCGAGGAGATGCTGCGCTTCATCCGGGACGGATCTCATGCCTTCATGGAGAGCTGCTCCGGTATCTTCCTCGAGGGATCGGCCGTCGGGAGGAAGGAGCTTCCCGGGGCGTTCGAAACATCGGGACCGGAGGACCGTTACCTGCTCGTTGTCGGGTTCACCGGTAACAAGCAGCCCATGCGGGATTGACAGCCCTCGGATGACCGGTTCCTCCTCAGGCCGGCTCTGCCGGGAGAGCATGGTTCCCGGACGGTCCGATCATCCCCCGGCGATCGGCGGGAAGAGGGCTATCTCGTCGCCGTCACGGAGCCGGTGGTCGAAGCCGGCGTGCCTGCCGTTCACGATGGCGATGAGCGGGATGTCCTCCGGGAGGTCGAGTTTCTCGATGACGTCCCGGAGCACGGCGTTCTCTTCAACCTCGAGATCCTGTGACCCCGCCCCGTGATCCTGAAGCGTCGCGAAGAGCTTCACCCTGACGTTCATAAACAGCACTCGTGATCCGCCGCCGTGGACTCTTCCGGTGAGTTCCGAGCAGCGCGGCTTGCAGTTTTCCTCACCGCCTCCCAACAGCTGGACCTCCAGCTGGATAAAGTGTACACTGGTCTGTGAAACGATACACCAACTGTCGTTTGTTGTCGAGGGTCATGTTTGCGACGCCGGGATTTTCGGTCTCCGGTCACCAGGCACGGACCGCAGGGAAGCCGGGATCGTTCAGAGGTTCGAGAGGTTCGAGACGGATTTACATGCACTGCGAAATATGGAATGATAAGATTTATGAGGAGATGCCCTACAGGTTCTGCGGCGGCGGTTTCATCTCGAGGCATCGATTCCGACCGATGAGAATGGAGGTCATGATACACCACGCCTCTCCAGAGATTCAGTCAGTGAGGTGAAGGATAATGAAAACGTCACGACGGTCTCCCTTAAAGAGCAGTGCGGGTCCTTCGAGCGAGAGTGCGGGGGAGCTCGTTCCGGTTCCCGCCCGTCACGGTGAAAAGCTCGCAATCGGGCCTCCTTTTCACCTCGTCGATGAAACCGGGTCCCCGCTCAGCGACCGTGGCCACCACGATCCTGTCCGAGTCGAGAAGCTCTCCCATCACGCCGGTGAACTTCTTCGAGAAACACTCCATTTTCCCGATCTCGTCGACGAGCACGACCTCGGCCGGCGAATTCGAGAGGTCGAGCGACCCGAGCAGGTCCTCGAATCCTTCGACGTCGACGCCGTATCTTCCCACCCGGTGCGGGCTCTTCATGTCGATGTGGGCGAGCGTCATTTTCTTTCCATCAAGGCTCACCAGCTCGAAACCTTCTCTCTGCTTCCCCTTCCGGATCTCCCCGGTGTAGAACCCGTCGACATGTACACCGCCGAGCTCCTCGAGGAGCTTCATCAGCACCGTCGTCTTTCCGATCCCCGGGCGGCCGGTTACCAGCACGTTCATCGACGTTGTTCCTCTGATTGCTTATTCCCATTCCCTTGAGGACGAGATCCCCTCGTTCTTCCCGGCTTGTCGCCCCTTCGGGTACATCCGGGTTTCACGTCCGATCGAGCGGGGACTTCCACTCGATCCGCGGGCAGGCCGGTCGTCACTTTCATCCTCCTTCTCAGAACCGGTTCTCGAGGATCACCAGCCCCGCTCCACCGACCGATACCAGGATGTATCGGTTCCATGCCGTAACACCCGGCAGTGTGTCCACGGTCCGGAACTCGTCGAGGTCGAGCGGGTTTTCCGGATCCTCTACCGAGAAGACATGGACGTCCTCACCTTCGCTCACGTAGGCGAAGTCTCCCGAGACGTCAATTTCGTAGGGCGCAAAGCCCGGTTTGGAGTACTCGCCGATCTGAACCGGAGACGTCGGATCGGCCAGGTCCAGGACGAAGAGCCCGCCTGTCCTGCTGTTGTGTGAGCAGACATAGAGGAGGTTATCCGCCTCTTCCACGTCGGTCACGTCCGGAAGTTGGTAGGAGCCGACTTCGAGGGGTGATTCAGGTGTAGAGACGTCGACGATTTCGGGACTGCCCGCATTCTCCACGTCGACGATCTGAAGCCCCTCTTCACCTGCGACGACCCATGCGTGTCCTTCCGAGACTGCGAGATCCTCCGGATATCCTGGAACCGAGATCGACGACACGTGAAAGGGCGCGCTGTAGTCGGACACGTCGTAGATGTGGAGACCGTCTACGTAGGTGAAGAACGCGAATCCTCCGTACACCGCGATCTCGCCGATCGAGTCCACAGAGGTCACGCTCCAGGGATCGAAATAGGTATCGTACAGATCGAGAATGTACAAGTATCCGTTGTACCAGAGGTATGCGACCTCGAAAGTGCCGAAAACCGACCAGGGCCCGGTCCAGAAGTCCCGGGAGCCGCGATCTTCCAGATGACCGTCCGGTTGAACGATCAGACGCGCATATTTCTCATCGCCCGTCGTGTGGACGTACCCGTCCGTTGAGACATGAATGTCGCGTGGCGGAACACCCATGAATCCGTTGCCGTCGACCTTGTTCGGCTCCGTGGGATCGGAAACGTCCAGAGAGAATACGATGGAGGGAGTTCTGACGATCGCGAAGTCGACGTCGGCCTGGACCGCAGATACCGGTTTCCCGGTACCGTAGTAGAGCACGCTGGTTCGGCTCAGGAGCTGGGGGGAGGCCGGTTCGACAACGTCCCGGATTTCGAGGCCTCCTTCTTCGCAGGCGGCGTAGAGGCGCTGATTCATACCGTTGAAGTCGAGGCCTTTGACGAATCCTCTGGTGAGGACATCGTCGGATACGAGTACGGGTGCGGAAGGGTCGGAGCGATCGATGATGAGAACGGCACCGCCCGATCCCAGGAACGTGAGATCCCGTGCGTCGTCGTCGACGGCGACGGCGTAGGAGATCCCGAAGGGAAACGATCCCACCCGGTGGATGTCTTTCTCCGGCCAGTACACACGCTGGTTGTGATGTTGTTCATCGTACGAGACACTCAGGGAGGGTGCGCCCTCCGGCTGATGCTCTTCGGCATGCCCGTCTGTCCGGGAGGAGGCAGGCGACAAGAGGAGGAATACACAGGGTAAGAGCATGAGTGTTCTGATTGGCATTGTTACCTCCCGGCGAATAGGGCTCGAGACGTATCCTGTTCGATTTCCCGTGCACATCATCCGTTCTGTCAGGTCGTCATTTTCATGAATACGGCAGATCATATTCTCGACGATTAAATGTCGTGGCACTATCGTGACCCGTGTTTTGATTTTACAGAGCAGGTTCCGACATGTCAACTCGACCAGGAAAACTCGAGGATTGACAGGAGTAAGGTGAATCTGGTATGATAGGAAATACCTCGCAACGCACCGTACCGGATAGAGCGAAGCAGCTTCCGCCTGGGTCGAGTGCCCGGTGTCAGAAGAGCTGGAAGGGGAGTGGAGCTTTCCCTTCGGGCAGAAGCATCATTTTGAAGACGATCTCCCCTGCGTCTGTCCGGTGGAGCGCAGGGGCGAGGGGGCCCGGCTTGAGAAAGGCTTCTTAACTCAGAAAAGGAGATAACGATCGTGGCGGCAAAGAAGACGATTTCCGATCGGAGCAAGAAAGCGGAGATTCTCGAAGCATACGAGGAGCTGAAGGAAGAGTTGAAAGAGTTGAAGAAAGCGCCGAAGCCGGAGACTCCGTCCGGGGAGAAACAGAAGCCGCAGCAACGGGAGGAAGCGAGGGCAGGAAGGAGGCCTGTGGTGGTCCCCGAGTACGACGCGGAGGTACTCACTCCGGAGGGCCTCATCCAGGGGATCTCTTCACTCAAGGTGACGATCGCCAACGCTCTGGCAGAACTGGAGAGCAGGCTGGTCGATGAGTCGAAGAAGCTCCAGTCGATCCGGAAGGAGATCGGTGAGGGAAAGGAGATGCTCCAGCAGATCTACGACATCGAGCTCGAGGCGGAGACGCTGGCCGATCTGAGGAACAGGCAGGAGGAGGAGAAGGAACGGTTCGAACGGGGGAAGCTCGACACGCTCGAACAGTGGGAGCGGGATAAGAAGGTCCGGGAGGAGCAGCTGAAGGAGGAGGAGGAAGCGATTCGAAGGAAGAGGGAACGGGAGAAAGACGAGTACGAATACCAGATGAAGATCAGGAAACAGCGGGATTCCTATGAGCTGGAAACGGAGCTCGAAAAGAAACGGACCGGGTTCGAGGAGAGCATGAAGGAGCGGGAGCAGGCGATCCGGGAGCGGGAAGCGGCAGTGAAAATGCAGGAGGAAGAGCTCAAACAAATGCGCAAGGATGTCGAGCAGTTCCCGAAAGTCCTCGAGGGGAGGGTGAAGGAGGCCGAGAAGGAAGCGACGAAGGCCACCGAGGAGAGATTCAGGATGGAGAAGCTCTCGCTCGAGCGTGAGATGGCGAACCTCAAGGAAGTCAACGAGATCACCGTCAGAAGCCTCCAGGAGAGGATCCAGGATCAGGTGGCGCGGATCAAGAACCTGGAGAGAGACCTGAAGGAAGCACAGGCTCAGACGCACACCGTCGCCACGAAGGCGGTGGAGGCGGTCGCCAGGATCCCCTACAAGCCGGAGCGTGTCGAGAAGAGGGACGCGGAGGATTGACATGAGGAGCGGGTGCTCCCGGGAGGTCAATGCCGGGCGATCCCCATCCACGGCTTTTCAGCCGTTCGAGCCGTTGACTTCGTTCAGTGAATCTGCTAGAATCAGGAGGAAAGGGGTTGACTCGCTGTTTTACACTTCATCCGCTGCCGGCCATCCCGACCGGCCGGCAGCCGCAGACATCCAGCCGGGAATTCCTTTCGTACGGGTGATCTTTGCATAGAGTACGGTGTCGCACCGAAGACGAATCGGTGCGAACGGATGACCGAGGGATTCGAGGCGCACCACCCGGACGTCACACGTATCATGCTTTCCGAAGGAGGCTGGTGTCATGAGTACCCGACTGCAGGCAGTTCCGCTCATCATCCTGTTCCTCTCGCTCCTCCTTCTTCCTGCCGGTGATGCCGCGGCCCGTGACCTCACCGGAAAGGTGACGGTGGAGATAGAGGCAGGGGCCTATGAAATCGCGTCGCGGGGTGAGACTCACGAGATCCTGATGGACGGATTCGGCGCCCATCTCGTTCCGGGCTGCCCGGACCTGCCGGCCAGGATCGTGAACATCGCCATTCCTCCCGGCACCGCGGTCACGGAGGTGACCTTCCGTGCGCCGGGAAGTTCTGTCCTGCCGGGCACTTACAGAATAGCACCGGTCGGCCAGCCACGGGTGATAGGCGAGGAGAATCCGGAGATCTTCGAGCGGGAAAAGGCCCGGACCGAGGAAAATTACCGCCGGACCTATGGCCTGGGTGTCTCCTACCCTGCATCGATCGGGGAGTACGTGGGGCCGGCGGGCTACCGGAAGTACAACATCGGTGCTGTCAGAGTCTTCCCCTTCACCTACGACACCGCAACCGGATCCCTGACCTATCATCCCACCGTGCAGGTCACTGTACGGTACGCGGGTCCGGAGGAGCCCCCGGCGGGGACCGTTCTCGTCGATGCGCTGAAGAGGACCGAAGAGCTCGCCGGGCGGATCATCGCCAACTACGAAGAGGCACAGGCCTGGTACCCGAAGGCGCCGTCGAGGGGGATGTACGACTACGTGATCATCACCCTCGAGTCTCTCGTTGACGACGTTCAGCCGCTGGTCGACTGGGAGATGGGGAAGGGGCGGACGGTGAACGTCGTGACGGTCGAGTGGATCGCCGACAACTACACCGGCTACGACCTGGCCGAGAAGATGCGAAACTTCCTGCGGGAGAAGTACCCCTCCGGCGAGTGGGGCATCGAGGACGTCTGCCTGGTCGGCCACTACGACGACGTTCCCATGAGACGCTGCTGGCAGGACACGGGGTACGGCAAGCCCGAGACCGATCTCTACTACGCCGAGCTTTCGCTCCCGGACGATGAGTCATGGGACGCCGACGGCGACCACCGCTGGGGAGAGGATTCGGATCCCATCGACTTCATCTCCGAAGTGAACGTCGGACGCATTCCATGGAGCACTCCCTCGACGGTTCAGCACATCTGCGAGAAGTCGGTTGCCTACGAGAACAACCCCGATCCCGCCTTCAAGAAGAACATCCTGCTCCTGGCGGCCTTCTTCTGGCCCGACACCGACAACGCCGTCCTCATGGAGTACAAGACCGATCCCGCTCTCCATCCCTGGATGGAAGACTGGACCATGACCCGGCTCTACGAGGAGGGCCACACCACCTACCCCTGTGACGCCGACATCACGAACGCGAACGTCCGCTCGACCTGGTCGAACGGGACCTACGCCTTCGTCGACTGGGCCGGCCACGGCTCTCCTGACGCGTGCTGGATATACTACAGCAGCGGCTACTTCATCAGCAACAACGACTGTCCGATCCTGAACGACGACTACCCGGCCATCATCTTCGCCGACGCTTGCAGCAACTCCGACACCGATTACCTGAACATCGGCCAGGCCATGCTCCAGCAGGGCGGGGTGGGTTTCCTGGGGGCCACGAAGGTGGCCTACGGCATGGGCGCCTGGGACGACCCGATGGACGGATCGTCACAGTCGCTCGACTACTTCTTCACCACCTGCTGCACGTCCGGAGACTACACCCAGGGTCAGGCTCACCAGTGGTCACTCTACCAGATGTACTCCTACGGACTCTGGTACTACAACAAGTACGAGATGTTCGAGTGGGGAGCGCTCTGGGGCAATCCCGATCTGTCGATGGGGTACTATCCCGCCGTCATGCTGCTCTTTCCGGACGGCCTTCCGAGCGGTGAGGTGCCGCCGGGACAGGAGAACTCCATCACCATCGAAGTCCGCGACGGCCAGGAGACTTACGTCCCCGGATCGGGCAGGCTCCACTACCGCTTATCGCCGGACGATCCCTACACCGAGGTCGAATTCACGCCGGAAGGCGACAACATCTTCACGGTGGTTCTCCCGACGGTACTGCCGGGACATCAGCCGGAGTTCTACTTCAGCGCCGAGGGAGACGGCGGCACCGTCGTCACGTCACCGATTGACGCGCCGGAAGTTGTCTACTCGTTCGATGTCTGCCTGGTCGAAGAGATCGTTCACGACGACTTCGAGACCGACCTCGGCTGGACGGTTGAGGACGTCGATCTCCTGAGCGGCTCATGGGAGCGGTGCGTGCCGAACGCGACCTCGGGAGGCCAGTACTCGCCGCTCGAGGACAACCCGGCCGGCGAAGGGAGCTACTGCTTCGCGACGGAGAACGGGCCGCCGGGCGGCTACTACCGCGACTACGACGTCGACGGCGGGCCCACGATGGCGATCTCGCCGGTATTCGACCTCTCCCGGGGAGACGGGGAGGTGAGCTGCTACCTGTGGCATGCGAACGACGACAGCGACGATCCCATGACGGTGGAAGTGTCCAACGACGACGGGGTGTCCTGGACTGTCGTAGAACAGCTCATCAACACGTCGGGCTGGGAGCGGTGTGAATTCACGGTGTCGGAGTACGTCACACCGTCCGACCGGGTGCGGGTGCGTTTCAGCGCCGTGGACAACCCGAACAACTCCATCACCGAGGCCGGCATCGACGACTTCACGATCGTCCACTACGACTATGAGCCGAGCATCTGGGCCGACGCATACACCCTCTCGGCGTCCGAAGGAGGTATCGTCACCTTCACGCTCGATGCCGGTGCGGCCTATGCCGGGCGGGACTACATCGTCGGCGGGAGCATGAGCGGGGTGTATCCCGGAACACGGCTCCCGGGAGGCGGAACGATTCCGCTCAACTTCGATCAGCTCTCACGTCTTATTCTGGACCACCTGAACGGTACAGTGTTCCAGAACTTCAGCGGAACACTCGACGGGGAGGGGAGCGCCACGGCGACGCTCAGTGTGCCGGGACCCATCAGCCCCGATCACGTCGGGAAGTGCCTGGCATTCGCATTCACCCTGTCGGACGGGTTCGACTTCGCTTCGAACCCGGTGCTCATCGTCATAGAGCCCTGACCCTTCCGGGTGGACCGGTTCGGGTGCGGCCGCCGGGCAATCCTCCGGCCGGGGACAAAGAACACAGGCGCCTCATCGGGAGCGATGGGGCGCCTGTTCGTTCGTCGGGCGTGGATTTTATTACTTCCTGAGCACTCTGGTGTCTCCGCTGAAGGTGTTGATCCTGATCGAGGCCTCGCCGGACCCGCTGGTGAATTCGAGCTCTCTTCCCGGTCCGTAGTCCGACGTGGACCGTGCGCCGGGACCGAACTCGTTCTCGACGTCTCCGCTGAAGGAATTGAACGCGACCTTTGCATCGAGGTCTCCTGGAAGCCGGAGCGTGATGTCACCGCTGTGGGAATCGAGGACGAAGGAAGCGCCCTTCGCCGGTGAAGCCTCCACCTCGATGTCGCCGGAGAACGCGTTCACCCGAAGCCTCTCGACGCTGCCGCCCCCGATCCTGACATCTCCGCTCACGGTCTCGGCATTTACGTCGCCACCTGCTTTCCGCAGCTCGATCCCGCCGCTGACCGTCCCGCCGGCGAGCCGCTCAGGTTCTCGATGACCACGTTCACTGCCAGCCGGTGGAGCCAGGAGGTGAACTTCGCCTCGCCGCGAAACAGGTGGAGCTTCTGCCAGGTCCTCACGAACGTGTCTTGCGTCAGTGTCTCCGCGAGCCCGGGATCGGCGACGAGTCGATGGCAGAGTAGCATAAACCCTCGGCATGGTTTCCCGGTAGATTCGCTCGAATGCGGCCCTGTCGCCGTCCTGCGCCGCCCTGACGAGCGAATTCATCCCGTCATCCCGGACCGGGTTTGGGTCGAGTGTGTCGATCACAGAAGATCTCCCCGTACCGTGCAACCGAATTCCCCCTCCCGTGCGCCGCGGGCCGTCATCGTTCTCGTCATTGAGACGGCTCCCGGAGCCGGAAGGTTTGAAACGAAAAGAGGGAACAGAACCGTGTTCCGTTCCCTCTCGCTCGGACGTCGTCCATGTCGCCGGTTGTCAGAAAAAGATGTCTTCCGGTTCGTAGTATTCCTTCGGGTGCTGGCAGGATGGGCATTTCGGTGGAGGCTCCGTGCCTTCGTGAACATAGCCGCACACGCTGCACTTCCACTTGATCGGATTCTCCCGCTTGTACACCGTCCCGTTCTCCACCATCTCGAGCAGCTTCCGGTACCGGTCGCGGTGCTCGGCTTCGATCTTCGTAATCTGCTTGAAAAGGCGGGCGGCTTCCTTGTTTCCTTCCTCCTCGGCGTCCTTGGCGAACTCGGGGTACATGTCTTTCACCTCGTAGTCCTCTCCCTCGATGGCGGACTCGAGATTCGCTCTCGTGTCCCCCACGCCGCCTAAAAGGTTGTATTCGTCGTTCGCGTGCCGCATTTCGTTGTTCGCCGTGATCTCGAATATCCTGGCAATGTAGTGGTAACCCTCTTTCCTCGCAGCCTTCGCGAAGAAGGTGTACTTGTTCCTCGCCTGCGACTCGCCGGCGAACGCCGCCTTCAGATGCTCCTCCGTCTTGCCCATATTTTCCTCCGCTGAGTGTTGAGGTCGTTTCGTGTCTGCTCTGGCACGATCAGCCGAGTTCCGCCAGCTGACTCCGGACCTGATCCCGTGCCGCTTCGTTTTCCGTTTCGAGATCGAGAAACCGGCTCAGGTGCTCCTTCGCGCGGACCCCGTTTCCACGCCGGAAATAGATCTGCCCGAGGAGGTAGTGGGCACCGGTGTGGTTCGGCTCGCTCTCCGTCACCCTGTGGAGCTCCCTGAGAGCCTCGTCCTCTCTGTCCATCTTGAGGAGGACGCGGGCGAGATTGAAGCGGGCCTTGGCATACTCCGGATCGATGTTGACCGCCTGCCGGTACTTGGTCGCCGCCTCAGTGAGGTTCCCCATCCCGTCCAGAAGGTTGCCGTACTCGTTGTAGACATCCCGTGAACGGGGGTCGAGGGAGAGCGCCTGCTCGAAACTCTCCCGGGCCTCCTGGTATCGTCCAAGTCTCGACAGCATGGTCCCGTTCGCGAGAAACAGCTCAGGCGATGCGTATCCCATGTCGATCGCCTTCCGGTAGGCGGATCTCGCTTTCAGGTTTTCACCCGAGCGGGCGTAGATCTGCCCGAGAGCGATGTAATACTCCCCGGCGCCCGGCGAAAGCTCGATCGCCTTCTCGTAGTACTGGGCCGCCCGTTCATAGTCTTCCTGGTGGAAATAGATGTTCCCGAGGTTGTGATGTGCATCGGAAAGCCCCGGATTGATCTCCACCGCCTTCTGGAAGTGCGTCCTCGCCCTCGTCGTGTCGCCCCGCTGATAGTAGACCATCCCGATCAGGTTCCGGGCGAGTGCGTTGGTCGAGTCTGCACTGACCACTGTCGTGAACAGCTCGAGCGCCCGCTCGAAATCTCCCTGCTCCATGGCCTGCTCGCCGTGGTTGATCATTTCGTGATAATCGATCATGTCTTTCGGATCGGCCATGGAAACCCGGTCGGGATCGGGTGGGGCGCCGGACACGTACCCGAGTGCGGCCAGCCGATCCCGGTCCGACGGGGAGAGGGCTGCGTCCTCCGCCAGCGGTTCCTCGTCTCCGGATTCCGCTTCGATGAAT
>CAZMKB010000034.1:14958-18973 GCA_964566685.1 uncultured Gemmatimonadota bacterium | reverse complement strand
CGCTGGCCGCGTTCCACCGCGGCGTCCTGTCGGCCTATGCCGAGGACGAGTGGCTCGCCACGGACCGGCTGCGCCTCGTCCTGGGTGCGCGCTACGACCTCGAAACGGGGCTTCTCACCGACTACCCGCTGGCACCGTCGGTGAGCTACATCCGGGAGTCCTACGACCAGCTGCAGGACACCCTGGCCGGGGGCGGCCTTCCCGAGCTGGGGCTCTCAGGCGGCTACAGCGATCTCGAGCCCGATCTCGACAACGTCGCTCCCCGTATCTCCGCCAGCTACGACCTGACCGGCAGCGGAAACGTGATCGTGCGGGGAGGATACGGCATCTACTACGACTCGGTGTACGACCTCTTCATACGGTCCATGCTGCTGCAGAATCAGCCGCGGCCGCGCCTCGGCTACATCATCGTCAGGCCCACGATCGGCCCCGGCGATGTCCCCGACTCGGTCCTGGCGCTCTATGACCCGAGTGGCAGGGGGTCGAACCTCACCTACCTGCCGCCCGCCCTCGAGATGCCCTACACCCACCAGACCTCGGTCGGCGTGACACTGCCGCTCTGGGAACGGGCTTCGCTCGATGTCGACTACGTGAACGCACTCGGCCGGAACGAGCTCAAGATGAGAAACATCAACTTCCAGACCGAGGAAGGCCGGTACCTGTCGAACGACTACGGCAACATCGAGGTGCTGGAGTCGATCGGGACCTCGCGCTACGACGCCCTCTACCTGCACATGAAGACCGGCGTCGCCGACATGGCCGAGGCCCGGGTGGCCTACACTCTCGCCCGGACGAACGGCTCACAGGATGGATTCTCGACGAGGCCCCAGGACGACCTGCGGCCGCTGGCCGAAGTCGAGTACGGGCCGAGCCGCCACGACGCCACGCATACCATCGCCGCCGGCGTTCTGACCGACTGGTTCCGGGCGTTCGAGGTGAACTCGTTCCTGCTCATCGAATCACCGCGCCCCTACTCGATATTCACCGGGCAGGACGAGAACGGCGACGGTCTCAGGAACGACATGCCCGAAGGAGTGAGCAGGAACTCCGAGCGGGGCGACTGGACCTTCCAGTGGGACGTGCGGTTCTCGAAATCGTTTCGGGTGGGCCGTTACGGTACGACAGAGCTCCTGGTCGACGTGCTGAACATCACCAACACCTCGAACTTCGGCAACTACTACTTCAACACCCTCACCTCAGAGAGCTTCGGCGAGCCGAGCAGGGTGTTCACGACCCCCCGCCGCGTGCAGCTGGGCCTCCGCCACACGTTCTAGCGGGGGTCGCCAGCCAGGATGAATCCGCCCCAGAAGATCGGGTGGGAAAAGCCGTATCGTTCCCGATACTTCCTGAGTACGGCAAGTGCGGAATGCCGGAGCGCTTCCTTCTTCGAGTCCCCCGACAGCCAGCGTTCGTAGAACTCCATCATGATCTGTGACGTTTCGACGTCGGGTATCTTCCAGAGGCTCATGATGACGGCTTCGGCACCGGCATAGTGAAAGCTGCGGCGTAGTCCGTAGACGCCTTCTCCGTTTACGACCTCCCCCATCCCCGTCTCGCAGGCAGAGAGGATTACGAGCTCTGTCCCGGCTAGGTTCAATCCCGACGCTTCGAACGCCGTCAGAATACCGTCTTCCCGGACTCCGTTCTCTTCCCTGCGGTCCTCGAAAGCATGGTTGGCTCCTGCCAGGACGACCCCTGATCTGAGAAGCGGATTTTCCGGCAGGTATTGCTCGTCACTGTCCACATCTTCGCAGAAAAAGCCGTGCGTGGAGAGGTGCAGGATCCGAGGAGATGAGTCGACTGTTTTTACGACCTCTTCGAGAGCTCTCCTCCCCGTGTAGACATCCGGGCGGAATCCTCCCAATTCAGTCAGCATTTCTGATATCGTCTCTGCTTCCCTCTGCGTGCCCGGCAGCGGCGTGAATTTTCTCTCGAAACAGCTGCTTGCCTCCCGCGTGGGAGCAGCGGATTCGGTGCCCGGGACGCCCCGGGTGATCGAATCCGACCCGTATCTCCCGGAGGAACCGGTCTCATAAGAAAAATCCGGATCGGCGAGTACGATCGCCGTTTTTTCATCGCTCTGGTCTTCCTGAAATCTCAGCCAGTCTCTCCCCGACGAGAGGTAGCTGATAAAGTACCGCTCGATCATGTATGTCTCACCCGAGCAGGGGAGTATCTCGAGCGGAAGGAGGTTGGTCTGTCCGTCGGGGCACACGTACACATTTCTCTTCCCTCCGATTTCAGCTTCGAGGGGTCCGATCACGAGCCCGTAAAGATTTCCCGTGACAGCAGCGAGATCCTTCTCGAGCGAGGCGAGATGCGGGGACGGGGCGGCCTGCTTCGCTTTGGATATCATGTATCGTGCGGTGAGGATGAGACTGTCGATTGTTCCTGCGTCACCGAGATCGTGCAGGATGACGGTCCCCTCACGATCGAGGGTGAAGGCGAGATATCGTGAAGAACCATGCCTGGCCTCGTCGGTTCCCGTTCTCGTGAAGTCGTATGGTTCGCACATCACGTATTCCACATACACACCGTCATCCGGCATGCCCTCCATCAAGTCGGAGGAAGAAAAATCCCGGCCCGCGATATCGTCCCGGAAGTGCAAACAGCGGTGGCTCAGTTCGACCTCGAGCGAATCTCTCTCAGCATGGAGGACCTTCAGCCTTTCCCGGTAGACATCCGGTTCGTACATCCCGGTACCTTCGAGCGTCAGGGTGGCGATTTCCCCCGAAAGATCTCTGTGCCGAGCCGTGATGTCGAGGAGCGAACTGTCGGAGGAGCAGTAGGCGGCCGCCCGTTCCGCCGCCAGTGCGTCGACGACGAGCGCTTTCGCCGAGATGACCATATCGAGCGCCGCCCTGGTGGATTCCTCGGACGGGTCGAGGAGAGCGAAGGAGAGGAGCCACTGATCCACCACCGGATAGGTTCTGATGTAGCGGAGCTTCTGATCTTCCGAGGCGTAAGAGAACACCGATTCGATGAACTGTTGTCTGGTTCGGTGCCGCCTCTCGAAGTAGCGCAGGGCCTGAGTATAGTTGCCGAGTGCGCAGGAACAGCGGGCAAGGTTTCCGAGGCCCTCTGCAATGAGGGGATTTTCCGCCGTGAGTGTGTTCTCCCAGATCGACAGAGCCTGTACGTACAGCTGTTCTGCCTCGGAATACCGACCCTGGTCGTACAGGGAGTTCCCGAAAGACGTCAGGCAGGTGCCGAGGTAGTACCCTCCTTCTCTTTCGAGTATCCCGGTCGCGGTCTCGAACAGTGAATCCGCTTTCGCGAATTCTCCCCTCAAGCGGTGGATCTCAGCGAGATGGGACAGCGTGATCGCAATCTCCGGATGGTCGGGATCGTATAATTGTTTCTTCGACTCTATGGTTTCTCGATAGACGGATTCCGCCTCGGCATACTCTTCCTGAATCATGTAGGTGTTCGCCAGGTTGTGGAGGATGACCGGAAGAGCAGGATGTTCATTTCCGAATTCGCGGGAAAGGAGAGCGTGCGAACGCCTGAAAACCTCGACCGCCTCGACGTATCTGCCCTGATAGTAGAGAAGAAGTCCCCGGTTGAGCAGTGTCAGAGCCATCTCCGGATCGTCCTTCCCGTACAGCTGTTCCGTCAGGCGGATTGTTCTCCTCAGGAGCTCCTCTCCCTCGCCGTATTTGCCGTTCAGGAGCAGCAGACCCGTCAGGTTCTACATGCTGATGAGTACATCCCTGTCGTCGGATGGTGGGAACTTTCCCCTGAACTCGAAGGCTTTCCTGAAAAACATTTCCGCATCGGTCACTTTCCCCCTCGCCAGGGAAACAACCCCCATGTCGGTCAGGCTCCTCGCCCTGTCCGGATGGTTCTCAGGGAGCAGATTGTTCCGTATTTTCTTTGCCTTCCTCCAGGCGGATTCGCTCTCCGCGTACTGACCGGTATAGTAGTGAGCTGCTCCGATGACCGTGAGAGCCGAAGCATACAGGGTGTCCTGTTCACCATGGCTCGACCGGACGAGATGTGTCGCACGTCGGCT
>CAZMKB010000034.1:0-14948 GCA_964566685.1 uncultured Gemmatimonadota bacterium | reverse complement strand
CGAGCTCACCACTCTGGATGAAGGAGTTGGCCTGCTCGAGGAACGCCAGGATTTCGATGTCCGTCGAGTCGTCCGGGACGCTCCCGGTTGCGGCCGGCGTGTCATTCTGGAAATCAGGGAGTATCCAATACGCAGGTGCGATTTGAAACGAGAGAATGATCAGAATCCAAACTCCGCATGCGGTCCTTCCCGCCATGTTTCACTCCCTGATCAGGTTTTCCGCCGATTAATGGGATTCCGGCATATCAGTCATCTGTAAGCCGGCGATTGATTGACTGTCAGGACATGATCACCGAAGTCTACACGGATTCGTGGGAAAAGGCAACCGGCAGCAATTCCGGGGGAGAGAAGGTTTCGGTAAGTGCGTAAAGCGCGATCACCGGCTGACGGTGAAATGGTAATTCTGCAGAATTGCGGGCGGTTTGCGATCCGGATCGGCGATTGTCAGCATGTAGTCACCCGGTTCCAGCGTTCCCGGAGGAAGGAGAAGCCGGCCTGTACCGAATTCGTCGAATCCCGTGAACGAGGCGTTCTCGTAGACGATCTTCCCGTCTCGCCTCTCGAGTGCAAGGTGGTAGGTTTTTCCGGGAAGGATTTCTCTCAGATGGAAGGAAATGATGATATCCTCGTCTTCGCCCGGAGAAAGGGGTTCCCCGGGGGCTCTGTCTGCCGTGAGGTGATGGGTGCTGACCGGTCTGATGTGCTCGTGTGGCACGGTCTGCAGCAGGAGGTAGAATGGAACAGCAATACAGAGAAGGAAAAGGTAGATGACCGCCGGCCTGAAAAAGAGTGGCACGTCGGGCCAGAGGTAGCGTTTCAACCGGTCGAGAAATCTCTCTGGAACACCTGTTCCCGGTATGAACTCACCCGCCAGTCGACGTATCTCCTGATCCGAGCGAAGCAGCGCCGCCTGTCTCTGGAATCCTTCGATTTCCCTGAAGCAGTGGTCGCAGCTCATGGCGTGTATCTCGAAGCGATCGGATTCTGTTTCCGGCAGCACGTCGAGCTCGTATGCGTGGAGAAGGGCACCGATTTCCGGATCAGTACAGTCGGGCATGTTCTAGCTTCCTCTTCACTCTTCCAGACATTTTTTCAAAAGAGACCGGGCCCGGTTGAAGATCGTGTACAGGTTGTTTCTGCTGACGGCCAGTTTCTGGCTGATCTCGGCAGCGTCGAATCCGTGCCCCGACAGGACGAGAGCCCGTGCATAGCGGGGGTTCACCTGAAGCAGCTTCCGCAGGCACCTGAGGAGCTCGAGTCGCATCGTTTCCATTGACTCTCCGGTGTCACGGTTGTGTTTCCGGTCGCCATTCTCGAATTCCGTGAACCTTTCGGACGTCTTCTTCGTCCGAAAGAAATTCCTGATCACATTCTTCAGAACCCCATGGCTCCACGCATCGAAGTTGGCGATCACGAGATCTTCCTGTCTGTATTTCTCGAGGACGATTCTGCATGCTTCCATAGCAATGTCCTCCGCATGCTCCTCCCCTATTCTTCGTGTAGCAAACACGCGAAATCTCGCATGAACCTGACGAAAGAGCCATTCTTCGGCGGCTCTGTCGCCGGCTCTGGCTTTCTCGAAGAACGGATTCGTCATCGATGTCCCCGGGGAAGTGTCAGAGTAACTTCTGGAGCAGTAACGACATACTACAGCGGACACCTCATTCTGTCAACCTGAAAATCGAGCACATTCACGATGGGGGAGAATTCCAGGTGCAAGAATTCACGCTTCTCCTACACGGGAGAGACGAACGGAGTACTCGGAGATTCTGCGGATCACTCTGTCACCCGGGGAAGCCGGTGAGTTCATCGTGGAAGGGAGGCCTGAAATCCTCGCCGGGTTCGATTGGTATCGAGTTGACAAAGTAAGTAGGCCGTGGTATGCTGTATCCTGCTGAGAGGTGATGAAACTGTTTTGCGAATCGCTCAACCCGAAAATCTTCGATCGAAAATATCTGTGTATGAACGAGGAGGTGTTCAGATGAAATCGTCATCGAATTTGTTCATGTTGCTGGCGCTCTCTTCAACTATGCTACTCTCAGGTACTGTCGTCGAGCTCGAGGCCGAAAGTCGTCTTTGAGGACGATTTCGAGTCAGGGTGGGGTTACTGGTGGGTAGACAACGGGCTGTGGAACATCGATGTACCGACCGTAGGCCCGGCTGTATGTCATTCCGGAGTAAAATGTGCCGGGACGAACCTCGATGGGAACTATCCGGGCAATTCCGACACGAGGCTCATCTCCCCCTTCATAACGCTCCCGGAGCTCGGCGACGGAGAGTACATTCATGTGCGCTTCTGGCAGTGGTTCCGTATCTATGAGGACAACTACTATGGGTTCGACAAGGGCCGAATCCAGGTCTCCGATGACGGCGGTGTTACCTGGGTCACCCTCCGGGGAGACATCTCCGGCTGGAGTGAGGTGTGGTCCCTGGTCTCCGTCGATATCTCGTCATATGCGGGCTCCACGATCCAGATTGCCTTCTACTTCTGGTCCGGGACATTCTCCAACGACCTGGGCTGGTACATCGATGACGTCTCCGTCGTGAGCGGTCCGGTCACATTCCGATCGCCAGAGGACTTCGAATACGGCTTCGGTGACTGGAGTGCAGACAACGGGCTGTGGGAAGTCGGTGACCCCACAGTCGGGCCGGATTCAGCCCATTCCGGAGTAAAGTGTGCGGGAACGGTATTGAACGGAAATTATCCCGGACTGACGGACGCTTACCTGGTCAGTCCCGAGATCAGCCTCCCGGCTGGCTCAAATATGGTGGCCGGCATGTACTTCTGGCACTGGCACAACCTCTATGAGTCAGGTTACTACGGGGATGATGAGGGCTGGATTCTGGTATCGGTCGAAGGCGGTGGTTGGGAGACTGTACTGGGTCCCTTCACCGGGATCAGTGTCGACTGGTCACAGGTCTATGTGAACCTCTCCGACTATGCCGGTTCCACGATACGGATCGCTTTCTACCTGGATTCCTCTTATTACGGAAGCTCACCCGGCTGGTACGTCGATGACATCTCGTTCGTGGGAGTCGAGACGTTTCCCTTTCCCGACATCGAGGCAAATGGCTCTGACGGTCCGCTCATAATGTCAGGATATGATCCGCTCGAGATCACCGTCGCACTCGAACCGGGTGACCAGGCGGGAAATAATGCCGACTGGTGGATAGTGGCTGTTCCGCCCTTCGGCGGTTACTACTGGTACACGCTCAACCAAGGCTGGGTGCGATCGAATGTTCCCCGCAGGACATACGGCGGACCGCTCCGCTTCGTTCCGCCCACGTCCGTCCTGAACATGTCGAACCTGCCATCCGGTGAATACAGGTTCTCCTTCGCAGTCGATGACGACATGAACGGGATTCCCGATGCGACCTACCTGGATCAGGTCGCGGTCACGGTGTGGTGAACCGTTACGCCTTTCGTACGTCCCAACCGAAAGGAGAAAAGATGAAAAACAGGAAATCGCTCGTTCTGGTGGCAGTCTTCTCTGTTGCTCTGTTTCAGGTCCTGCTTTTTTCGAGTGTACAGGGAGGGATGGAGATTCCGGTAGAGGAAGGCATCAGCTACCGGATCATCGAAGGTTCATGGCAGGATAATCCCTCCAACGGTATGCATACCGGAACAACCTTCGTGATATACAACTCCAGCTTCTCACAGTCGATCGTTCTCGGCCTTGTCCACCTCATCGAACCTGACGGAACCCATCACACGTGGAACGGGATTTCGGGGTATCCCATCCCACCCTTCGGATCTTACAGCTTCAATTTCGGACACACCGGTCTCGACAAACTCGACGAAACGATCAGGGGGGGATGGCTCGTGGGAATTACCTGGGAAGGTCAACCGGACGATGCTTGGATCGTCGGCCGGATCAACGCCTGGGATACTGACACAGGGGAGCTTCTCACCACCCGGACGGTGTATCCATTCTGACGGCTGAAAACCGGTCCTTCAATCAGTTGAGCGCCTCGGGCTCGCCGGTTCGAGGCGCTCGCTGTTTTCTCTCCCCGGTTGTTTCTCGATCCGAAGCTCTCTGCTGTAAATCCTCCATGTCTGAATATCCGCGTTAGATCCGTCCTCTTCCCTACACATACGAGGTAGAAGCGACTCCCGAGCATACCCGATGGCCGGCCGGGAGGAACCCGGGGCCTGAAGGCGGTTCACCACAAGAGAAGGAGGGGTCAGATGAATCCGAAAGTGGCGGCTCTCATCAGTGCGGCACTCTTCTGTTTCACCGCCAGTGTCCCGGCTTCGGCCCAGGAACCCGTGGAGGACATCGTGTTCCTCCACAACGGATCGGTGATCCGGGGACAGATCGTCGATGACGATACCAACGACCGGGTGAAGATTCAGACGAAGGACGGGAACCTCTTCGTCTACGACACCGGCGATGTCAGGATGCTCTGCCGCGACAACCAGCTCGAGACGTTTTCCGGGTCTCCCTCACCAGAACCGGAGAATGATATGAGAAGTTCAGAGAAGATAGGTTTCGAACAGTACCGCGTTCCTGAAACCGAGGTGGACTTCGGGATCAAGCTCGTCTATTTCTCTCCCAGCGAGGAAGTGATCAAGGACATGTACGGCGGCGGGCCCGCCGTCGAGGGTGAGCTGATCATCTGGAAGAGGAGCGGATTCGGTACTGCTTTCGGTATCCAGCGGTACGCGAAGAGCGGCGAGCCCTATGTGTATGATCCTGCGGGATACGTCTCGTCCGCAAGCGCCGACGTGACGGTCGTCCCGATCACTTTCACCGGTATGTACCGTATGATCAAGGATTCGCCAGGGAGGATGTTCAGGCCGTATTTCGGGGCCGGGGTAGGAATCTACGTCATCAGGGAGGAAATCGGTGCTCATTTCATCGACGGATCATCGGCCGGCGACTCCGCCTCATTGAACAAAATGGGTTTCCACATGGTGGGGGGTCTCCAGGTCGATGTCTGGCGGCACGCGTCCCTCGTGTTCGACGTGAAGTACGCTCACGCCTCGGTGTCGCTCAGTCCGGACATGATCGAAAACGACCTGAACGTCGGCGGGTTCAGCATCGGCAGCGGTCTGCGATTCTGAGAGAGTAACTAACGACCGGATCGCCCGCTCGGGCGTTACGACTGCTTCACAGGAGGAAACAGTGGCACCGGGCAGGAAGTCATACAGGGAAGAGGGGATCATCGAAAGGATCGAATCGAACACGCTCTTCCGGATCAGCATGATCGTGATGTTCGTCATCGTCGTCACCTACGTGTTCAGCGGTCATCTGTCGTGTACCATCAGTACCGGAGCGGAACACTTCGAAGCCTGTGAGCAGCTGGAAAGCAGATCATTCGCCCAATACTGACCCCCCGGGCGATATCATGCGAAAACCCCCGACAGAACCGGGGGTTTTCTGTTTTCTCGCGGTATCTCGATAACGTTTCAGAAATAGTACCAGATCGTGCGGTACTCCTGCTTGTCGTCGCCGCGGCGCTCCATCTCCTCCAGGAACTCGAAGATCGGTACGTCCTGGTAGAGGTAGGTCGAGGCTTCCTGGATGTTCTTCTCCCAGGGGTGGAACTCGTACACCCGCGAGCCGTCAGGCCTGATCATCACCAGCCGGTGGTCCTGCCACCGCATGAGGTGGTTCTTCCCCAGCCGCGGCACGTTGAAGACGGGCTCGTCGGTGCGGTCGATCCCCGGCAGTAGCCGTGCCTCCTCCTTCCGCTCCTGCATGAGACGGGCGATGGGCACGTGATAGTCGCGCGTCTCGTCCTTCCCCTTCATGTTGAACACGTAGTAGGGGTCGACGCCGATCACCCGGAGGTCCCGCCTGAGCTTCGCCGTCTCGAAGCGCCGGCAGTTGTTGAGGGTGAAGACCTGCTGGTTGTAGATCGAGATGCCGAGCTTTCTGATCTTCTGCACCGCTTCCAGCGTGTCCTCGGAGATCTCGTAGGAGTGCTCGAAGTGGGTGACGACGCAGAGCTCGCGCCTGCCGGGTTTGTGGAACCGCTTGAGGAGCTTCAGGAATCCGCTGTTGATGCGCATCGGCAGGACGACCGGCGTCCGGGTCCCGAAGCGGATCCGCTTCACGTGCGGCATCCGGGCGATCCGCTCGAAGATGTGCTCGAGCTGCTCGTCCTTCATGATGGCCGGGTCGCCGCCGGTGATGAGGATGTCGCTCACCGCCGGGTGCTCGGCGAACCAGTCGAGGGCGGCGTCGGTCGCCCGCTTGCCCATGTAGGCGTGGCGGTCGAGGACGGTGTCGAGCTCCCAGTTCCGCTGGCAGTAGACGCAGATCTGGCTGCAGGTGTTGTAGGGCTTGAGGATGGCGATCATGGGGTAGCGCCGCGTGACCAGGTCCTGCGGCGACGTGTCGTGCTCACCCATGAAGTCGAGCGTCTGGTGGCGGTCCTCCTTGTGCTTGATGACCTCCTTCACATAGTGGAGCGGCGGGATGACCTGTGCCCGTACCGAGTAGTCGTAACCGAGGGCCACCTTCCTGTCCATGAGGGACAGGTAGTAGGGGGTGATGCCGAAGGGGATTTTGTGCTTGACGGCGAGTTCGATCGACTGCTCCTGCTCCTTCGTGATCTCGATCAGCTCCTTCAGCGTGCCGGCATCCTTGATCACGTGCTTCAGATGCCACTGGTAGTCCCGCCAGTCTTCCGGTTCGGCGTCGAAGTACTCGAGGACCCGTCTCTTGTTCCGCTTCCGCCAGACGGCCACGTCCTCCTCCAGGCCGGAGGGGTACTTCTTGAAGTATTTGTTGATGTAGGCGGCCAGGTCGTCCATCTGGTCGCTACGGTAGATGCCGGCCTCTCGGCCTCTCAGTTCGTAGAACTCCTCGGTCTTTCGCGGCAGCTTTTCCGCTTCCTTGTAGATGTAGGAGCTGCCGGTGATCCCCTTCGCGAGGTGGATGAACTCGAAGAGAAACCCGGTGGAGATGGTCTGTTTCATCTCCTCCACCCGACCCTGGGCGAGCTTCCAGAGGTAGATCAGGGGGTAGCAGTCGTTCCTGCTCTCGTTGATGGGACCGAAGATGGACCGGAGCACCCGGACGCACTCCCTGATGGTGGACTTCTCCATGATGTGAAGATCATTCTCGATCTCGAACACCTTGCGCTCGCACTTTTCGAGGTAGGTGTACATGGCCTCGCGGGCGCTCTCGACGTCGGTGGCGTTCTCGAGGATCTGGTGGAACTCCGGGTTCACCTTCCAGAGGATATCCAGGTATTTCTCGAAGTCGGCTGTGAAGTGCGTCGTCTCCCTGATCCACTCATCGGTGAAGACGTCGGGCGTCGTGGTCGGCCCGGTGCTCACGATGCGGGGCTCCTCCGCCTTCGCCCGTGCCCGCTCGGCCTCGTCGATGGGGATGGGGTCTTTGTTTTTCAGTGATCGTGATCTCGGCATGATGACCTCGCTGTGCTTTCGGGGACCGCGGTCCCGGTGAGACGGTAAGGGATATGATTACTCGAACCTTCTCCTTAAGTATACAATTTCGAAGTGGAGCTGTCCAACGGTAGAGACTCCGGGAGAGCGCTGTCAGCCCGCATCAGGCCGAGCGGCTCCTCCGTGCAGGACAAAGGGCTGCAAAATCGATACCTTCACCGGTGGAAGCCCTGTCGGGCCGGAACCGCCCGGACAAGCGTCCCGGGCACCGGTAACGCCTCGAAGAAGAGGCGAACTCGGTGATTGACTTTTCTTCCCGAACCGTGGTAGAATACTCCTGGATGTACATCTGAAGACATGCGAGGTTGTCCCGGGAGTTTGTCACACAACACCCGGAAGCCCGGTACCAGCGTGAGCGTTCGATTTTCTCTCAGCGAGGCATTCATGAAATCCCGGAGCGCACGTCATCTCTTGCTCTTCCTCCCGGCGGCCGCATTCTTCGTCTCACCGTTCCCCCTCCGGGCGCAGGGGTACGGCTTCCTGATCGGGGAGCACACCCTCACCGGGCCGGTTGTAGACGAGTGGACCGTCCGCCACAGCTACGCCGGAGGCGGTGACGACCGGCTGAGCGAGGCCGCCTTCGACGGATCGCTCTACCTGGCAGGTACGAGCTACCGCCAAGGCTCGTCGTATGATTTCGCGATCGTCAAGCAGTCCGCGGACGGGGAGAGGGAGTGGATCCGCTATGCCGGGGGATCGCTGGCCGACGCTGCCCGGGATCTGTCACTCCACCCCTGCGGTGATGTCGTCGTCACGGGTGAAATCTTCTCGCTCACGTCTGGAAACGACCTCCTCACGGTCTGCTACGGTCCGGACGGGAAGCCGGTCTGGGCCGGCCGCTACGACGCCATCGGTGAATGGGACGGAGCCCGCTCGCTGGCGGTGGACCGGGACGGGAACGTGTTCGTCACCGGCAGAAGCCAGGGAGGCGGTGAGGTCTACGAGTCAGACGACATCGCGACGCTCAAGTACGACGCCGGCGGCACCCTCGAGTGGATCAGGCGCTACGGGGGTCCCGGTAATGCACACGATTCAGCAAACTCCGTGGTCGCCGGCGACGACGGACGGGTTTATGTCGCCGGATCGACGTATGACGCCGACGAGTCCATGAACATCGTCACCATCGCGTTCGATCGATACGGTGCCGTGTTGTGGACCGCCATCTACAACAACCTCGCCGACGGCCAGGACTGGGGACAGCGCGTGCTCCTCGACGGCCGGGGAATCGTGTTCGTCGCCGGAGACAGTGACTTCGGAGACCAGGACTTCCTCTCCATCAAGTACCGGGAAACCGGCCTGACCGCCGATCCCCGCTGATCGATACGGTGCCTTGCGGAATTTCCCTCTCACAAGTACTATAGGAGTATCCCCGAGTCGCCCAGGGAATATTTCGAACAAGGTCGAATGCAGTAATGCCCGAGTCTTCGCGCAGCCTTCCCGAGAGCATTCCGGATACTCCCACAGGTATTTCCGAAGAACAGGCAGATGAAGTACGGCGGGCGCTGCTCCAGCGCCCGAGAATCAGTATCCGTTTGCGTATCGCCCTGGGCTTCCTCCTCACCTTCATCATCACCTGCGGCATCACCGTCGCCGCCATGCTCTTCATCAGGAACTTGGACGAACAGCAGCGGTTCCTCGAGAAAGCCGGCAACTTCGAGTTCGAGATCCAGCAGGCCCGCCGTTTCGAGAAGAACTTCTTCCTTTACGGCACGAACCTCTATGACGCTCTGACTCATGCGGAGAACGCCGCGAAGATCCTCCACGACATGAAAGACGAGCTCGGCGGCATCATCGGCGTGCATGCATACAACAACATGCTCTACAATCTGAATCGCTACCAGGAATCGATGAACAGGATCCGGGGACTGAACCAGTCATCCGACTCGCTCAGTGTCGAGGAACGCCTCGTCATCGAATCCGAGCTCAGGAACTTCGGCGCGACGATCGTTGCCGACGCGTCACACGTCATCGACCAGGAGCGGCTCAGGATCCACTCGTGGCTGAACACCTCGATGGTGATCGCAGTCGCCGCCCTGGTATTCATCCTGATCCTGGAAATCTACCTGGCGATGTCGATGGCCCGCCAGATCCTCCGCCCCTTCGGCCGTTTCGAGAAATACACCCGGCGAATTGCGAAGGGAGACTTCCGGCTCATCACCCCGGCCAGGCGGTACCAGGACGAGTTTACCAACCTGGCCATCGCTCTGAATCACATGCAACTCCAGCTGAAGCAGCGGGAGGAGCAGCTGATCCAGTCGAGGAAGATGGCGGCGGTCGGTACGCTCACCGCAGGCATCGCTCACGAGCTGAACAATCCGCTGAACAATGCGAGCCTCACCGTCGAAGCCCTGATCGAGGACTTCGACGACCGGGACAGGGAGAAGAAGATGAAGATGCTCAATGATATCTTCATCCAGCTGGAGCGCGCGAGCTCGACCGTCAGGAACCTCCTGAACTTCGCCCGGCAGGAGGAGGAGATTTTCGAGGATCTCTCGATCAATGATGTAGTAAAGAGAACGCTGAACCTGGTGGCCAATGAGATGAGCCTGAGCTCGGTCAGGACGGAGCTCGAGCTCGGAGAGAATCTTCCCCTCATCAAGGGGAACCATCACAATCTCCAGCAGGTTTTCCTCAATCTGTTTTTGAACGCCATCCAGGCGATGCCCGGAGGAGGTACGATGGTCGTGAGGAGTTTCTCCGTCGATGGTTCAGTTCAGATCGACGTGACGGACGCCGGCACGGGCATTCCGGAGGAGCATCTGGAGCGAGTGTTCGAGCCCTTCTTCACTTCCAAGGAAGTAGGGAGGGGAACGGGTCTCGGCCTGTCTGTGAGCTACGGCATCATCGAAAAACATCACGGTACGATCAGCGTGAAGAGCGAGGTCGGCAGAGGGACAACTTTTTCCGTGGTGCTGCCGGCCTCGGGATTAGAAGCAGAAGTGTGAACGGGACAATGCAGAAGGGAGTTAGGATCTGTCCGTCGAACCGTCGCAGCCGACCTGTCCGCTGCTCTCCAACATCATAGATATCCTGATCAGCCGAATGGCGGGTCCTTCTTATCAGGAGGCCGGCCGTCATTTAACGAGGAGGTTCAGTAATGACCGACATCGATGTCCTGATTCTGGACGACGAGCCGATCGTCTGCGAGAGACTCAAGGAATACATGGAGAAGAAAGGAGTCTCCGTTGAAACCTTCACCGAATCCGGCAAAGCCCTCGAGCGGATCCGGGAGAAGGATTTCGACGTCATCGTCACCGATTTCAAGATGGAGGGGCCGACCGGTATCGACGTGCTCGTATCCGTCAAGAAGAGCGACAGTCCTGCGGAAGTGATTCTCATCACCGGCTACGGATCGTCGGAGACCTATCGCGAAGCAGAGGCGGTCGGCGCGTTCTCTTTCATCTTCAAGCCCTTTCGGATGGAGGAGATCTACAAGCTGGTCATGAAGGCGGCGAAGAAGGCTCGTAAACGTTCGAAGAAGGGCTAATTGCAAGACTGTGGCCGATCGTGCTCCGTTACCAGACTCATTGTTCCGACGAGTCGTTTTCCGGAGCAAATGCGACCTGCCGGTGATGAGTTTTTAAACGAAACAAGACAGGAGAACAATGGGTCCATTCATCTATCTTCCGATCGCCGGTGCAAGTGTCCCGATCATCCTTCCCCTGGGCCTCGGGGTGCTTGTGGGATTCCTCTCGGGGCTCTTCGGGGTCGGTGGAGGATTTCTGCTGACACCGCTTCTCATCATGATCGGTATACCTCCTACGGTGGCCGCCGCCACCGATTCCAACCAGATCGTGGCCGCATCGACCTCGGGAACCTATGCCCACTGGCGGCTCGGGAACGTTGATTTCAAGATGGGCGGGCTGCTCCTCGTCGGTGGTCTCGTCGGTGGTACGATCGGAGTGCAGATCATCAAGGTTCTGAGGGCTGCGGGCAACGCCGATTTTCTCATCAAGCTGACCTACGTGGTAATGCTCCTCATCATTGGTTCATACATGTTCCAGGAGAGCCTGGGGAACCTGCGGTCACGTAAGGCTCCCCGGGTCAGGCCGGTTCGCGAGTCGACGTCCTGGTTCGCTCGCACGAACAGGGCCCTCCCCTGGAAAACAGGATTTCCCAAATCAGGCGTGAACGTCTCCATCGTCACAGTGCTCTTCCTGGGTCTCCTGGTCGGAATCCTGGCGGCGATCATGGGAGTGGGGGGCGGTTTCATCATGGTGCCGGTCATGGTGTACATGCTGAGGATGCCCATGCACGTCGTCGTCGGAACCAGCCTGTTCCAGGTGCTCTTCACCTGTATCAACATCACATTCATGCAGGCCTACTACAACCACACGGTGGACTTCATCCTGGCTCTTCTCCTCCTGGTGGGATCGACTCTGGGAGCCCAGGCAGGTGCACGGATCAGCTCCGGCCTGAAGGCCGATCACCTGAAAATCATACTGGCCTCGATCATCCTTCTCGTGATGCTGAAAATGACCGTCGACTTGCTCCTGCCGCCTGATCTCATGCTGTCGATGAGCGGTGCACACTGATGAGAAAGAACTTCACATTGCTTGCGGCTCTCTTCTTGCTGCTGAGAGGCACGGTAAATCTTTCGTTCGCGCAGATGTCGGTGGAGGGAAATCAGGTCGATCTCAGAATCGATCCCCGGGTGATCGAGGTGGGTATGTTCTACCGGGGCACCGGCATGGCGGTTCGGGCGGAAGTTTCTCCCCGCTGCGAGGGCGTGGCGATCAAGCTGCAGGGAGCTGAAATGGAGACGCAGTTGAATCGAAAGGGGAGATTCGCCTTTCTGTGGCTCAACGTCGACAAGGTCATCGTGAGGCATGCTCCTCGCATCTACCTCCTTCAGGTTTCCGAAGAGCTTCCCCTGCTCGCTCCTGCGGAAGTGCTCGAACGGTGGGTATTGGGGTACGATGCATTCAGGGACACCATCCAGTTCGAGAGTGAAAAAGATTCGAGAGACAATTTCGACGATTTCATAATGTTGAAGCAACACGAAGGGGCCTACAGTGTGAAAACGGCCAGAATTCTTCACAACTCGGGCGACGGCAGGCGGTACGTGTCCGCCGAACTCGCGATACCTCCCGTGATCTCTCCGGGAAGTTACGATGTTCGATTGTTCTGTTTCGCGGACGGCAGACTCATCGCTTCCGGGAATGCTTCACTCCTGGTCGAGGAATCCGGAGTTCCGCACCTGGTGAAGTCGCTCGCCTACGAACACGCTGCATGGTACGGGATCCTGGCGATCGCTGTCGCGATCACAGCCGGATTCGGGATCGGTTTCCTCTTCGTGGGAAGGAGACGCTGATCATGGACGGTGGCTGCATTCGAGAATGGGGAACATGAGCGATAAGCTGGAAATCATGATCATAGACGACGAGGAGATCGTCGGTACCCGGCTGAAACCCGCGCTCGAGAAGGAAGGGTTCGTCGTCGAGACCTACACTGACAGCAGGCAGGCGAAGGAGCGCCTCGAGGCGCACCGGTACGACATCCTCGTGACGGATCTCAAGATGGCGGAGGTCGACGGAATGGAGCTCTTCAGGTTCGTGAAGGAACTCCATCCCGACACGGCAGTGATCCTCATCTCGGGCTTCGTGACCGTGGAAGTGACGCGTGAAGCACTCCAGGCCGGGGTGGCCGATGTCATCCAGAAGCCGTTTCGCATCAGCAGGCTGAAGGAAGTGATCAATACGATAGCGGAGAAAATCACGGGTAAGCAACCGAGGGAAATTGATCCGTAACCACTGAGAGGTAATGTAATGTCTATCATTACTATTTCCCGAGGAACCCTGAGCGGCGGCAGGATGCTCGCCGAGATGCTCAGCGAGAGGCTGGGCTATCAATGCGTCAGCCGGGAGGTCATCATCGAAGCCGCCGACAAATACGGCGTCCCGGAACACAAGCTGTTCGAGGCGATCCAGAAAGGGCCTACGATCTTCGAAAAAATGAAGTTCGAACGTGAGAGATACCTCACGTTCATCCAGACGACTCTTTGTGAATATGTGAAACAGGACGACGTTGTCTACCACGGCCATGCCGGCCACCTCCTGCTGGCGGGAATCGATCACGTGCTGAGAGCCCGCATCGTGGCGGATCCCGTCTACCGTGTGGAGATGGCGATGCAGCACTACAAACTCCCCGAGAAGGAAGCCAGGAAGAAAATCAGGGAAGTAGACCGGGAGAGGGTGAAGTGGACCAGATTCCTCTACGACAGGGACTGGCGCTCACCGGAGCTCTACGACATTGTCTTCAACCTCCAGCACACCGACCTCGAGTTCGTCTGCGAAATGGTGAAGCACGCCATCGAGCAGCCGAGATTCCAGTCGACACCCGAGTCCCGGAAAAAGCTCGAAGATCTCCTTCTGTCCAGCAGGGTGAGGGCGGCCCTCGCCAGGAACTCGCAGATGCGCCTCGAGCTGCTCGAAGTCAGGGCTGACGGAGGGACGGTCAGTATTCGAGGCAGATCCATGTCCCGGGAGAAGTCGGACGAAATCAGGAAAATCGCATCCGGAGTGCCCGGAGTTGAGAAGGTCGAATCCGGGGTCCAGGTCGATTACCGCAGCTACGGCATCGAGTGAACGTGAAGAGAGTGTTCCTCGTGGTGTTCGGGAAACTGGCAGAGATCATTCGCAGAAGGAGATCCGGGGACGTCCAGCGGTTCCGGGCTCTCTTCGAGAGGTTTCAGCAGGTTCTGGCAGGGAACAACCGTGCGCTCGAGCTCATCGCGCAGCTCGAGGACAAGCTGAGCGGCGATTACATCTTCGACATCAACTACCTCAGGAATCTCACAGCCCGGCTCTCGGAAGAGATCTACCGGGTCATCTACAGCCTGAACCTCATGAGCGGAAATCGTTACACGGGCCTCTTCTCCCGCCACGAAGAGATTCAGGCCACACTGGATGAGGTCCTGGAGGGCGGCGGAGGGGTCCCCGACGGGAGGGACATCGTCCCTTACGACCAGGTGAGCTCCGACCTGGTCGATCTGATCGGCGGCAAGAACGCTTTCCTTGCCGAAATCAGGAATCATCTCAGGCTGCCCACCCCCGAGGGCTTCGCCGTGACGACCCATGCCTACCGGAAGTTCCTCGAGTACAACAACCTCCGGCTGAAGATCAGGAGGCTTTACGACGAGACAATACGTTCACCGGAGGGCGCCGCCCACCGGCACGACGCCGGGATCGAGAAGCTCTTCTCCGAAGCTTCCGTGCCGTCTGACCTCGAGAGAGCGATCACGCGGGCGGTGGCCGAGCTGAGGAAAAAGCACGGGCCGGGAATGGGTTTCGCCGTTCGCTCCAGTGCCGCCGGAGAGGACGGGGAAGGGTCGAGCTTCGCGGGGCAGTTTCGCACCGTTTTGAACTCTCCCGACGACGGAGTAGTCGCCGCCTGGATGAGCGTGGTGGCGAGCCGCTTCAGCTACCGCGGCATGATGTACGACCAGAGCCTGGCGGAGGACGAGGAGAACGTGCCGATGGCCGTCGCCGTCCAGCAGATGGTCCCGTCACAGGCGTCGGGTGTG
>CAZMKB010000033.1:0-19088 GCA_964566685.1 uncultured Gemmatimonadota bacterium | reverse complement strand
GGAGGGAGCCAAGTACCTGGAGAAGGTGATGGGCGGACAGGGCATCCTCCTCGGCGGCGTGCCGGGAGTCCTTCCGGCCTGCGTCACCATCCTCGGCGGGGGAGTCGTCGGCATCCAGTCGGCCAAGATGGCCGCCGGCCTCGGTGCCAAGGTCACCGTGTTCGACGTGAGCCTCGACCGCCTCCGCTACCTCGACGACGTCCTGCCCGAGAACGTGTTTCTGATGTACTCGAACAGACACAACATCCTGACCATTCTGCCGGAAACCGACCTGCTCATCGGAGCTGTGCTCCTCCCCGGTGCGAAGGCGCCGAAGCTCGTTCTGAAGGAGGACCTGGCCCTGCTGAAGCAGGGTGCAGTAATCGTGGATGTGGCCGTCGACCAGGGCGGCTGCATCGAAACGGTGAAACCGACCACACACTCCAATCCGACGTATGTCATCGACGGCGTTCTGCACTACTGCGTGGCGAACATGCCGGGAGCCGTCCCCCGGACGAGCACCCTGGCCCTTACGAACGCCACGCTGCCCTACGCCAGACTGATCGCCGACAAGGGCTGGAAACAGGCCTGCAGCGACGATCCGGCCCTGTCTCTGGGGCTGAACGTCATCGGTGGGAAGGTGACGCATCCGGCCGTCGCCGAAGCATTCGGTCTGAAATACACCGATCACCAGAAGCTCCTGTGAGGCGGCCGAAAGAACCGGGACGGCGTGATGGTGCTGGCTATCGTCAACCTGAAAGGCGGCACGGGGAAAACGACGACCGCCGTCAATCTTTCCGCGTGCCTGGCTCTCGAGGGACAGCGTATCCTCCTCGTCGACATGGATCCGCTGGGTGACGCGACCATCTACACGGGCCGGGAACCCGAGTCGCTCGACCGGAGCATGGCCGACGTGCTGTTCGACGGACACGACATCCACGACGTCGTCGTTCGCACGAAGACCCCGAATCTCGACCTTGCACCTTCCGGTCTCCGCCTGGCCAACGCGGACCTCGTCCTGGCGCCGGTGAAGGGGAGGGAGAGGGTTCTCCTCCGGAGCCTCGGCCGAGTAAAGGAGGAGTACGACTTCGTCGTCGTCGACACGCCTCCCGGGATGAACCTGCTCCAGGTGAACTGCCTCACCGCTTCCACCGGCATCATCATTCCCACCATCCCGTCGTTTCTCTCGATCCGCGGCCTGAAGGAGCTGACGAGGGAGCTCGCCACCATGAAGACCGCCATGAAGGTCGAGGTGTCGGTCCTGGGCATTCTCCTGACGCTGGTGGATTCACGAAACAGAACCATCCAGGAAGTCGTCGAGCGCCTCCGGGAGAAGTTCGGAATGAGGGTCTTCGAAACGGTCATCAAGCGGAGCGTCGGCCTCATCGAGTGTCCGTCCTTCGGCCAGACGATATTCGAGTACGACGACGAGAGTCTCGGGGCACGCTGCTTCAGGGACCTCGCGGGCGAGCTCAAGGCCCGCCTGGACGAGTCGCTGCCCGTGAACGAGCAATGACGAGACGGAGAGTGTGAAACCGTGACGCCTCCCCCTCGCTGGAGGGGAGTCACCGTTCGAGCACTCCAGGAGGGGCTGACCGCCGCTCTCCCGCCGGGAGAACGGCCGGCACAGGCCCCGGAAACGGCTCTTTGTGGCAAGCAATTTGCACTCTCATTTCGACGGTGAATCCAAATGCTTGAAATGAGGAGGCGTTTCATGTATTTTTATCCTGGATCGGTATGATGTACGAGACAAAAACACGTCAGAGGGCTGATTCGGAAATGTTTTTCTCATTCCTGAAGTCGAAGAGGATCCTCTCCTGTGAAATAGCCATGGATCTCGGCACGGCCAACACCCTCGCCTTCATCAGGGGCAGGGGCATCGTGCTGAACGAGCCTTCCGTCGTCGCGATCGAGAAGGAGTCGCGGAAGGTCATGGCCGTCGGGAACGAGGCGAAGAGGATGCTCGGGAAGACACCGGGCGACATCGTCGCCATCCGTCCCCTGAAGGACGGGGTGATCGCCGACTTCGAGATCACCGAGAAGATGCTCGCCACCTTCATTCGAACCGTCCTGAAAGACCGGTTCCTCCCGCTCCGCCCGAAGCTGATCATCTGCGTCCCCTCCGGCATCACGGAGGTCGAGAAGAGAGCGGTCAGAGACTCGGCCGAGTCTGCGGGAGCCAAGGAGGTGTATCTCGTGGCCGAACCGATGGCGGCGGCGATCGGCGTCGGCCTGCCCGTCGAGACGCCCTGCGGCAACATGGTGATCGACATCGGAGGGGGCACGACGGAGATCGCGGTCATCGCGCTCTCGGGAATCGTGAGCAACACGTCCATCCGGGAGGGCGGGGACGAGATGGACGAGGCGATCATCAAATTCCTGCGGCAGAATTACAATCTGCTGATCGGCGAACAGTCGGCGGAGATGATCAAGATCACGATCGGCTCGGCATGCCCCCTGGGCGACGAGAAGGAGATGGAGGTGAAGGGGCGGGACATAGTGACCGGCATTCCGAAAACGGTGATGGTGCACTCCAGCGAAGTCCGCGAGGCGATCCAGGAACCGATCACTTCCATCGTCAACGCCGTGAGGACCGCACTCGAGAAGACACCGCCTGAGCTCGCCTCCGACATCGTCGAGCGCGGCATCATCATGACCGGCGGTGGGGCACAGCTGCGTGGTCTCGACATCCTTCTCCAGGAAGAGACCAATCTTACCGTTCACGTCGACGATGAACCTCTCACCTGCGTCGTGCGGGGCACCGGAAAGATTCTCGACGACCCCGAACGGTACAGGAGCGTGCTCATGGAAAGCACGAACGATTGAGGCTGTTTCCGAGGGTATCCGATGGCCCGGTTTCCATCCCTTCTCCGGTACCACGGTGAACTCTCGGTCTTCGTCCTCTTCCTCATCCTGTCCATCCTTCTCATGGCCCTTCCCGCGTCGTTCAAGCTCGTCTACGTCAGGAGCTTCAACCGCGTGATCATGAGCCCGGTGCAGTGGGCCGCCGCTTCCCTGACCTCACTGGGGAACATGAACGAGAAGATCCAGGAGCTCGAGAGAAGGAACAGCGAGCTCGCTCTCCAGCTCAGCAGGGCCCGGGCGCTCATCGATGAGAACGAGCGGCTCCGGCGCCTTCTCGAATTCAGTGACCGGAAGGGCGTCGGATTCCTGCCCGCACGGGTCATCTCCCTGAACACAAACGAGCCGGTGACGACTGTCCTGATCGACAAGGGCAGCTCGAGCGGGATCACGGTCTATTCGCCGGTCATGCAACCCGTGGGGCTCGTCGGGAAAGTGATCGAGGTGGACGGCGGAACGAGTCTCGTCCAGGTGTTCACCCACGCACAGTTCAGAGCGGCGGCCATGGTGCCCGAGAGGGGAGAGATGGGCATCCTCCGGTCGACGGGGGGGAATCTCGAGCTCACCGGCCTCTCGATGAACACCACGATCATCGAGGGGGACCACGTCGTCACGAGCGGTCTCGGGGGCGTCTATCCGGCGGGCATTCCGATCGGAGTTGTGACCGGCGTCCGCGAAGATCAGACCGGCATCGAGAAGACGGCGGCGCTGATGCCGCACGTGTCGCTGTCGAAGCTGTTCGAGGTGACGGTTCTTGTCGACGAGCGCTTCGTCGACCCGGACACGACGAAGATCATGCGGTCCCGGGGGACGCTCGAGTGGCTGTGGCAGGAGGGTGCGGGAGGTGGAGAACGATGATGTCCCGCGGAAAGACGATCGGTTTGATCGTGCTGCTCCTCTTCTTTCATCTTGTCCTGCGGCAGCGGATTTCGTATGTTGATGGGAGTACCGGTCAGGTCATCGCTCCCGACTTCATCCTCCTCTCGGTGATTTTCGCTGGTCTGGGGAGAGGAGTGATCTGGGGGGTGGTGGGAGGATTTCTGCTCGGGGTCGTCCAGGACTCCTTCGTCCCCGTGTTCTTCGGTGTCAACGCCTTCGTCAAGGTCATCGTCGGATTCGTCTCGGGAAGGATCGGGACGAGGATGTTCCTGCACACGCTTCCCGTCGTATTTCTCATCATCGTGGCTCTGAAATACATGAATGACATCCTCGTCACGGTTCACGCGTATCTGTTGGGTCAGGGGGGTCTGGTGCCGCGGCTCCTGTTCTACTCGCCCGGCTCGTCCCTCTACACCGCGGCCTGCGGGCTCGCGGTGCTGACCGTGCTCAAGTTCGCCGGTCCCGAGATAACGGAACCGAAATAGTATCGAGGTCGGGCTTCCATGAGGAGAGGATTCGAACTCCCCGGTGTCGAAGGAAGATCGAAGGTCGTACACCTCGTTCTGCTGGCGACTTTCCTGTTCCTGGTTCTGGTGTTCGTCAGGTTCCAGCTCATCCAGAGCGAAGAGCTGAGCCTCAAGTCGGACGAGAACCGGTTGAGAGTGTTTCCGCTCATGCCGCCGCGGGGTGTCATCGTCGATCGCACGGGCAGGATCATCGCGGACAACCGGCCGTTCTATTCCGTGTCGCTTCTGCCCGGCTCGGACGATCTGATCCGGCGCCAGCTCTCTCTCATTGCGAAGATGTTTCCCGCTGCGGACATCGATCTCGAGAAGCTGTCGCGCCGGGCCCGCATGTCAGCGGGGCACCCCGTGCGGGTGCTCGAGCGGGTCAGCACCGAGGCGCTCGCCGTGCTCGAGGAGCACCGCGACCGGCTGCCGGGGCTCAAGATCCAGTCGGAACCGCTCAGGTACTACCCGCACGGAATTGCGCTCGCCCACCTCGTCGGCTACGTGGGAAGAGCGACGCAGGGGGAGATCGACGCGGCCGGGGGCACTGCGCTACGGCAGGGCGACTACGTGGGGAGAGCGGGTGTCGAGCAGCAGTACGACGGCATCCTCCGCGGCCGGTGGGGAGCGTCCTACATCGAAGTGGACGCGATCGGTCGTGAAGTAGGGCCTTTCGAAGGGAAGGAGCTCCAGCGGCCGACGCCGGGAGAGACGCTCACGCTCACCATCGACCTGGATCTGCAGCTCGCGGTCGCCGCCCTCTTCCCGGAGGAGTACCGGGGCGCCGTCGTCTGCATGGATCCCCGGAACGGCGAAGTCCTGGCGCTCTACTCGTCGCCCACCTACGATCCGAACCGGCTCTCCATCGGGCTGAGCACGGACGAGTGGCGGGCGCTCTCGCAGAACCCCGCCAGCCCGATTCTCAACCGTGCCGTGCAGTCGGCCTATCCCCCGGGTTCGACGTTCAAGACGGTCACCTCTCTCGTTGGCATGGCCAGGGGCTTGTTCAACACGGGATCGCCCGAGGCCACCTGCCTGGGCGGAATGTACTTCGGCAGGCGGCGGTTCGGATGCTGGAAGGAGGAGGGGCACGGACACGTGTCGTTCGTGCAGGGGCTGGCCCAGTCCTGCGACGTGTTCTTCTACAAGCTCGGAGTGAAAGTGGGCCTCGAGGAGTTGATGCGGGGGGCTTCCCTGCTCGGCCTGGGCGGGGAGACCGGTGTGGACCTGCCCGGAGAAGTGTCCGGCCTGATCCCCACCCGGGAGTGGTACGACAGGTACTACGGTCCGTCCAACTGGGGCAGGGGTGTGATCATGAACCTCTCCATCGGGCAGGGCGAGATCCTCACCACACCGATCCAGCTCGCCCGCCTGTACGCAGTCATCGCGAACGGCGGCGTCCTGGTCGCGCCGCACCTGAGGGCCGGAGGCGGCGAGTCCCCGGCGGAGCCGGTCCGGCTGCTCGAGAGTGTCGATCTCGAGCTCGTGAGGACGGCACTCGAGGAAGTGGTGCACGGCAGGCGGGGAACAGGCAGCCTCGCCAGGGCGGGGAACCGGGACGTCCGCGTGTCTGGCAAGACGGGGACGGCGGAGAACCCGCACGGGGAAGACCACGCCCTGTTCACGGGCTACGCCCCATCCGGCGCGCCCGAGATCGTCTGTGTCGTCATCGTGGAGGAGAGCGGTCACGGCGGTTCTGTCGCCGCTCCTGTCGTCGGCCGGATCCTCGAACACTGGTTCAACAACAGGGAGCTCATTGCAACGACGGAAGAGAGCCATGCCGGCAAGGACACAATCGATCAGTTCGAAGGCTGAGCTGGGGCCGCTCTTCACGAGCCTGGTCCTGACTCTGATTGGAATACTCCTCATCTATTCCTCGGGGAGGCTCGAGTTCTCCTCCGCGTACATCCACCTGTACAGGAAGCAGCTCGTCTGGTTCCTCGTGGCGCTCGCCGTGTCCTATCCTTTCATGCGGGTCGACATGAAGGTGCTCGGCCGGGTTTCCTACCTTCTGTATGCCGTCTCGATCATCACGCTCCTCGTCGTCCTCGCGCTGCCGGGATCGGGTCCCCACCGCTGGATCAGGCTCGGTTCGTTCCAGTTCCAGCCTTCCGAGCTGGCGAAGCTCTTCACCGTTCTCGCACTGGCGAGATACCTGAGCGCGAGGAAACGAAGGCTCGAACGCCTGACCGATTTCGCGATTCCCATTCTGATCGCTGGTGTCCCCACCGCGCTCATCCTCGTCGAGCCGGACCTGGGTACCGCGGCGGTGTTCATCCCGGTGCTCTTCGCCATGCTCTTCTGGGCCGGCGCAAGGCCGCTCTACCTGCTGCTGCTCGCAAGCCCCATGATCAGCTTCGCCGCGTCGTCATCGACGCTCGTCTTCACGCTGTTCCTCGTGTTCCTCGTCACCGTCATCCACCGGCGGAAGCCGTTCTTCTTCGATGCCGCGGTCGTGGTCGGGACGAATCTCGGCGTGGGCCTCCTCTACAAGACGTTCTGGAACAGCCTCGAGCTGTACCAGAAGAAGCGCCTGCTCGCATTCCTCGGCCTCGAGTCGGATCCGCTCGGCATAGACTGGCAGAAGATCCAGTCGCAGGTCGCCATCGGTTCGGGCGGGTTCTGGGGGAAGGGGCTCCTGGAAGGAACCCAGAAGAAGCTGGCGTTCCTCCCCGAGCAGCACACCGATTTCATCTTCTCGATCGCCGGTGAAGAAACGGGGTTCCTCGGTGTGATCATTATTCTGCTCCTCTACTACTTCCTGCTCGTACGGGGGCTCCAGATCGCACGACATGCACCGACCGCATACAGCAGCCTCGTCGCCATGGGCATCGTCACGCTCATCTTTATACACGTTTTCGTGAACATCACCATGGTGACCGGCTTTCTTCCGGTGATCGGCCTTCCGCTGCCCTTCCTCAGCTACGGCGGCTCCTCGCTCGTCATGTTCTTCATCACCATTGCGCTGCTCGAGCGGGTGAGCTTCGAGCGCATGTACCAGTGGATGAGGTAGAACGCCACAAAACCGCGGAAAATAACTCCGGAATACCATTGAATTACAGCTTGACAAAAAGAACAAAATTTGGTATCATTTTGCTGATCAAACACAACATATTGATGAGTTTTTGTGACACTCCGCGGTTCGCCAGAGGACCGCAGTCGAACCACCGGAAGCGTGAGGGCGCGCGGGTTTCCAGGTGCTGTACCGGCACGGAATTGCGCTCGACAGGATCGAGCGGTCACCCGTCACACACTCCATCGGGAAATCCGCACCGGTAAGTGAGAGTGTGTATCCCTGAAATACCACATCATGGGGTATGCTGTCGGGTCTCCACAGGATACCGGAGACCGGAGGAGGTGAGAGCCCGATTACAAATCCCGTCCGAAAACGCTTGACCTTGTGAGGAAAATTTGCTATAATTCCTGTAAAGAGATGGGAATTTCGGGGTAAATATAAACACCTTCACGTCGCAGCGCGAGGGGTCGCCATGAAAAAACGGATACTGGTGGTAGATGACGAACCACGCATCTCCAACTCCCTGGAGATGATCCTCTCAGAGAGAAACTACGATGTCACGAAGGCATCGAGCGGGAAAGAGGCGATCGACCTCATCAACCGGGATGAGTTCGACCTGGTGATCGCCGACCTGATCCTGCCGGGGATGACCGGGCTCGAATTGCTCAAGAACGTGAAGAAGTCGCATCCACAGCTGCCCGTTTTCATCGTCACCACGTTCGCCACGATCAATGCCGCCGTCCTGGCGATGAAGGAAGGCGCCGAGGACTTCGTTACCAAACCGATCCTCGAGAGCGAAATCAAGCTGAAGATCGACAGGACCATCGAGAAGTACCAGATCATACAGGAGAACATCAATCTCCGGAAGCAGCTCAAGGAGCAGCTCCCGATCGAAGGGCAGGGTTACACCAGCGCCGCCATGCACACGCTGTTCACCGAGGTCGAGCAGCTGAGCAAGAACGACCGTCCCGTGTTCATCTACGGCGAGAACGGAACGGGCAAGGAGACCATCGCGAAGAGCATCCACTACAACGGTACGAGGAGCCGCAAGCCGTTCATCAAGGTCGACGTGAGCATCGTTCCGAAGAACCTGCAGGTCAGGAAGATCTTCGGAGGGCTCTCCGGCGGCAGGGGCATGCGGGTTGTCGTCGTACCGGGGGAAGTCGACCTCGCCAGCGAAGGGACAGTCTATTTCGAACACGTCGATCAGCTGCAGGGCGAGGGCCAGACCCGCCTCCTGTCGCTGATCAACAGCGGGAAGGTGCCGCGCGGAGGAGAAGACGATATCGAGGATCCGATCGACGTGAGAGTCGTCTGTTCCTCCCGCTCCGACCTCACCAGGCTCTCGACCGAAGGAAAGTTCAGCGAGGACCTCGCCCAGCACCTCCTCCAGACGACGCTCATGATTCCACCGCTTCGTGACAGGAAAGAGGACATACTCACTCTCGCCAAGACGTTCATCGAGAAGCACAGCGAGAACTATCACAAGCCGGTGAAGCAGATCTCGCAGCGTGCCTTCGAGCTTCTCTATGCCTACCACTGGCCGGGCAACATCCGTGAGCTCGATCACGTGATGGAGCGGGCCGTACTGCTGGCGAAGGGCGAGGAGATCGAACCCGAGAACCTCCAGATAAAAATCGTCCAGATGCGGGAACAGGATTCCGGGATCACCCGCCTCTCGCTCGAGGAGGTCGAGAAGGAGCACATCCGGACGGTCCTCGAGTTCACCAACTGGAACAAGACGAAGGCGGCACAGATACTCGGGATCAACAGGAAGACGCTGCTCGAGAAGAGAAAGAAGTACGAGCTCGACGTGAAGCCGCGAAAATCAAGTGCATGACGGGATGCGGTGCGGGGAGTGGATGAGAGAAAGGGGCATGGACACCCTTGCACTTCAGGGGAACATGCCTCATTTTTACTGCTGATGCACCAGTGATCACCGAGTACCATCCGAGGGCATGCGGGGAGGCAGGGGAGGGAACACACCGGAAAGGGGGAGGGGTACCATGGCCAACCGTGGGCTGAACAAAGTTCTGCTCATCGGCAACCTCGGCGCTGATCCGGAGTACCGGACGACACCGTCGGGTACGTCGGTCGCTACCTTCAACGTCGCCACCACCGAGCAGTGGACGAACAGAGAAGGCCAGCAGGAGCAGAAGACCGAGTGGCATCGCATCGTGACCTGGGGGAAGCTCGCCGAGATCTCCCGGGACTACCTGAAGAAGGGGAAGCAGGTCTACCTCGAGGGGAGGCTCCAGACCCGGTCCTGGGAGGACAGAGACGGGCAGAAACGGTACACGACCGAAGTGGTCGCGAACCAGATGCTCATGCTCGGCGGAGCTCCGGGGCAGGGAGGAGCTGAGCGCGGCGGAGAGGACACCGATCCGTTCCCGCCCGCCGATGAGGACGATCTGCCCTTCTGAACCGGCTCCATCCACCCGTGCTCCCGCCCCCCCCGGTATCGAGCTTCGCCGGGGCCTGCGGCTCGAGCGTTTCCCCATCCGGCACATGATGCAGCAGGTCGTTCTCGTCTATCCGAACACCCCCGACGTCGGCGCTTCGAGCCTCGGCTTCCGGCTCGTCCGGGCACTCTTCGAACGTGAGGGAGCGCTCTGCGAGACGGCCTACCATCATAGGGACGGCTCCGGGGACGCTCCGCGGACGATCGAGTCGGGGCGCCGCCCCGGCGAATTCGACGTCGTCGCCTTCTCGATCGCCTTCGAAAACGACCTCCCGTCCCTGGTCGAATCGCTCTCGGCCTCGGGCATCGATCCCATGCGGACCGGCCGCACCGACGGCGACCCGGTGGTCATCGCCGGCGGACCACTCGTCCTCATCAATCCCGAGCCGCTCGCCCCCCTGATCGACCTGTTCTTCATCGGCGAGGGGGAAGTTCTCGTGCCCCGGTTCCTCGAAGCGCTCGAAGACGCATCGTCACACAGCCGGCCGAAGGAGAAGCTCATCGAGGCGCTCCGCGGAGAACCCGGATTCTACGTTCCCGCCGGTGACGTGTCATCCGTCCCGGGCCCGGTCACGCGCGTTCCGCTCGGGCAGCTCGACAGACAGGGCGCCGCACTCTCACAGACGGTCGACGCCGGATCCCACTTCGGCGACACCTACCTCCTCGAGATCGGCAGGGGATGCCCCCGGACCTGCCGGTTCTGCGCGGCGCGCGCGATCTATCATCCCGTCCGCTACCGCTCGGCGGAGTCTATCGAAGAGGAGCTCTGGAGCATCGGAGGGGGAGCCGCGAACGTCGGTCTCCTCGGAGCTTCGCTGTCGGACTACCGTGACCTCGGGCGTGTGGTACGCGCGGCCGGCGGCTGCGGCTTCGGGGTGCAGACATCGTCGCTTCGCATGGACCGGCTGAGCGAGGAGGTGCTCAGGGAGCTCAGGCGCGGAGACGTTCGCACCATAACAACGGCTCCCGAGGCTGGCTCGGCGAGGCTCAGGCGGGTGATCCGGAAGAACCTGCCCGAGGAGGCCATGCTGGACGCCGCCCGGAGGATCGGGGACGCCCGCTTCCCGCGTCTCAAGCTCTACTACATGATCGGTCTCCCCGGTGAACGGGACGAGGACCTCGAGGCCATAGCCCGGCTGTCGCTCCGCATCGCCGGCGAGGTGAAGGCGGCCGGAGCGGTGACGCGCATCACCGTCCGCCTCTCACCCTTCGTACCGAAGCCCTGGACTCCGTTCCAGTGGAGCCCGTTCGAGCGGCCGGCGGTGCTCAGGAAGAAGATCGGCGCCGTCAGGCGGGCTCTCCGAGGCCGGCTTGCCCTGAAGGCCGGGCCGGTGGGCTCCTCGGTGTACCAGGCTCTGGTGGCGAGAGGCGACCGTGCGGTGGGGGCGGCGCTCGCGCGGGCCGTCGTCGAGGGGCGTCCCGAACGGAGCGTCCTGGAGGAAGCCGGGCTCGACAGGGACCGCTATCTCCACAGGATGCGGGAACGTGACGAGCGGTTCCCCTGGGATCACATCGATCACGGCATCAGGAAGGAGGATCTCTGGAAAGAGTGGCAGCGGGCGATGGACGAGGCGTCAGGCTGATTTTACCACGCGTCCCGACTTGAGACAGCGCGTGCACACGTAGACCTGCCGCGTCGCTTTTCCGTCGACGATGCGCACCCTCTGGAGGTTGGGCAGCCACCTGCGCTTCGACCTGTTGTTCGCGTGGCTCACGCTGTTGCCGGTTGACGGCCGCTTGCCGCAGATGTCGCACACTTTCGCCATGTCTCCTGCCTCCGCTGTCCGTGCGCCTTCCCCGGGCGGGCGCGGCGCGCGATGTCCATGAATGGGCTGAAATCCAAGTGTCACAATATAATGCGTTTTCCGCGTTCATGCAAGAGTGGGCGGGGGATGGTCTCCTCTGCTCGGAGGTCGGAGGGTGTGCACTGCTCGCTCAGACGCTCACGCCTGACCGTTCCATGCCTCGGCTCACTCGATGCGCGAACTCGGGCACTTCGTGCCCTCAGACACGCACTCGGTGAGACACTCCCTTGACTGGTGCTGCCTGATTCCGTAGTGTCAGAATATCATGCCGTTCGGCGGTCGGTCGAGCCGGAGCAACGACAGGTGGCAACACAGCCACCGTCACATCACACACTCGGGAGGGTGAAGAAGGATCTCGATCGCGTGGTCCCGCCGGGCACGTGGATGACGACGATCAAGGTGTTCATCCCGAATGCCGTGGAGCCGGGAGCCTACACGGTGAAGGGTCGCGTGGGCGACTTCGGAGAGACGATCCTGGATTCCGAAGTGTTCGATCTCGTGATCCCGGGAACCGTGGAGTAGACCGCACTCGTTCCTGACCGACCGTTCACCTGCTCCCCGCTACCGGATCGCCGGCACCTTTCCGCAGTCGATCCCCTGCCACAGCTCCAGCGCTCCCATGTCGACGATGCAGGCGCCGCCCGGAGGAACGTCAGCCGCCGGGTCACCCGCGTCGACGCAGGGGGAATCGTACTGGAGACGGAGATCGCCGCCCGGGTAGTCGACGAAGCGGGGCGGCAGGTCGATGTTCCCCTCACCGGACCAGCCGCCCTGGACGTCGCAGAATCCGACCGTCAACTGGCCCGATTCGATCTGAATCTCGTTCGGTGAATCGTTCCAGAGTATCGAGCTGGTGATCGAGGGTATGTTGTTGAGCTCGTCGCAGAGGAAGGCGCCGCCGCCGTCGGAGGTGTTTCCCACGACGGTACAGTTCTCGAGTGAAACCTCGGACCTTCTGCTGTACACCGCACCGCCCGTGTTCTGGGACGAGTTGCCGGAGAAGATGCAGCACTCGAACACCGGAGAGCTGAACCAGGAGAAGACGGCTCCACCCTTGAAGTTCGCCCGGTTATCGAGAAAGCTGCACCGGAGAAAGACCGGGGCGGAGAGGTGCTGGAAGAGCCATCCGCCACGAGCACGGTGTCGCCGCTCACCGATGTGTCGATGGCCGCCTGAATCGTCGGATAGTCGCCGGGAACATGGATCGTCCCGCCGTGCACGACGGTCGCCGGGAAGAGAACGGCCAATCCCAGTGCAGCAACTGTGAATCGCATGATCAGCCTTCTGATCACGACATCATGATCCCTCGTTCCCGTGAGCGTCCCTTGCCGTTCCTCCTTCCATAAATGTAACTGTACCGTTACGGCACAGTCAAGTACTTCCGTCCATCGACCACAGCCGGGGTACCGTTGACAGTTGTGGAGAGATGAGTTAATTTCACCGAAACCTCCAGACCGGGCGGGGGGAGGCTACTCCATATCGTCGAGCTTTTCCAGCACATCACCAGATGCGGTGTGAACGAGGTCGTATGACGCAGAATCCGTCTGCTTCATTGAGGGAGAAGATCGTCGGGCGCGAAGCGCTCGTGGCGGTCATCGGTCTCGGGTACGTGGGGCTCCCGCTGGCCCTCACGTACGTCCGGGCCGGATTCCGCGTGCGCGGTTTCGACGTCGACGAGGAGAAGCTGGAGCTCCTCCGTGAAGGAACGTCGACCGTCATCGACGTGGAATCGGAAGCGCTGCGGGAATCCATCGAGGGGGGAATGCTCTCCTTCACCGGCGATTTCTCCGGGCTCTCCGACGTCGACATCATGGCCATCTGCGTTCCCACGCCGCTCGACAAGACCAAGAGCCCCGATGTCTCCTACCTGCTCCGCGCCACGGAGAAGGTCGGCCGGCACCTGAGAGCCGGGCAGCTGGTCATTCTCGAGAGCACCACCTATCCGGGCACCACGGAGGAGCTCGTGTGCCCGATGCTCGAGAAGACCGGCCTCACCGCGGGCGAGGACTTCTTCCTCGCATTCAGTCCCGAGCGGGTCGATCCCGGCAACAGGGAGTTCGGCATCGTCAACACACCGAAGGTCATCGGCGGCCTGACCTCGCCGTGCCTCGAGACGGCACGGCTCTTCTACGATCAGGTCGTCGAAACCGTGGTGTCGGTTTCGAGCGCCAAGTCGGCCGAGATGGTGAAGCTCCTCGAGAACACGTTCCGCAGCGTGAACATCGCGCTCGTCAACGAGGCCGCTCAGATGTGTGATGTCCTGGGGATCGATGTCTGGGAGGTCATCGACGCGGCCGCCACGAAACCGTTCGGTTACATGCGCTTCTACCCGGGGCCGGGGCTCGGCGGGCACTGCATTCCCATCGATCCGCACTACCTGTCGTGGAAACTCAAGAGCCTCAACTACTACGCCCGGTTCATCGAGCTCGCGGGTGAGATCAACTCGAACATGCCGCGGTTCGTGTTCGGCCGGATCGTGGAGGGGCTCAACGACCGGTCCCGGAGCGTGCGGGGGTCGAAGGTGCTGGTCCTCGGTGTCGCCTACAAAGCCGACATCAACGACATCAGGGAGTCTCCAGCTCTCGACATCATCCGCCTGCTCGAGGAGGCCGGAGCGGACGTCATGTACCATGATCCGTTCGTGCCGATGATCAAGCAGGACCGGGAGGTTCTCGAGTCGGTTCCCATCACCGAAGAGCTGCTCGAGGACCTCGACTGCGTGGTGATCGCCACCGACCACTCCGGTATCGACTACCGGTGGATCGCCGATCACACCCGGCTCATCGTCGATTCCAGGAACGCAACCAGGAAGCTCCGGGCGACGAAGGCCCGGATCGTCAAGCTCTAGCCCGTCACGAAAAGGAGGAATGCCGGATGAAGGTCCTCGTCACAGGCGGTGCGGGATTCATCGGATCTCACGTCGTCGACCGGTTCGTCGAAGAGGGACACGACGTCACGGTGGTCGACGATCTTTCGAGCGGGAAACGGGAGAACGTCAACGAGAAGGCCACCTTCCACCGGATCGACATCCAGGACGGCGCCCTGGCCGGCATCTTCGAAGAGACCAGCTTCGACCTGGTGAACCATCACGCCGCCCAGATCGATGTACGTGTTTCTGTCGCTGATCCGCAGAAGGACGCCAGGATCAATGTTCTCGGCTTCCTCAATATCATGGAAAACGTCCGGCGGTTCGGTGTGGGCAGGGTGGTTCTCATCTCCTCCGGAGGAGTGATCTACGGTGAAACGCCCGGCGAACCGGCGGACGAGGTCTCGCTCAAGAGGCCCTTCTCCCCTTACGGCGTCACGAAGTACGCATCCGAACAGTACCTCTTCTATTATTGCAGGGTACACGGGATCGCCGGCGTCACCCTCAGGTACAGCAACGTGTTCGGCCCCAGGCAGGATCCGCACGGCGAGGCCGGGGTGGTGGCGATTTTCTCGAAGAACCTCCTGACCGGCAAGCCGCTCACGATCTACGGTGACGGAGAACAGGAACGGGACTACGTCTACGTGGGCGACGTGGTCGAGGCCAACATGGCTGCCGCCACCGGGACGCTTCCCGAAACGTGCGAAACCGTCGACGACCTGGCCTTCAACGTGGGAACCGGCGTCGCGTCGAGCGTGAACGAGCTCGCACGCATCATGAACGGGATCGCCGGATCGGAACAGAAACCCGTGTACGCACCGCCGCGGGCCGGGGAGCTTCTCAGGAACCACCTCGACTGCAGCCGGCTGAGACGGACATTCGGCTGGGAACCCCGGGTCACGTTCCGCGAGGGCCTGGAGAAGACCTACTCGTGGTTCGCCGGTGTCAGCTCGGCTGAGGAAGAACGATCATGATACCAGCACTCAATCACGTGACGGCACTCATCCTGGTCGGGAACGGCAGCGGGTTCATCGAGATCCTCTCGAGAACCGGCATCTTCATCAAGGTGATTCTCATCATCATCTTCTCTCTCTCGGTCTTCGCCTGGGCGATCATGTACCACAAGTACCGGGATCTCAAGAAGACCGGCAGGCAGAACGAGCACTTCCTCTCCCTGTTCCGTGGGACCGGTTCCATCGAAGACGTGCTCACCTCCTCCCGGGACCTGACGCACTCGACGCTCCTGAGGCTCCTGTCCGTCGGATGCCGGGAGCTCAGGGAGCTGACGGCGGCCGAGAAATCTTCGGGTAAGAACCTCACGAGCGCCGAGGTGAGGGAGGGAGTGGCCATGGCGCTGTACCGGGCCGCCGCCCGCGAGCAGACGGCTCTCGAACGCTATCTCGTGTTCCTCGCCATCGTGTCGACCATCGCTCCCTTCCTGGGGCTGCTCGGCACGGTCTGGGGAATCATGCACGCATTCATGGAGATCGGAGCCTACGGCTCGGCGAACCTCTCGGTCGTCGGACCGGGCATCGCCGAAGCGCTCATCACCACCATCGCCGGTCTCGGTGCGGCCATTCCCGCCGTCATGGGGTACAATTACTTCGTGGGGAAAGTCCGCGCCCTCACCGACTCGATGGACAATTTCTCGAGTGAATTCGTGAGCAGCCTCATGAAGCGGGGTGTCCTGTGAGGAGGAGGAGAGTCCTCAATCCGATGTCCGACATCAACGTCACCAATCTCGTCGACGTGACGCTGGTGCTGCTCATCATCATCATGATCACGGCTCCGCTCCTGCAGACCGGGCTGGACATCCAGCTCCCGAAGGCGACGACGACGAGGAAAGACATCTTCGAAGGTATCATCGTGAGCGTCAACAGGGACGGCGACATCTTTCTCGGAAAGAACAGGGTCTCGCTCGAGGAGTTTCCCTCGCAGCTCGAGGACCTGATGGAACGGACCGAGCCGGGACCGGTCTATCTGAAGGCCGATCGGGAGGTCCCCTACGGCCGGGTCGTCTCGGTGATCGGCGTCATGAAAGATGTCGGCGCTGCGGAGCTGGGGCTGATCGCGGAACCGGACACCGAGCGGAGGTAGGGGGTGCTCACGGAATGCGAAAGGCTCTCCTCTACTCATTCGCCGTTCATGTACTCGTCCTGATCGCGCTCTTGATCGGGGGGCTCGGCTTCAGCTCCCCCCGCCCCCCTGTCAAGGTGTACCGGATCAAGGTGGTGAACGATCCCGAGCCGCCGGAGGAGAAGAAAGTCGAGAAGAAGGACACCGGCGACGTGAAGCCCGCGCCTCCGGTGAAGGTCGAGAGGATAAAACCGAAGAAGAAAAAGAGGGAGGAGCCTCCGGAGAAGGAAGAGGTCTCGAAGAGACCGAAGGTGAAGGAGGAACCGGAGGAGAAAAAAGGAGTAGGAGGAGTAGAGCTCGAAGGAGAGGAGTTTCCCTTTCCATACTACCTGGAGCTCTTCGTGGGAAAGATAAGGAAGAACTGGAAGAATCCCGTCAGGGACCCGGACGCGTCGCTGTCAGCCGAGGTGTACTTCCGTATTACGAAGACCGGGAGGATCACCGACGTCAGGCTGAAGAAGGGCTCCGGTCGTTTCGTCTACGACCAGGCCGCGCTGAGGGCTGTTCTCGCCTCGAATCCGCTGCCTCCTCTTCCCGAAGGGTACGAGAGGGATTTTCTGGGGGTTACGTGTGAAATCATTCCGTAAGATCGCTGTATTCATGACACTCTCTGCAATCGGGGTGTTTCTGCCGGCCACGGCGGAAGTCGCCCGCTCACAGGAAGAGGTTCACGTCAGAATAGGCTCCTCGGGCCGGGCCGACACGAAGATCGGCGTCGAGCCGTTCTGGATCGAGTCCGGGGAAGGGCAGCTCGCGCAGTATCGCACCATCGCCTATTCCATCCTCGTCTCCGACCTCAAGTTCTCGCTCCGGTTCAACGTCGCCGAGCTCGCCGATGATCTGCGGATGAAACCATACGACGGGGTCGAACGTCGTAACGAAGAGTACACGAAGATCTGGAAGGATGCGGGCGTGGATGTCTTCGTCAGGGGGAAGCTCACCAGGAAGGACCGGGAGTTCGTCGTGGAGTGGTCGCTCGTGGGACCACTCACGGAGAAGCCGATCGTCGAGAAAACGTACACGGCGCAGAGGTTGGACTTCCGGAGAGTCATGCACAGGATTTCCGACGACATCATCTTCACCATGACGGGAGAGAAGGGCATCAGCCAGACCAGGATCGCGTACATATCGCGCCGCACCGGTCACAAGGAGCTGTTCGTCGCCGACTGCGACGGATTCAACGAGAAGCAGCTCACGAAATCCCGGGTCATCAACCTGTCCCCGGACTGGGCCCCGTCCGGTGACGAGATCATATTCACCTCGTTCCGGGAGGGGAACCCGGACCTGTACATCCTCAACCTGCGGACGAATTCGGTGAGAAAGTACATCGCATACGAAGGAATCAACAACGCGGCGGCCTGGTCACCCGACGGGAAGCACATCGCGATGACGCTCAGCAAGGACGGGAATCCGGAAATATACGTGATCGATTTCTACACGGGGAAGATCAGGAGGCTCACGCACTGGCAGGGAATCGACACTTCGCCGACCTGGTCCCCGACCGGCCGGGAGATCGCGTTCACCTCGGACCGGGCGGGCACTCCCGCGATCTACATCATGAGCAGCGACGGATCCAACGTGAGGAGGATCTCATTCGTGGGAAATTACAACGTCGCTCCGGCCTGGTCGCCCATGGGAGATCGCATCGCGTTCGTGGGAAGGAGCGTCGACGAGGGGAACACCGACCTCTACATCGTCGAGGTTTCAACGGGTGACGTGATGCGGGTGACGGCGATCGGCGACAACGTCGACCCGAGCTGGTCCCCCGACGGTTATCACGTGGCTTTTGCCTCGAACAGAGAGGGTTCGTACGACATCTACAGCGCCACCTGGGACGGTGCCGATCTGAATCGGATAACCTACAGCGGACAGAACTACTCGCCGGCCTGGTCACCGTTTCCGGGGATCGACTGACGGGATTCAGGAATGACACCATCCAGCCACGAAAGAAGGTGATGCCATTGAAAGTGACGGAAGGAACACTCGTCGCCCTCGCTGCGATCTTCCTCCTGGGCACGGGGTGCGCAACCCGGAGCGACATGACACGGCTCGAGAGGCACATGGAGCGTTCGGACGAGGGACAGGAGGAGATTCAGCAGCAGGTTTCGAAGCTCGACAGCATCGTCGCCCGGCAGGCCGATCTCCTCTACACGCTCCAGGCCGAGCTCAGGACGAGTTTCGACCGGCTGTCCCGGGAGATCCAGTCGGTCGGTGAACTCATGAAGTACGGAGAACGGTCCGAGTATTCCTATGGCCCGCTCGCGACCGTCGATACCACCACCGCGGGAGTGCCCGGGGGCGAACTGCTCGAAGAACCGCCGGTGGACGAGGGAACGGTGGTCGCCGAGGGATCGCTCACGCCGCCGGGAGAACCGGGCGCCGGGGAGAAGACCGCCGGGGGGGAATCCGGCGGAATGGTTCCGCAGAAGGAAGAGGTGTACGACGCCGCCTACCTCGACATGGTACGGGGCAACTACGACCTGGCCATCGCCGGCTTCCGGGAGTTCATCGCGACGGGGAAGAAAGCCGAGCTCAAGGACAACGCGCAGTACTGGATCGGCGAGTGCCTGTACGC
>CAZMKB010000032.1:0-19588 GCA_964566685.1 uncultured Gemmatimonadota bacterium | reverse complement strand
CCATGGCCAGGCCGGCGCCGTTGACCACGCAGCCCACGTTGCCGTCCAGCTTCACGTAGCTCAGGTCGCTCTCCCGGGCCTTGGTCTCCTGCGGGAGCCCGGCATCGGTGTCGCGCAATTCGGCCACTTTCGGATGCTTGACGAGGCCCGAGTCATCCACGTTGATCTTCGCATCGATCGCCCAGATCCCCCCATCGGTGGTGAGCACCAGGGGATTGATCTCGACGAGCGACGCATCGATGTGGACGAATATGTTGTAGAGCGACCTCATGATCGCCGCTATCTTCCTGGCCTTCTTGATGTCCGAGTTCAGGCGGAGCGCGAGGCTCGTGGAGGTGTAGATCGGCAACCCGTAGCGTGGATCGATGACTTCTTTATAGATCTTCTCGGGCGTCTCCCGGGCGACCTGCTCGATGTCGACGCCGCCCGCGGGGCTCACCATGATCACCGGCTTCTGAGTGCGCCGGTCGACGAGCATCCCGACGTAGTACTCCTCCTCGATGTCGACGGCCTCTGCAACGAGGACCTTCTCCACCGTGAGCCCCTTGATGTCCATCCCGAGGATGTCCGAGGCGCGTGCCTTTGCTTCGCCGGCGTCCTTCGCAAGCTTCACGCCTCCCGCCTTGCCCCGCCCGCCGACGTGGACCTGAGCCTTCACCACGACGCCGGTACCGATGTCCTTCGCTATCCTGTGCGCCTCCTCGGGGGTTTTCGCCACCTCCCCCTTCGGCACCGGTAAGCCGAAGGCCCTGAAGAATTCCTTCGCCTGGTACTCGTGGAGTTTCACCTTATCCTCTCTCCTCTTTGACGATGCGCGTTCCAGTGTTTCCCACAACCGCTTCGTAGGCTTTCTCGATGGAGGAAATGATCACCTGCTCCCCGCCCGATCCGATGAACTCGATGGCGGCTTCGATCTTGTCCCCCATGCTTCCGGGAGGGAACTGTCCCTCCGCGAGGTGTTTTTTCGCCGACTCGATGTCGAGCGTGTCGAGATCGACCTGATCGGGTGTGCCGAAGTCGAGTGCCACTTTCTCGACGCCCGTCAGGATCAGGAGCAGGCTCGCCCCGATCTCCCGCGCGAGGACGACCGAGGCCCGGTCCTTGTCGATGACGGCATCGACACCCTCGTAGGTGCCGTCCGGCTCGACGCGCACCGGGATCCCTCCGCCGCCCGCGGTGATGACGATCACACCAGCGTCGACGAGTGTCCGTATTTCATCCTTTTCGACGATCGTCAGCGGGCGCGGCGAGGGGACGACCTGCCGCCACCCCCGGCCGGAGTCCTCCTTCATTGTCCAGCCCACCGCGTCGGCTATCCTGTCGGCTTCTTCTTTCGAACAGAACTGCCCGATGAACTTCGTCGGATTCGACAGCTGGGGATCGTCCCCTGCCACGATGACCTGGGAGAGCACCGTCACCACCCGCCGGTCGATGCGGTCGGTGATCAGCCTGTTCTGGAGACTCTGCTCTATCATGTAGCCCATGCCGCCCTCGATGTCGGCGACACAGATGCCGAGCGGCAGGATGGGAGCCCGTTCCCTGGCCAGCTCGACCCGCAGGAGGGCGTTGCCCACCTGGGGACCGTTTCCGTGGGTGATGGCCAGGTTGTAGCCGTCGGCGACGAGCTTCACGATGGGGGCAAGGCTCCGGCGCGTCCTCCTGAACTGGTTGGCGATCGTGTCTTCCTCGTCCGGAGTCGTGATGGCGTTGCCCCCCAGGGCGACAACAGCTGATTTCTTCAACGTTCTCCTCCGGACGGTCGGATCGTTTCCAGCACGTCGGTGAGCGTGGGGCGGCCGATGGACTGGAGCTCGTAGCGGACCCGCACCACGGGTCTGTCGGTTTTCACGACACGGGAGATGTCGATGGGCGTGCCGCTCACGATGGCATCACAGGGGACCTTCCCGATGGTCTCTTCGAGCTCGCGTATCTGTTCTTCCCCGTAACCCATGGCGGGAAGGAGGAGACCGATGTGGTCGAACTCACGGTACACCTCCCGTATGCTGCCGACCGCGTGCGGACGGGGATCCACCAGCTCCGCCGCGCCGCACTTCTTGGCGGCGACCACTCCCGCACCGTAGGCCATCTCGCCGTGTGTGAGCGTGGGGCCGTCCTCGATCACCAGCACCTTCTTCCCCCTGATGGCCCCGGGATCGTCGACCAGGAGCGGGGAGGCCGCCTCGATCACGGTGGCACGGGGATTGACCGACTCGATGTTGGCCTGGACGGTCTGGATGTCCTCGAGCGACGCGGTGTTCACCTTGTTGATGATCACGACATCCGCCATTCTCAGGTTCGTCTCCCCCGGATGGTACCTGAGCTCATGGCCCGGCCGGTGCGGATCGGCGACGGTGATGTGGAGATCGGGTGCGTAGAACGGTGTGTCGTTGTTCCCGCCGTCCCAGATGATGATGTCTGATTCCTTCTGTGCCTCCGCGAGAATCGCCCCGTAGTCGATGCCGGCGTACACCACGCCGCCGAGGTCGATGTAGGGCTCGTACTCCTCGCGCTCCTCGATGGTGCACTCGTGCCGGTCGAGGTCATCGTAGGCGGCGAAGCGCTGAACCGCCTGCTTCGCGAGGTCGCCGTATGGCATGGGATGCCTGATCGCCGTGACCTTCTTTCCCCGCTCGCGGAAGTACTTCGCCACCGCCCGGCTCGTCTGACTCTTGCCGCATCCGGTCCTGACTGCGCAAACCGCGACGACCGGCCTGTCCGCACGGATCATGGTGCGGCGGGCGTCGGGGAGGCTGAATTCCGCGCCCAGGGCGTTCACCCTGCTCGCGAGGTGCATCACGTATTCGTACGGAACGTCGGAGTAGGAGAACACGACATACCCGACACCCCGCTCCTTCACCAGCGATTCGAGCTCGCTCTCGGGGAGGATGGGGATCCCGTCCGGGTAGAGCGGGCCCGCGAGCTCCGGCGGATAGACGCGCCCGCTGATGTTCGGTATCTGTGTGGCGGTGAAGGCGATCACCTCATAGTCTTCGTCTTCGCGGAAGAGGACGTTGAAGTTGTGATAGTCCCTCCCGGCTGCTCCGAGGATCACCGTTTTCTTTCTTCTCGTGGGCACGATTTCCTCTTCCTGCTGAAGTGGAAAACCGCCATAGCGTCGACTGTGGCGGCTTCCCGTGGCGGATGTGCTTACCCTGATCCCGAGCTGATCTCCTCACTGGGACGGCGCTCTCGTCACGCACCCTCCCCGTGAACGGGTCGACTCAGTACTTCAGTTTGGAGATGGTCTGCTTGACGTGATCGGCCGATGTGTGGAGGGCCTGCTTCTCGTCATCACTGAGCGAGACCTCGACGATCTCGACGATCCCTTCACGACCCAGCTTGACCGGGACACCGACGAAGACGTCCTTGAGCCCGAACTCTCCGTCCAGGTACGCTGCGCAGGGAAGGATCCTGTTCCTGTCGAGAACGATGCTCTCGACCATCTGCGTCACCGCGGCGGCGGGGGCGTAGTAGGCGCTGCCGGTCTTGAGGAAGCTCACGATCTCGCCGCCGCCCTTGCGGGTCCTGTCCACGAGGCGTTCGACGGCCTTGTCGTCCATGAACTGCGAGAGCGGGATGCCGCTGATCGTGGTGTAGCTGGGGAGCGGGACCATGCTGTCGCCGTGGCCCCCGAGCACCATCGCCTGGATGTCTTCCACCGAGACTCCCAGCTCCATGGCGATGAACGACCGGAAGCGGGCCGTGTCAAGGATGCCGGCCATGCCGACGACCTTCTTCGGGGAGAAGCCGCTGACTTTCAGTGCCAGGTAGGCCATGACGTCGAGCGGGTTGGACACCATGATGAGGATGGTGTCGGGCGACGAGTTGACCACGTTCTTCACGACGTCGGAAACGATCTCGGTGTTCTTCGCGAGCAGGTCGTCGCGGCTCATTCCGGGCCGCCTGGCCAGGCCAGCGGTGATCACGGTGATGTCGGAACCCTTGGTGTCGGCGTAGTCGTTGGTTCCCCGCACCATGGTGTCGAATCCCAAGACGGGAGCCGACTCCCACATGTCAAGCCCCTTCCCCTGTGGGATGCCGTCGAGGATGTCGAGAATGACGATATCGTCGACGATGCCTTTCTGCGCGAGCAGAACGGCATTGGTCGCACCGACGTTACCTGCTCCAACGATGGTGACTTTCATGTCGATCTCCTTGGTGGATTGAGGACAGACGGATGTTCATCAGGGAGGGAGCGAGCAGTGATCACTGAATCGGATACACGCTCACCTGCTTCCTGTTTCGCCCGGACTTTTCGAAGACGACGCGACCGTCGATGAGTGCAAACAGGGTGTCGTCGGATCCCCTCCCGACGTTGAAGCCGGGATGGACCCTGGTGCCTCTCTGTCTCACGATGATGTTTCCGGAACGCACGCGCTCGCCTCCGTACGATTTCACGCCCAGCCGCTTACCGGCGCTGTCACGCCCGTTTCGCGAGCTTCCCATTCCTTTCTTGTGAGCCATTGATCCTCCTCGATGGGCTCGGGCCCGACCTTACTCTTCCGTGCCCTTCTCGCCCGATTCGTTCGACTTCTCGGCCGGTTCCGCTTCGGACCCTGCCTTCTCTTCATGATGAAGATGAATTTCCTTGATGCGGACCTCGGTGTATCCCTGCCGGTGACCGGCCTTGCGCCGCTCACCTTTCCTGCGCTTGAACTTGTACACGACCACCTTGTCCTCGAGGCCGTGCTTGATCACCTCGGCGGTCACGGCCGCTCCGCGAAGCCGCGGTTTTCCGACGTGGGTGTCGCCCTCGTCCGAGATCATCAGGACGTCGTCGAAGACGACTTCGTCCCCGACGGGGATATCGAGGCGCGGGACATGGATCTTGACGTTCTCGGTGATCCGGAACTGCTTTCCGCCTGACCGTATGATTGCGAACATCTATGGGCTCCCTTTCCGTGAAAGCCGGGGACAATTCGAGAAATACAGAATTTAATCCCCGCTTCCGTCTGTGTCAAGGAACATCCCGGGCGGCTAACGCCTCTTTTCAGACGATCTTATGGCCGCCGGCACGTCCCGGGCGGCGGTCCGTTCCGGCCGTCCGGCTGTACACCCCGCCGTCCATTCCCCGGATGACCGGAGAGCGGAACTTCCGGGCCGGTAATGAACCGCTTCAGTCGACCAGTGCGAGGGCCTGCTCGAAGTCGTCCCGCAGGTCCTCGAACGCCTCGCAGCCCACCGAGAGACGTACCAGGTCGTCGGTGATACCCGATTCCTCGCGTTTTTCCCGGGGGACGCCGGCGTGGGTCATGCTCGCCGGATGCTGGATGAGACTCTCAACGCCGCCCAGCGAGACGGCGAGGTGCGGAATCTTCACCGAGTTGATGAGCTTTTCCCCAGCCTCGAATCCACCCTCCATCCCGAAGCACAGGAGCGCCCCCGGGCCCTTCATCTGCTTCTTCGCGAGGTCGCGCTGGGGATGACTTTCCAGGCCGGGGTAATTCACCCAGGCGACCTTCGGGTGCGACTCCAGATACCCGGCGAGCTCCATCGCGTTCTGCTGGCTCTTCTCGACGCGGAGAACCAGGGTCTTCACGCCGCGGAGCGCCAGCCAGGACTGGTGCGGATCCATCGTACCGCCGACGTAGACCAGGGTCCGGTAGATCTTCTCGTAGAGATCCCTGTTCTTCGGTACGATGATCCCGCCGCAGATGTCGGAGTGCCCGTTGATGAACTTGGTGACGCTGTGGTACACGACGTCGGCGCCCAGGTCGAGCGGATTCTGAAGGGCCGGGCTGGCGAATGTGTTGTCGACCACGAGCACCAGATCGTGCTTCGAGGCAATCCGGGCGCAGGCGGCGATGTCAGTGATCTTCATGGTCGGATTGGCGGGAGTCTCGACGAAGAGAGCGACGGTGGAAGGCCGTATCGCATCCTCGACATTCTCGACGAGGGAGGTGTCGACGTAGGAGTACTCGACACCGAACTTCGAGAAGTAGGTCTCGACGAGCATCCGAGACGGGCCGTAGACGGCGTCGGTGCTCACGATGTGGGAGCCTTTCTCGAGGAGCGCCACGAGAATGGTCGAGAGGGCGCTCATCCCGGTGGACGTCGCCAGCCCTCCGTAGCCGTGCTCCAGGTGGGCCACACAGTCCTCGAACGCCTTCGTGGTGGGATTCCCGATACGTGTGTAGATGTACCCCTTCTCCTTCCCCGCGAAACGCGCCGCCCCCTGTGCCGCATTCTCGAAGACGAACGTGGAGGACTGGTAGATGGGAATGCTCACTCCACCGTAGGCAGGATCGGGATGTTGTCCGGCGTGGATGACATCCGTGTACATTTCATGATCTTCGTTCTCACTCAAGACAGACCTCCTTGACACTCAGTTGCCGATGCAGTTGAGTACCTCATGTTCCCTCGCGGAGCCCGGGTGTGCCGGGGCGTTTTCCGATCCCTTGCCCCCGGCTGCCCCGTTCATCGAGTGCGCCGGCCTGCGGTCGCCGCGGTATCGGACAGGACCGCTCCGTTCAGCGTACTGCGAGCTCCTGACGTGTCCGATGGGATATCACCTTGAAGTCGTCGACCTTGAGCAGCGGGTCGTCCTTGATCGTCACGGTGATCTTGTATTCCTTTTCGAGCTGGGCGAACGTCTCCCGCTCTTCTTCCATGATGTAGAGTGCCACTTTCGGGTGCATCGTGACGGTCAGCTCCCGTTCGCCGCGGAGCGCACCGACCCGTTTCAGGGCGCGTTCTATCTTCCTGGCCATCGTCTCGTTCGAATACACCCTCCCCCGCCCGTTGCAGTGCGGGCAGGGGTCCGAGAGCGACTGGTAGAGGCCCGAGCTCATCCGCTGCCTGGTCACCTCGATCAGCCCGAGATCGGTAACGTCGTAAGCCTTGGTTCTCGCCCGGTCCCGGGCGAGGTTGCGACGGAACTCAGCGGTGACCTTCCGCTTGTTCTCCTCGGTTTCCATGTCGATGAAATCGCAGACGACGATGCCGCCGATGTTGCGGAGCCTGATCTGCCGGGCGATCTCCCTGGCCGCGTCGAGGTTGGTCCGGAGGATGGTCTCCTCGGGATCCTTCTTGCCCGTGTACCGGCCGGTGTTCACGTCGATGGAGACGAGCGCCTCGGTGGGCTCGATCACGATGTAGCCGCCGCTCTCGACCGGGACGGTCGGGTTGAACATGTCGGCTATCTCCTCCTCGATGCCGTAGGCGTCGAAGAGCGGAATCGAGTCGGTGTAGAGCGTGATCCGGGGAAGGAGGTCGTGGGCGACATCCTTCAGGTAGTTGCGGATCTCCCGGTACTCCTGCTGCGAGTCGACGATGAGGGAGTCGATCCGGTCGCTGAAGAGGTCGCGGATGATGCTCGAGGTGAGCTTCGGCTCCTTGTACACCAGGCAGGGCGGCTTCGACGCGTTCGCCTTCTTCTTGATGCGCTTCCAGGTCCGTTTCAGGGAGGTGAGCTCCCGCTCGAAGTTCTTCTTCGAGACCTCCTCGCCGACGGTCCGCACGATGACCCCGCCCTCCTTGGGCTTGATCGACCGGATCAGCCGCCTGAGACGCCGCCGCTCGTCGGGCTCGGCGATCTTGCGAGAGACGCCGATCCTGGACATGTGCGGCATGTAGACGAGGAACCTGCCGGGAATCGAGAGCTGCGTGGTGAGCCGGGCGCCCTTCGTGCCGATGGGCTCCTTCGTGATCTGGACGAGGACCTCCTGCTCCTTCTTGAGCTGATCCTCGATGTTGAGCTGCTTCCGGTGCGCTCCGCGATGCCCGCCTTTCGACCGGTGGTGGTGCTTCGAGTCATGGTTGTCATCGAACTCGGAGTCGCTGAAGTCGTCGGTCACGTCGGAGACGTGCAGGAAACCGCTCTTCCCGATGCCGATGTCGACGAAAGCCGCCTGCATGCCGGGCAGGACGGCGGTGACGACTCCCTTGTAGATGTCCCCGAGGTGTTTGGGTTCGCTCGGACGATCCACGAGAAGCTCCACCAGGACTTCGTCCTCGAGGATCGCGACCCGGGCCTCTTTCTGCGAGGAATTGATCAGGATTTCTCTTTTCATGGTTATAGTCGATCCTTGTAAGGTTGAACGTCGGCGGCACCGTCCGGGTGAGGGGTACCGCGACTGCTTCGGTCATTACGAGTTTCTGCGATGTCGAACTCATCGTACGAGTACCATCTTCCGCGTCTGGCTGAAGCCGCCGATCCGCAGCGTGTAGAGATAGACACCGCTCGACACGCGCTCACCCTGCGCGTTGCGGCCGTCCCAGACTGCATTGTATCGGCCGGGTTCTGCGTCCCGGTCGACGAGCGTTTTCACGAGGTGCCCGCGCAGATCGAAGATTTCGATCCTCACGTGCGCGGTCGTCTCCCCCTCCGGAACGACGAATCCGATCGTCGTCTGCGGATTGAACGGATTGGGGAAATTCTGGGCGAGGTAGCGGCTGCCGGGGACACCGGGATCCGGGGTGGAGACGGCGAGCAGGAGGGTCGAGAGCCGTCCGGTCTTCGCAGTGACCCGCGGCGCTGCGCCCTCCCCGCCCTGCTCCACCGATGTCTCGATTTCCCGCCAGCCGCCGGGGCCGAGCACCAGGATCACCATGGAATCCATTTCGTCCCCGGCGACGCCGGTGCCCTCCGTCCCGAATGCGACCTCGGCCTCCTCCAGCAGGCGGTATCCGGCCGGCTGGAGCGCATACGGTCCCCTGATCACGCGGAATCCACCGGGAAGAGGCACGGATTCAACGGCACCACCCATCGCGTATATATACCCCTCGAATCCGACCGCCCCCCGCGGCAGGGAGAGGCTGAAGGAGCCGTCCCTGCTCACCATCGTTCCGGAGCGATCCGGGCTCACCCCGAGAGCGGTGAACCACTCGGTGGAGGTGCCGGACGTTCCCGACAGGTCGACACCGCTGACGGTGACGAGATGATCGCCTCCGGTTTCCACGACATAATCTCCGGTGTACACCGTGACATCCCCGCCGGTGATGGTGGACACGTCGAGCGCGTCACCGTCGACTGTGATGGCGGGTACTCCTTCGAGCGGTTCGCCGGGAACCGCGCTGATCTTGAGATACTCGGACAGAACCGCATCGGCCAGGATGCTGATGACGAAGGTGGGAGGAGGATCGCTATCGAGCGAATCCCAGGCCTCCTCAGCCACGGCCGCATTGTCCGTGAGCTCCGCGAGCCCCATCCCCGCGACGACGGAGAAGGCCACACGAGCGCTGTCGCCGGCAGGGATGGTGATCGGGCCGGCCGAGATCAGGTGGGACCAGTCGGACACGGTGCCCGTACTGGTCGGCTGTTCGAGGCCGGCGGTGAGAAAATTCCACTTCTTCGAATCCGGGAACACGGGATTCCCGAAGGAATCCTGCAGCTCGGCCCGGTTGTCGATGGCGCGGTGGGAGGCGAAGGGCCCTTCGAGGAGGCCGACGCCCACGTGCTCGACGTAGTCGGCGTCGTACATGTAGCCCAGATCGAGCGAGTCGACCCAGCCGACCTCGTTTCCCAGATAGGTGATGCTGTTGAGATCCCAGTCGAAATAGAGACCGGTGTAGACGCCTTCGAGCGTGCCGGAGCCCGTGTTCTTCATGCGGTATTCGAGAATCACGAACTCGTCGCGCAGGGGATCGGAGAAGGCGTAGGCCCGCTGATCGACTTCGAGCGGCAGCGGGTTCGGTGCCTCTCTGTCATCGTAGGTCGCCCTCGCTTCCTGGTCCGCCTTTCCCCCCGAGCGCAGAACGACGATGGCACCGCCGGGGACCGGCCTCCAGTCGGTGTCGAGGCCGCCGCCGCCGTCGGAGACCGTGCTCGGTCCCGTCCCGGTGAGAAAGAACGCCCGGTAGAGCCAGTCGGTACCGGTCGACGGGAACCTGAAGCCCGATCCGATCTCCGTGGTTCCGTTGTGAAAGCCGTACTGCCCGAAGTTCGTCACGGTGAAGACCACGTTGCCGGCGTCGAGATCGGCCCAGCCCGCCGTCGTCTCTTCGCGTATGGAGCCCGTGAGGAGATACTCTTCCTCACCTGTGGACCAGGAAACGGAGAGCCTGAGCCCGACCTCCATTCCAGTCACCGCATCGGACGAGACGAGCAGAGTGAAGGGATCGCCGGCGTTGTCCTTCGTCCCGTACGGGTCGATGGTCCCGAGCTCGGTGGAGCCGTCGAGGACGTCGACCAGGCCGGACTCGTCGGTCAGCCTGGCGGAGACGCCCGCTGCGGCAGTGCCGATGTTGTAGAGAGCCACTGCCAGCTCCACGGTTTCTCCCTGCTCGAGCTCCAGCGGCAGGGGGCTCGTCCGCACCAGCCTGATGTCGGGGGCCGTCGGTCCGCCGAGCTCCGCGGAGGCGCGACCGGCTCCGATCATGCCCCTGCCGAAGGTGTTGTCCTCTCCGGGGTCGCCGAGGTCGGCGGCGGTCTCGAGAATGGCGCGCTTGATCTCGTCGACGGTGGATGAGGAGGATCGCTGCCTGAGCAGGGCGGCGACGCCCGACACGTGCGGAGTCGAGAACGAGGTCCCGCTGACGTACTGATAGCCGCCGCCCGCCTCTCTCCCGCGGCTCGAGACGACGTTCTGGCCGGGCGCAACCGCCTCCGGCTTGATGGTCATCTCGTCGCAGGGCGAAGGGCCGCGGGCGGAAAACTGGGCGATGGCGTCGAACTCCGTCGTCGCCCCGACCGCGAAGGTGTTCACGTCGCTCGCCGCCCTGCTGGCCGGTGACGCGATGGTCATGGGATCGGATCCGAAGTTGCCGGCGGCGAAGAACACCGCCGTACCCAGCGCTTCCACGGCGTCTATCGCGCTCCAGAACACGTCTTCGCAGAGTCCGGATCCGTTGACCTCGTTCGTGCCCCAGGAGTTGTTGATGATGTCGGGGACGTCGAAGACGGTGGCCGGATCACCGTCGGGATCGGCGGCCCACTCGAAGCACTCGAGAATGACCTCGTTGGTGGAGGTCTGGAACGGTCCTTCGAAGGCGTTCGCCGCGATCCACTGGGCCCCGGGGGCGACGCCCACCGTGTCTGCTCCCTCCGCGCCGCAGATGATTCCCATGGCCGACGTGCCGTGGGTGGGCCCGAGATTCACGTCATCGTCGACCGGGCTACTCGAGAAGTTGTAGGGATCGAACCAGGCGGCGGCCGATCCCGGCACGTTGTTGCCCCGCCAGCGGCCAGCGAGGGCGGGGTGCTCGACGTCCAGGCCGGAGTCGATGATGCAGACGAGCACGCCCCTGCCCGTGTAGCCCTGCTGCCACAGGTTCCGGGCACCGACCCGCTCGATGTTCCAGTCGACGGCGGACGGCAGGCCCGGCCGCTTCTTCACTGAGCCCTGCAGGCGGATGGTCCGGTTCAGGGAGACGCGGCGCACCCCGGGGATGTGTGCTATCCGGTCCAGCCCGCCGGCTTCCGCATCCAGCACCACGACGTTGGCGATCCAGAACCGGTTCACTCTCCTGACCGCGCCCCGGTCGGCGGACTGCTCCAGGCGCCGGAGGAAGAGGTCCTGCGAGCGGCCGTGCTCACCCCGGAGCTCCTCCATGACCGACCGGTGGATCCGGCGCTCCGTGGCGCCTGCGGCGAGCAGGTCGGCCCGCCGGGCCCGGGCATCCACCGCCCGATCCAGTTCGACGATCACGGAGAGGACCGAGTCGGAAGGGCAGTGTTCGATGATTTCGATGAGAGCGGCTCCGAGAATTCCGGGGCGGGATCCCTGTTCCGCGGACGAGACCCCTTCGGCCCCGGCCGTCAGGATGAAGAGAGCCGGGATGAGGGCTCGCGCCGCCGCATGTGTGATGCTCATTTCAGAAGGTTCATCTTCCTGGTCACCGCATTACCATTCACCGTCAGCCGGTACAGGTAGACTCCGCTCGGCAGTTCTCCCCCCTTTTCGCTCCTTCCGTTCCAGTTCACGGCGTGGGTGCCGGAGCGCACCGGACCGTCCACGATGGTAGCCACGCGGCGGCCCCGCAGGTCGAAGACCTCGAGCATCACCGGCACTGCATCCCCGCCTTCCACCGAGTAGGTGATGACGGTCGAAGGGTTGAATGGATTGGGGTAGTTCTGCAGGAGGCCGCTCCAGGCCCTGGGCGGACCGTCTTCCGGGCCGATCCCGGTGGGAACGGCCGTGGAGAACGACTGCATGTGCCGGGCCTCCCTCCGTTCCTTTTCGTCGTCGACGGCGAGGACGCTCCAGTAGTAGACGGTGTTCTCCTCGAACACGCCGCTCACCGTGAGCACGGTGTCCGCGGTCGTCTCCTGATGGACGATCCCGACGAACTCGGGATCCGCGGCGACCACCAGTCTGTAGGTGATAGCCCCCCCGTTGTCGGGATCCCGGGTCGGCTGCCAGGCGAACGCTACGTCGCCGGTTCCGACCGAATCTCCGTCGGCCGGCAGGAGCAGGCTGAACGGCACCGGGTAGACCGGCGGCTCGATGTCGTAGATGGCGGCGTGGACGTCGATCCGGCCCCAGCCCCGGTCGTTGTCGGGATCGAGGGCATTGTCCGCCGTCATCATGAGAGCGTCCCGCACCTGCATGGCGTCCCACTCCGGGTGGGCCTCCATGACCAGTGCGACGGCACCGCCGACGAGCGGTGTCGAGAGCGAGGTCCCACCGGCGTAGCCGTACGCCGAGGGGTACTGTGCCGATGCGCAGTAGGTCTCGACCCCGCGGGCGACGACCTCCGGCTTGGTCCGGCCGTCGTAGGTCGGACCCCGCGAACTGAACCCGGCCACCTCGTTCCAGGCGTCGACGGCGCCGACGGCGAGCATGCTGTCGGCGTCCGCCGGCGTCCAGAGGCTCCCGGGCCCTTCGTAGCCATTGTTGGAAATGGCGTTACAGACCAGGATGCCCCGGGAGGCCGCGATGTCCACGGCGACGGTAATGGTTGCGGTGTTCCCATCTAAGTCTTCATAGTCGTAACTCGGAAATCCTTCGTCGAATAACTTGTACGCGAGCGATGCGCTCGTCACGCTGACGCCGAGGCTGTCGGACCACTCGAGTGCCGCCACGTAGTGATCCTCCTCGACGGGCGTCTCGGAGCCGATGTCCTCGGTCTTGGCGATGAAGAACGATGCGCCGAAGGCGGGCCCGATCATGCTGTAGGGCAGGTAGCCGCCCAGTGCGGACCAGGTGGCCGTGCCGTGGTTGTGCTGGCCGTCCACGTCGCCGGCTTCGTTCTGGGTGTTGCTGTCGGCGAACACGAAGTCCCACTCCGCCACGACGTCCAGGTCCCGGAGCGACTCGTGGACCTTGTAGTAGCCGGTGTCGAGCATGCCGAGGAGGATCCCCGCCCCGGTGTAGCCCGAGTCGTGCACGGCCGGCACGCCTATCTCGTCCAGCTGGTAGAACGCCGGGCCGTAGAACGCCGTGTCGGTGAGGACCGCGAACGGGCGGATGGGCAGCGTGCCGGGCTGTTCCGGCCTCCCCGCGGGTGGCTTCTGCAGCCGCATGCCGGCGAGCGTCCGGTCCCCGGAACGGGCCAGCCTCTTCACCGGCCTCACGTCGCGGACGAAGGGCAGCTCGAGAATCTCCCGCTCCTCTTCCGGCGTGACGTCGGCGCTCACGGCATTGAGCCACCGGGATACGTGCCTGACGCGGACACCCCGACGGCGGATCTCATCGACGTAGCCGCGGTGGACCGGGAGGTCGAGGTAGTCGACGAGAGCGCCGTCTCTCGACTTCTCCCTCCGGGCCCGCGCGGCCGGGACGAGCCTGCGCCCGGTGTGTTCGAGGAGACCGGAAACATCGACGCCCTGTGCTTCCCCCTTGTCGGTGAAGGAGATCCAGACCGGATCCTCGCCCGGCAGGCCTCCCCGACCGGCGGTCTGCGTGTACATCGTGTCCTCCGTGGCGACGATCGCCAGGATGACACAGGAGAAGAGCATGGGGAAGAGCAGTCGCTGTCGCACCGTTTCTCCTTTCGGCAGGGTGCGCCGCCCTCCGGCAACACACCGCCCCTCAGGTGTTTTGTGAAGTCGGGCGTATATTTCGTTGTTTTTCAACTACATAGGCAACCTGCTAACGTGTCAGGACCATCTTCCTGACGAACTCTTTCCGGCCTGCGTCCATACGCAGCAGATACACACCGGAAGCAACTTTGATGCCACTGTCGTCCCTGCCGTCCCAGGTCACGGTGTAGCTGCCGGCCTCCTTCTCCTCGTCGACCAGCGTCCGGACCAGCCACCCTCTCATTGAATACACCGAGAGGATCACCCGGGTCCCGTCCTCGTTTTCGCCCGCGGGCACGTCGTAGCGGATGGTGGTCTGCGGGTTGAAGGGGTTCGGGTAGTTCTGAGACAGGGTGAATGCCAGCGGCAGGCGTCCCGCCGGTTCGTCGTCGCCGATGCCGACGGCGAACTCGATGTCAGCCAGGCTCCGGGGCATCAGCATGTAGCCGTCCGAAGGCGGCACCGATGTCGTGGACTGGCCCACCACGCCGGTGATCGCCAGGAGCGTGTCGTGCGGCGTCGCCGTGCCGTCGATGTCCGTGTCGGCGTCTATGAAGACCTCCGCCGTGTCACCCGCCATGTCGACGACCAGGACACTCCCGTCCTCCCCTTCCGGCGGGAACTCGCTCCCGTCCGTGATCCGGACGTGGGAGAGCACGGCGAGAAGAGCTTCGTAGTCTTCACCCGTCTCGTCGGCCAGGTCGGCTGCAGCGAGGTCGACCGGCGCCGGCATCGGCGCCCCGAAACGGACCACCTGGAAGAGGCTCGCGTCCTGGATCACGGTGAGCCCGTCGATCTGCTCGAGGGTTCCCCGGACGATGACCTCGGCCCTGTCCGGAATGGTGTCGGTTTCGGGGGTCACCAGGCCGATGCCCGCAGACTCGTCCTGGAGGAACATGGTGTTGGGATAGAGGCCGAACTGCTCGTAGCCGGCGGTGATGACGCCTCCCACGAAGACCTCGGCACCGAGCGAATCGGGAACGAAGTCCCCATCGCTGTCCGCCTTCGCGTCGGCGATCGAGTCGAGCACGTAGTTGACCCCGGCCCTGATCATGACGTCGTTCTGGTTCAGCCACCTGCTGGGGGCCCAGCCACCGGTGAACTCCCAGCCGCGACGCGAGAGCGGTGGGTTCTGGTCCATGCGGAAGGTGATGGTGCTCTGGAGTATCGCGACGCCGCCGATGAAGAACTTGCCTTCCTCGAACACCAGGTTGTCGTCGGTGAAATCGATGGTCTGCCAGCCGTTGGTGCTCACCATCACGGTGTCCGAAGCGAGGATGGTGCCGGGCAGGCCTCCCGGACCGTCGTCATCGTAGATGAAGACACCCATCTCACCCGGGGCCTGGACGCCGGTGTTGATCAGCGCCCGCTCGAGCCTCACCGGGTAGACGGGCGGGATGAACTCGTTGCCGAATCCCGAGAAGTCGCCGCTCCAGGAGACCTCGTCGTCCTCGACGCCGTCGTCGTAGGCGAGGTCCGCGGGATAACGGACGGCGTTCAGCTCCACGGTGAGAACGTCGTTCTCGGGCACGAGGTCGACTCCCGGAGGAAGGTGGCCGCCGAAGCTCGCCGCGAAGACCCCCTCCGCGGGAGCCATGAAGGGATCGTCGAACACGAACTGCACGATTTCAGACGGTGCGATCGGCACGGCCGAGATGATGGAGTCCGAGTAGATGGTCGTCTGCTCCTCGTCGGTGACGACCGAGCTCGCCCCGTAGAGGTTCTCGGTCTGGTTACCGAAGTTCTTGAGGTCCGACCAGAGCGTGAAAGCCGAGTCGGGATCGAAGAATATGCCCTGGCCGAGCGGCCGCACGGCGTTGACTACGCCGATGTCGTTGACCGTGAAGGTGGTCGAGTCGGGCGGGACGAAGAGGATCACGGTCGAGTCGGCGAAGGGAGGAGGATCCGGCGGCGGGGTGTTCCTGTCATTATAATAATATGAGAGCCCGATGGTACCGGTGCTGTTCTCCATCCCCATGCTGAAAGCATTGCTGCCGCCGAGCCCGAAGTTCCCGATCTGCTCGCCGTACTGATACGTGATGGTGCTGTCGGCCCGGTTCAGGATCACCTGGAAGGTGTGCTGAGTGTCGCCGCCGCGGAACTCGGGGACGTCGTGGAACGACACGATGAGCGTGTCCAAGCCGGGGCTGGTGTAATAGTAGCAGGTGCCCCCTTTGGTGAAGTCGATGTCGCCCGAGCAGATGGCCAGGAGGTCGTTCGGAAGCGTGTCGTTCGGCAGCTCGTGAAACGGGTGGGCGAAGTTCTGCCCCGAGGAGAACGAGATCCAGCCGTTCGAGCCGACGTAGAACTGATCGACGATGTACCAGTAGTACGGGAACTCGAAGCCCATCGGAAACGGCCCGACGGAGTTGTCGTCCCCGAGGCCGGTCACCTCGGTGCCGATGCCGGTGATGTCGATCCACTCGAACACGGGACCGCCGGGCTCGTCGCCGTCGATCCACGTGTAGCCGTAGTCGTCGGGTCCGCCGGTGCCGGACGGTTTCGCGGGGACGCCGCCCGCTCCGGGAAACGAGCCGGTCGAGGTACCCTCTGCCGCGAACCCGGTCGCCACCGACAGGGCCGCCAGAACCGCGAGGAGGGAAAATGCACGTCGTTTCATGCGAGAGCTCCTTTCTCGTCAATGGGCCGTGGACCGAAGAAGCGTGAGATAGTCGCATAGAGAGAGACCCCTGTATTTTACCCAATCCGCGGTGATTTTGCAATAGAAGCGGTGGTTCCGGGCAGGCCTCAACGCCCTCCGCCTCCCGTTTCCGTTCCGCCATGCGATGGTCGAATTCGATGGAAATGGAGGGAATCCCGATCAGCGTATCGACAGGAGGTTCATTCCTTCGGGCATCTCGAAGTAACCCAGGATCGCGTCCAGAACCTCGTCCCGCTTCGCCTGGCTGAAGATGGCCTCCCACCCGAATCCGAGAAACACCGCGCTCGCCGGTCCCTCGCTGTACGCGACGCCCGCGAGCTCCTCGGCTCCGGTGCCGTACGCGTAGATGCCGCGGGTCGTGGTGGAGTCGGCGGTCGCCAGCCGGTCGCGCGAGGTCTGGTTATCCGCGCCACCGGTGCCCGGGGTGGTGAAGATCTGGCCTTCCGTGAACGTCCCGTCCACCCCGAAGACGAGGGTGTTCTCGTTGTCGTCGACGTAGGTGATCCCCAGGATGTCAGTGAGCTCGCTTCCCACGGTCCGGATCGGGCGGAATGGAGGTTCCCCTGTCGGGGATACCCTCGAAATCGATCATGACGCCCGGAGGGTCCGAGATCAGGCGGGATCCGGGTCCGGCCGCCGGGTCGATGAAGACATTGCTCCCGAGCGGACCGGCGGGGGGAGTGTTGTTGAGGAAGTCATCGGCAAGCGGGGGCCCGAGCTTCTCCCGGTATCTGCCCTTCACCCCCGAACGGTCGGGCGTGATGCCGTCCGCGAGCCCCGCCATCTCACCGGTCGTGACGGTGGCTCCGCCGGGAATGCTCCCCAGTTCGGGACCAGTGTACTGTGCGGCGAGAGGATCTGTGCTCAGGCAGAGGAACGTGATCATGAGGGTGAAGAAGGCGGCATGACTCTCTCCCGAGCGGTTTCTTCCTCGAGACGGCGCTTCCCGTAACGGCGGGCCTGTTCCTGATTTTTTCATGATACCCTCCACGGGCTGGATCGACGGCTGCATCTCGATTCTACCCGACCCACCGGGAAAAGTCGTGCGGAATTTCCGGGCCTGTGCGGCAATAGCAATCTCCGTGTCTATTCGTTATACTGTACTGTTGTACTCTCCCCCGGGCGGCGGTGGAATGAGGATTCCTGTGAAGACACCCTGCAGTGCGGAAGCGACATTTTCCTTACTCGTCGCGGCAGCGCTCTTCGGCTCCGTCGAGGGACTGAGTGCCGGTGGAGAGCATCCGAACCAGCCGGCGGAGCCGGGATACATCGTGCTCGACTATGACGTCGACGTGCAGATACGGTTCTGGCCCGACTTCGAGGATGGAGGGAGCTTCGAGCTGGAAATGGAGAGGAACTCCGACGCTTCGAGAATCACGGTGGAGGGCTCTTCTTCTCAGAAAGCACTGGAGAAGAAGAAATACCTGTCCAGAGGGTTCTTTCTCCAGGAAAAGGAAGGAGATGAAGAACGAATTTTCAGTCTCTACTTCAAGTACTACAAGGACGAGCACCGGCTAACCTGTTTCAGTATCAGAACGGATTCCGTCTTCACCGAGTCTTACTATTACAACAACGAATCACAGCATCATGACAGCCTGGCCTTTCTCCCCTCTTCCGGAGAGGATTACACGGGAGCCCCCGATCACGAACCGATTCGATATGATTTTCCGGACGAGATTCAGCATTTTTCCATCGACGAACTCGCAGACCGGGCGAAAGAATATGCGGAGTATTCCCGATGGGAAGGGAGGACGCCCGTCGATTTCTTCGGATTCATCACCGGGGTCGACTCCGAAGGGCTGACAGAGAAGAAGGAATATCGAAAAGAATTCATGTTCCTGGGAAAACAGTACGTTCTGCTCTGGCACTACGACGGGGAAAAGCGGCTGGAGGTATTCGACGAGACGATTGTCACGGACAGATACACCTTCCATGTGAAGCGGCTGGCCGGTGATGGCGGGGACCGCGGACAGCTGGAGGATCTCGACTGTGTCAGGACGATCGAGCTGTACAAGGGGAAGACCGGTGAGTTCGAAGACCTGGTGGTGTACGCCAGGGTGGATTGGAACTGGTGGGTGGACCTCCACATTCATCTGCGAAATCCCCCCGAGGTCGTCTCCCCGGCAGTGCGGTAGAATCCTGCTCTCGACCCGGGGCATCCTTCACCGCAGGAGGAGCATCTTCCTCACCATCTCGTGCCCGTCCACCCGGATGCGGTAGAGATACACGCCGCTCGGGAGGTCCCTTCCCTCCAACACGACCTCGTGGTCTCCCGGAGGTTTCGTGCCGTTCACGAGCGTCGCCACCCTGCGGCCGGTGCTCGAGTACACGTCGATCCTCACGTGCCCTTCTCCCGGGAGGGAGTAACGGATCGTGGTCACCGGATTGAAGGGATTCGGGTAATTCTGCCGGAGCATCGCCCGCGCCGCCGGCATGACCGGATCGGGAGGGCTCTCGACGCCGGCCGGCTGAGAGCTTCTGAACACGCCTCTGCCCCAGCTGCCGGCATAGACGATGCCGGACCGGTCACGGGCGAGAGACCAGAACCGGCTGCTGGTCGACCCCTCATTGACCTCCTGCCAGCTCACACCGTCGTCGAGGGAGCGGAAGATGCCGCCGCCCCAGGTGCCCGCGAACACCTGACCCGCTCCGAGTGCCAGGAACGACCAGACATCCGGGAAGCTCAACCCCTCGTTCACCGCCCCCTACGTGTCCGCGCCGTCCAGGGAGCGGTAAACGCCGTCCTCACCCATACCGGCAAAGAGATAACCTTCCGGGCTGATTCCGAACGCGTTCACGGTGAGGCCCGGCGGCAGACCGGTTGCGGCCGGATGCCACTCTGGCTACCCCCGTCGGTCGAGCGGTAGACACCGTCGCCGGAGAACGCAGCGTACAGGTCTCCCGCGCCGTCTTCGGTCAGTCCCGTGACACTGCCGCCCGCCGGCAGTCCGGCACCCGGAATCGACCAGCTGTCCCCGCCGTCGGTCGAGCGGTAGACGCCCTGGCCGTCGACACCCGCCAGA
>CAZMKB010000031.1:8858-20196 GCA_964566685.1 uncultured Gemmatimonadota bacterium | reverse complement strand
CGCTATCCCCGGCAGCAGAGCTGCTGCGGTCAGCCGGCCTACAACGCCGGCTACTGGAACGAGGCGGCCCGGCTCGCCCGGAACTTCCTCCGGGTGTTCCAGGGCTCGGAGTGCATCGTCTGCCCCTCCGGTTCCTGTGTGAGCATGGTGCGACACGGTTATTCCCGGCTGCCGATCGAGCCCGGTGAGAAGGAGCAGCTCGACGAGGTGGCCGGGAGGACTTACGAGCTCACCGAGTTCATCGCTACTGTTCACGGATCGTTCGATCTGGGAGCGAAGTTTGCCCGTCGTGCGGCCTATCACGCCTCCTGTCACCTCCTGCGGGAGCTGGGGGTCAGGGACGCCCCGCGAAGGATTCTCGAAAACGTCGCCGGCCTGGATCTGGTCGAGGTGCCGGACATCGAGAACTGCTGCGGGTTCGGAGGGGTGTTCAGCGCGAAATATCGTTCGCTGTCGCTCGAGATCGCCCGCACGAAGATCGAGAACGCGCAGGCCGCCGGCGCCGGGTATCTCGTGACCTGCGACGCCGGCTGCATGCTCCACCTCCTCCGGGCGGCGGAACGGGCGGGAAGCCTGGTGAAGCCGATCCACATCGCATCGGTGCTTCGAAACGGAGAAGGTGGGGAGGAGCCGTGAACGAGCGGGACGTGATGGGCGAGCGGATCGATGCCGCACTCGGAAGGATCACGGACAGGAAGAACTTGGCCCGGGCACTCGCCACCACCAACCTCAAACGGGAAAAGATCGTTTCCGCGACTCCTCAGTGGCAGGAGATGCGCACGGCGGCGAGGGAGATCAAAGAAGAGGTCATGGGCCGGTGGGATCACTACCTCCGGGAGTTCTCCGGGACGGCCGGGAAGAACGGCATGTCGGTGCACTGGGCGGTCGACGCCGCGGAGGCCCGCAGTATCATAGGATCGATCACCGGAGCGGCCGGCGTCCGGCTCGTCGTGAAGTCGAAATCGATGCTCACCGAGGAGATAGAGCTGAACGCGCACCTGGAAGGGCGGGGCATCGAGGTCGTGGAGACCGACCTCGGCGAGTTCGTCGCGCAGATCTCCGGTGAGAAGCCCAGCCACATCATCGCTCCCATCATCCACAAGAGCAAAGAACAGGTCATCGATCTCTACCGGCGGAAGCTCGACGCCCCCGAGCTGGAGAGTGCCGAGGAAATAACCGCTTTCACCAGAAGCCTCATGCGGGAGAAGTTTCTCGACGCCGACGCGGGGATCACCGGCGCCAACTTCGGCCTCGCACGCGAGGGGGCCGTTGTCATCGTCGAGAACGAGGGGAACGTGCGTCTCTGTTCGTCGCTGCCTCGGGTTCACATCATCGTCATGGGGATCGAGCGGCTCCTGCCTTCCATCCGGGAGCTGCCGCTCTTTCTCCGGCTCCTGGCCGGCAGCGCGACCGGCCAGACGATCACCAACTACGTGTCGATCATCCGGTCACCGCGCAGGGGCGGGGAGGTCGATGGTCCGGAGGAAGTCCACCTCGTCCTCGTGGACAACGGCAGATCGGAGGTTTACCGGGATCCCGCGCTGCGGGAAGTGTTGCACTGTGTCAGGTGCGGGGCATGTCTCAACATCTGCCCGGTGTACGAGAGGATCGGAGGGCACACCTACGGCTGGACCTACCCGGGACCGGTGGGTTCCGTTCTGACTCCTCTTCTGGCCGGGGCCGGCTCGCCCTCGCACGGCGAGCTTCCCTATCTCTCGACCCTGTGCGGTCGCTGTCACGAGGTCTGCCCGGTCGACATCAGCCTCGAACAGCTGCTGGTCCGGCTCAGGCGGGACATGGTGTCGGCCGGACGGCGGGGACCGGCGGAACGAGTACTCTTCTCGCTCTTCTCGAAAGTCGCCGGAAACAGGTACGTGTACAGGCTGCTCGAGCGGCTCCTCCGACCGCCCCTCTTCCTCTCGGCCCGTCTCACCGGCAGGAACCGGATTCCTGTCGTCGATCATCCCATGCCCGCGCCGCGCTCGTTCAACCGGCTCTGGCGGGAGCGGTTCGGGGGGAAGCCATGAACGGGCGAAGCCGGGAGAGGATCCTCGAACGGATACGAAAGGCAGGAGGGACGGCCCCGAAGGGGCGCCCGCAGACCTCGGCGGCCCGGTCCACGGCTTCCTTCGACCAGTCCCGCATCATTCCCGTTCTCGAGGAGAGCTGCCGGGACACGGGAACTGCCCTCTTCCTGCTCGATGATCCGGCCCTGCTCGCGGATGCTCTTCTGGATCGAGCCGGACGGCTGGGAGCCGAAAGTGTTCTCATCTGTACCGGTGATGTCCCCGGTGGTGACGGACTGAGATCGCGGTGGTCCGGCACGACCCGGGTCGGCGAAAGAGTTACTGTCCGGTTCGAGCCCGGGGAAGGGGAGGAGGATAGTAACCGGCATCCAGGCGGGATGGCCCGCACAGACGCCTGCGTGACCGGCTGTCGTGCTCTGGCGGCCGAGGGAGGGGTCTGCCTCGTCGATTCGGCGGCGGGGCCGGGCAGGCTGGGATCGCTGCTCCCGCCTCATCACCTCGTCGTCGCCCGGAGATCCGCTCTCTCCATGAGCCTCGACGAGGCGTTCGAGCGTCTCGGGGGGATGAGCGGCGTTTCCGGCGGCGCCCTCATCCTGATATCCGGGCCCAGCAGGACGGCGGACATCGAGAAGAAGCTGGTCATCGGAGTCCACGGACCCGTCACCCTGACGCTGTTCCTGGTTCCCTGAGGGAGAACCATCGCCGACCCTCTCGCCGATTTCCGGTAGGCTATTGATTTTTCCTGCTCATACGTTAATATATTCCCAATCTTACACGATTCCTCGGACACGTATTCACACATGAGATGACAGCTCCGGATCGTGTCATACCCGAAAGGAGGTCCTTATGGACCGAGTGATGAAGTCTTTTGTCGTAGTGACCCTCGCCGCCGGATTCTTTTTTCTGACTGGCTCACTGGAATCCTCGCGGGCCCAGGATCAGGAGAAGGTGAACGAGGCGAAGGAGCTCTTGGCGAAAGCGGTGGGCGAGATGGCGGATGTCCTCTCTCCGGAAACGTATCTCAAGGCGAAAGAGGCATACGAGGACGCCGTGAGGAGAATGGAGAAGGGGGAGAAGCTGGAGAAGATCCGCAACCTGCTCGACGAGGCGATCCAGAATGTGAACACCGCTCTGCGCAACACCGAGCTGGCGAATGTCACTTTCGAGAGCATCCTCCCGGCCCGGCAGAAGGCTCTCGACGCGAACGCCCCGGAGCTCGTCGCTGAGGAGTGGCGTAAGGCCGATAAGAAGTTCTACAACGCCGCCAACGAGCTCGAACGGGGGAATGCCAACAAGGCGAAGAGGATGGGCGCGGAGGCGGAGGATCTCTTCCGTCACGCCGAGCTCGTTGCCATCAAGGCGGATATCGTCGGGGATACGCGGAGACTCATGGCCACGCTCGAAGAAGAAGATGTGGACGAGGAAGCTCCGGTGACCTTCTCGAAAGCTCAGAAGCACCTCCAGGAAGCCGAGAGCATCCTCGACAAGGACCGCTACCGGAAGGAAGACGCCGAGGCGGCGAATAACGTGGCCGCGTATGAAGCACGCCATGCCCGGAACCTGGCCGGTGGGATCGAGCAGTTCGAAGAAGAGGACCGGACACTCGAGCAGCTCTACCTGGGATTCGAGGATCACCTCATGAGCCTCGGGAAAGCCGCCGGAGAGAGCCTCCAGTTCGACGACGGTCTCGAGAAGGCGATCAAGAATCTCGAACAGTCGATCACCGATCTCGTCCAGGAACGGGACAGTCTCGATGCCCAGCTGGCCAGGCTCAGCGAGGTGTACGCTGGGACCAAGGAAGATAGGGAGGCCATGCAGGAAGAGCTCTCCGAGGTGCGGGAGCGGCGGCAGCGGATCGAGAAGGTCAGGTCGCTTTTCGACCGGGGCGAGGCGCAGGTCTCCCTCGACGGGGAGCGGCTCATCATTCGGCTCACGGGTTTCACGTTCCCGACGGGAACCGCAGTCATCGAGCCCGAGTATTTTCCGCTTCTGACCAAGGTCCAGAAAGCCATCGGCGAGTTTCCCGGATCCCAGATAGCGATCGAGGGCCACACCGATTCGACCGGCGATCCCGGCTTCAACAAACAGCTCTCCCAGAAGCGCGCCGACGCCATCCGGACCTATCTCGTGGCGAATCTCGGCATCAAACCGTCCCGCATCGTCGCGGTCGGATACGGATCGGAAAATCCCATCGCCGCCAACGATACGAGCGAGGGACGGGCGAAGAATAGGAGAGTCGATGTCGTGATCGAATCGGTCATGTAACGCATCGGCGGAGCCATGTCTCGATCGGAAGAGCCGGAGAAGAGGACCAGGAAAGAGCGGGACCTCCTGGGCGAGCGGGAGGTCCCCGCCTCGGCATACTACGGCGTTCAGACCCTGCGCGCACTCGAGAACTTTCCCGTGAGCGGAGTGCCCAATCACCGGGGGCTCGTCAGGGCGTACGCCGCCGTCAAGAAGGCGGCGGCCGGAGCCAACCACCGGCTGGATCTCCTCGACGGCAAACGCTTCAAGGCGATCAGCACCGCCTGTGACGAGATCATGAGCGGGGAGCACGGCGAGCACTTTCCCGTCGATGTCTTCCAGGCCGGCGCCGGCACCTCGACGAACATGAACATGAACGAGGTGATCGCCAACAGGGCACTGGAGATCATGGGAGAGTCGCGCGGTGATTACGACACACTCCATCCCAACGATCACGTCAACATGGGCCAGTCGACCAACGACACGTTCCCGACCGCGATGCACGTCGCCCTTCTCGCGGGCCTTCCCGTGCTCCTCGACGAGCTCGGCGCTCTGGAAAAGTCGTTCGCCGTGAAGGCGAAGCAGCACCGGCGCGCCCTCAAGTCGGCCCGCACGCATCTCCAGGACGGAGTTCCCGTCCGTTGGGGACAGGTCTTCGATTCCTACCGGACCTCGATACGTACCTCGAAAGCGCTTCTCGAGTCGGCGAAAAAGCTCCTCCGCGAAGTCGCTCTCGGCGGCACCGCCGCGGGGACGGGGCTGAACACCCACCCCGAATATCGCGAGACCGCCGTCCGTCTCCTCTCTGAATTCACCGGTCTCGAGCTGAAACCCTCGCGCGACATGCTGGCTTCGATGAACAGTCACATCGCCGTGGCGAACTTCTCGTCCACGCTGCGCAATGCAGCCCTCGAGCTCATCCGCATCGCCAATGACCTCCGGCTCCTCTCCTCGGGGCCCTTGACGGGCCTGGCCGAGATCAGTCTCCCGGCAGTCCAGCCAGGTTCATCGATCATGCCCGGGAAAGTGAATCCGGTCATGGCTGAAATGCTCGACATGGTGTGTTTCCGGGTCATCGGTGTCGATTCGACGGTCGCCATGGCCGTTCAGGCTGGTCAGCTCGAGCTGAACGTCATGATGCCGATCATGGCCAACGAGCTTCTCGGCGCGGTCGACGTGCTCGCGGCCGGGATCCGCGAGTTTCGAACGCGGTGCATCGACGGTCTGGAAGTCGATGAGGAACGGGGAGAGGATTATGCCTTCCGATCCCCTTCCATCGCCACCGTGCTCAACCGGGTCATCGGCTACGAGAGGGCCGGAAAGCTTGTCAAGAAAGCGCTGAGGGAGAAGAAGACGGTGCTCGAGGTTCTCGGCGAAGAGAAGACGGTGCCGGAGGATCTCCTGAAGCGGATGTTCGACCCGTTCTCGATGACGAGCCCGGGCCTCCCGGAGCGGGAGGGCGAAGGATCCGGGGTGAAGAAGAAGTGACCTCGGCCCCGCGGCTGGTGATGCTCAGAAAATCCTGATGTTGATGTAGCGCTGAGGATTCTCCCTGATGTCCTCCATCAGCTCTTCCACGCTCATCGATACCTGATTCATGCGGTCGTAGAGCTCCGTGTCCGTGAGAAGCCTTCCCGCCGTCCCCTCGCCGTTCCTCAGTTCGACGAGGATTGAGTCCATCCTCGAGGAGAGCGAGGTCAGGTTGTTGTACAGGGTGGGATCCTGGAGGAGTCTTCCGATCGTTCCGCGGCCTTTCTGGGCGTCCTCCGCGAGTCCGTCCGCGCGCAGCACGAAGCCCGAGAGCCGGTCGTAGAGCTGGGGATCGTTGACCAGCCGCCCCAGTGTGCCCTCGCCGGTGTTGATCTTTTCGAGCAGGTCCCTCATTTCCAGCGTCAGGTCTTCCATCTTGTTGATGGCGTCGGGTTCGTTGATAAGCTTACCGAGGGTCCCCGATCCTTCGTCGATCTTCTTCGCGATGTTCTGGGCATGGCGGATGGCGACGACGAGATCGTCGACGGCATCGGATGCGGTGGTGATGAGCTGCTCGACATCGACCGGGGTGTCACCCTTTATCGTGCCGCCCGGCTCGACCGGCGGTTGGTCGACGGTTCCCTGGGTGATGGAGACGAACTTGTCCCCGAGCAGGCCGAGGGTTCCGATGCGGGCGCGGGAGTCCTTCCGGATCCGCTCCCTGACATTCTGATTGATCTCCATCACGACCCGGATCTCGGTCCGGCTGATGTCTTCCGGGAAGTTGAGCTCGCTGACCGAACCCACCTTGACGCCGGCGAGACGGACGGGAGCCCCGACCTGGAGGCCGTTGATGCGCTCCATGTACGTCGTGATCTGGTACCGTTCCATGAAGAGGCCGCCTTCCCGCCCGAGGAAGAAGATGCCGATCGCGAGGATCAGGGAAGTGATGACGACCATGATTCCCACTTTCAGCTCCGACCAGGTAATGTACTTTCCCCGTCTCATACGTCCTCCCTCATGACAGGTACTCCTTGATCCAGGGGTCATCCTGGCTCTTCAGCTCTTCTTCCGTACCTTCGAAAACGATTCTGCCCTCCCTGATCATCGTTATCCTGTCGGCGACCATGAAAGCGCTGTGGAGCTCATGGGTCACGACGATGGATGTGACACCCTCCGCCGCCAGCTTGATGATGAGCCGGTTGATCTGCTTGGCGGTGATCGGATCGAGGCCTGTCGTCGGCTCATCGTAGAAGAGGACCGAGGGGTCCCCGGCGAGGGCGCGGGCGATGGCGACCCGTTTCTTCATGCCCCCGCTCAGGTCCGCGGGCATCTTGTCGATGGCCTCTTCGAGGTCGACGTACCGGAGCTTCTCCTCCACGAGCCGGTCGATCTCTTCCGTGCTCATGGTACGCATTTCCTCGAGCTTGAACCCCACGTTCTCCCGTACGGTGAGAGAATCGAAGAGGGCGCCTCCCTGGAAGACGATTCCCATCTTCTCCCGGACCTCGTAGAGCTGGTCTTCGCTCATGGCGGCGATGTCCTCTCCGTCGACGATCGCCTTCCCGGAGTCCGGGGTGAGAAGGCCGAGGAGGATCTTGAGGGTGACGCTCTTGCCGCAGCCGCTGGGGCCGAGGATCACCCGGGTTTCACCTTTGGGAATGAACAGATCTATTCCCTTCAAAACCTCGTTCTCTCCGAATGAGATCCGTATGTCCTTGAGCTCTATCATGGGCTAGAACAAGGCAAAGAGCAGTTTCGTCACGAAGAAGTCGACGACGAGCACCAGGATCGAGGCGGTGACGACCGACCTCGTCGTGTGTCTGCCCACGCCCTCGGTGCCGCCGGTGGTCGAGAGACCGTAGTGGCATCCGACCATGACAACGATGAATCCGAAAACGAACGGCTTGAACAGGCCGATGAACAGGTCCTTGACGTCGAGGGCGTCGATCACCGAGTTCACGTAAAAGGTAAATCCCAGGTTCAGGAGAACAAGGGCTATGATGAGGCCGCCGATGATTGCGATGAAGTCGGCGATGATCGTGAGGATGGGGGCCATCGTGACCCCGGCTATCATCCGGGGAACTACCAGCTTGCGGATGGGGTCCGTGCCCATCGCGGAGAGAGCGCTGATCTGCTCGCTGACCGCCATGGATCCGAGCTCGGCCGCGATTCCCGATCCCACCCGGCCCGAGAGCATGAGTGCGGTCAGAACGGGACCGAGCTCACGGACCATGGTGACCGCAACCAGCCTGCCGACGTACATCTTCGCCCCGAACGTCTCGAGCTCGTAGGCCGACTGGAGGGCGAGCACCATCCCGGTGAAGAGCCCGGTGAGGAGAATGATCGTCAGCGATCCGAACCCGATCCTGTCCATCTGGCCGATCGTGTCTCGGAAATAATAGGGAGGCCTGAACGACCTGACGAACGACCGCACCGTCAACGAGGAGAACTCCTGGACGCTGAGGAACGAGATCTTGAGCGCTCCGCTGAGGTCTCTGATGGAGGATGTCCTGTCCTTCGTCCGGTCCATAACTCCGGCCCCTCCCCCGGTTCAATGAGCCCGGTATTCCCGGTACGGAACACTGGATATCCGGCACGCTGCTGTCAATGGTGCAAAAGACGTACCCGAAACAGGTTCGCCGGGTGATCGAAGCGCACCGGTTCGTGTATCGTTAACCTCTTTACGCGCTTGACAATACCGGGGGTGTACGTTATATTGATTTTCCGAGCGGGAATAGCTCAGTTGGTAGAGCGCAACCTTGCCAAGGTTGATGTCGCGGGTTCGAGTCCCGTTTCCCGCTCCAGCGTTTCCCGCCGGCGGCGTAGCCAAGTGGTAAGGCAGGGGTCTGCAAAACCCTTATGCGGCGGTTCGAATCCGCCCGCCGCCTCACCTATCCGGAACGATCTCATTCGTGATAGAGTACGACTTTTCCGACGTTCCCCGTCTCGATCAGCTCGATGCCGCGGTCGTATTCGCTGATTTTCATCCTGTGGGTGAGAACCGGTGTGATGTCCAGTTTCCCGGAATCGAGAAGCCCCTGGGTCTGGAACCAGGTTTCGAACATACGCCGCCCGTTGATTCCTTGCAGGGTGATACCCTTGAAGATCAGCTCCTCGGCCAGGTTCATCCGGCTGGCTCCGGCGGGAATTCCGAGAAACGACGCTCTCCCGCCCGGCCTGACGAGCTCGAGGCCCTGGTGAATCGCCTGCTCGTTTCCGGACATCTCGAGATGGATGTCGACCCACTTCTTTCCCGTCTCCCGGCGGCAGGTGGACACGACGTCCCTGTCCGCCGCGTTGATGACGAGATCGGCTCCCATCTTCCGGGCGAGGTCGAGGCGGAACTCCTGTACGTCGGTGGCGACGACCAGGTCCGCCCCGGCTGCCTTCAGAACCCCGATGCTCATGAGGCCGATCGGTCCGCAGCCGGTCACGAGAGCGCCGAGGCCCACCACGTCTCCCGCGAGTGCCGTGTGCACGGCGTTTCCCAGCGGTTCCATCACACCGGCGACCTCGAGCGGCGTGTCCGGTCCTATCTTCCACGCGTTCACCGCGGGAATGGCGACGTACTCGGCGTAGGAGCCGTCCCGGTCGACGCCGAGGATCCGTACGTTTTCACAGATGTGTGCATTACCGGTTCTGCAGAGATAGCAGGTGTTGTCCGCGATGTGGGTTTCCGCCGTGACGAGATCTCCTTCGCGGATGCTCTCGACGCCGGGCCCGACCTCCGTCACTTCCCCGGCGAACTCGTGTCCAATCACCCGGGGCGGTTTGATCCGTGATGCCGACCACTCGTCCCACGAGTAGATGTGCACATCCGTCCCGCAGATGGACATCACCTTCACCGAAACGAGCACTTCACCGGGGCCGGCCTGAGGGACCGGGACATCCTTCAGCGTGAGACCGGGTCCCTTCTTCTCCTTGACGAGAGCTTTCATCTTTTCCTTCATATGTTCCTTCCCGGTGCTCCGTGGGTGTCCCGTCCGGGGGCTAGAAGCTCGAAGTCAGCTCCTTCTGTGCCGCGGTGACGCCCGCACCGATCTCCAGGTCGAACCCGTTCGCGTGGAGAGCTCGCTCCAGTGCCGCGATGGCGACGATGACATCGAAGTCGTCGTAGTAGCCGATGTGGGAGATGCGGAAGATCTTCCCCTTGAGGTGGCCCTGACCTCCGGCGACCATGATGCCCATGTCGTTCCTGATGTAGCTGATGAAAGCACCGGCATCGATGGATTCCGGTATCCGGAGAGCGGTCAGGACGTTGGAGGGGTGTTCCGAAAGGAGCTCGAGTCCGCAGGCCTCGGCCCCGGCCCGGGTCGCGCGGGCGAGCCTGTCGTGACGCGCGAACACAGCGTCGAGCCCCTCATCGAACAGCATCTCGAGCGCCTTCGTGAGTCCGATGACCAGGGTGATCGCCGGGGTCCAGGGATTCTGCTTCTTCCCCAGGCTCTTGAAGTATCTCGGGAGGTCGTAGTAGTAGCGAGGGGAGGATGAGCCTTCCATGGCTTTCTGAGCTCTCCCGCTCAGGGCTATGAAACCCAGGCCCGGCGGAATCATCAGGGCCTTCTGGGATCCCGTGACGGCGGCGTCGATTCCCCACTCGTCGAACCTGAATTCGTGGACTCCGATGCCGGTGATGCCGTCCACGACATGGAGCGCCTCGGTTTTCCCGGTGATGGAGCTGATTGCCTGGATGTCGGTGAGGGCGCCCGTGGAGGTTTCGCTGTAGGTCGTGAAGACGGCCCGGGCGTTTTTCACCTTTCCGAGCGCTTCCTCTATCTGTTTCGGCTCGACGCTCTTCCCCCACTCGATGTCGATGGCGTGGACGGTGATCCCGAACGCTTCGCAGATCTCCCCCCACCGTTCGCCGAATTTCCCGCCGCGGACCACGATCGCCTCGTCGCCGGGAGAGAGGAGGTTGCAGACTGCCGCTTCCATGGCTCCTGTGCCGGACGACGTGAGGGTGAGAACCGGTTCGGATGTCTTGAAGAGCTTGCCCAGCAGGTCGGTTGCTTTCATGAAGATCTCTTCGTAGCGGGGCAGCCGGTGGTGCTGGATCGGCTGGGCCATTTCGAGCATGACCTCTTCCGGAACCGGTGTGGGGCCCGGGGAGAACAGCCTTCTCTTCATCATCTATTCACCTCCGTGTCGAGAGCGATCTACTCGTTGAACAGGAAAATCGAGTCGGGGTAGAACCTGATGCGCCCGTGGTCGTTCAGTCGCCTCAGCTCCGCCTGGAGCAGCTTGTTCTTGGTGTCGAGGTCGATGTCCTCCGAGAGCAGGCTGAGCTTCACCCTCACCTTGAGCGGCCGGTGGGGAATGATGTGTCTGGTCGTCTTCCGGGGAAAGATCTTCCCGCTCAGCGTCCGCTCCACCACCTCTTCCTTCGTGAATTTCGGCCTGATCATGAGCGAGGCGTTTCCGGTCTCCAGGTAGGAGACGTCGGAGTGCGTGTCCGCGAGATAGGTCAGTTTCAGGCCCTTCTCGTCGAGGACCTTCTCGCACTCTTCGAGGGTGTCGATGATATCGTCGAGAGAGAGCTCTTTTTCGGCTGAGGGCGCGATGATCGTGGAGCGCCGGTCGCACCACCTGAAGCC
>CAZMKB010000031.1:0-8848 GCA_964566685.1 uncultured Gemmatimonadota bacterium | reverse complement strand
CATCTCCCGGACGTCGCCTTCGAACTCTCGCGCCTCGATGCCCCGGGTCGAGACGCACTCCTTCACGATCTCCTCCAGGCCGTTGCTCTTTCTGATAATGGCATCCCAGCTGCTGAGAATGATCTTCTCGTCAGTGTAGTCGACCAGGTAGACGAGGATGTCCCGCGAGCCGAGGACCCTGAGCGCCTCGACCCGGTGCATGCCGTCGAGGACGATGTACCGGTCGTCCTCCTTCGCCACGATGATGGGGTCGTTCTGAACGCCGTCGTAGTCGATGTAGGAGGCCAGGTCCCTGGCGCGATCGGGGATGATCCCCTCGGTGATCAGTGCGTCGCTCGCACGGATGATCCTGATGTTCTGGAGAATCTCTTCCATCGTGGTTCACTTCCCGGCGGCGAACTCGATGATGATGCGGGCAACTTCCTTGCCCACCCGGGCCTGGGCTTCGAATGTCGCCGCGCCGATGTGGGGTGTCGCGACGATACAGTCCTTTTCGAGAATCGGGTGTTTGCCCGGCGGCTCCTCCGCGAACACGTCCATGGCCGCGCCGGCCACCTTCCCGGAGTCGATGGCCTCGAGGAGGGCCTGTTCGTCGACGACGCCGCCGCGGGCGCAGTTCACGATGCGCACACCGTCCTTCGCCCCTGCCAGGAAGTCGGCGTCGATGAGGTTCCGGGTCTCGTCCGAGATCGGGACGTGCAGGGTGATGTAGTCGGCCTTCTGTCGTATTTCATCCAGTGTGGAGGGCCGGGCGCCGGAGCGCTCGATCACGGCCGCGTCCAGGTAAGGATCGTAGCCCAGCACCGTCATGTCGAAAGCCGAGGCCTTCCGGGCGACGGAGGCGCCGATTCTTCCCATCCCGATGATGCCAAGCGTCTTTCCGCCGATCTCCGAACCCCGGAAGCTCTTCTTCTCCCAGCGGCCTTCGAGGAGGGTGTTGTGCGCCTGCGGGATCCGCCGTGCCATGCAGAGCATGAACGCGATGGTCATCTCTGCAACCGACTCGGAGTTGGTTCCCGGCGTGTTCGCCACGGTGACGCCCCGCTCCCGTGCCGTCTCGAGATCGATGTTGTCCAGGCCGACGCCTCCGCGCACGATGAGCTCGAGCTCCGTCGCCGCTTCGAGCACCTTCTTCGTCACCTTCGTCGCACTTCTCACGACCATGCAGTGGTAAGAGGGTATCTTTTTCACGAGCGCATCTTCGTCGAGGCCCGTCTCGATGTCGATCGTGAATTTTCCGGTCGATTCCAGTTCGTCTATGCTTGTCTGTGAGATGGGATCGCAGATGAGAACGTTCATCGAATCACTCCCGCCTGAGCCGCTCGTCCGTTGATGAAAGGAAGGGTTCCGGACCGGTAATCCCGGCTGTTTTCGAAGGAAATCTATGCCGGAACGTGGCCGGTGTCAACAAGGACAATCCGTTCGCGCACCGCGGGTATGAGCCCCCCACGCGACGGAAAGACGGCGCATTCACGGCCCGGCGGACCGCGGCCATGGCTCGGATATTGCATATTCGAAGAGCGGAAATATATTCTCAGGGAACCGTCGGTTCGGCGTCTTTACACATGAACGTACGAGGGCAGAGCGATGCGTCGTGAGGTGAAGTTCCTCCTCTCCGTTTCACTGATGGCGGCCGGGATAGAGGCGGCGTTCATGATCACTAGAAACGGCCTGGTCCCGGCGGGACTCGACTGGCTGATCCTGTTCTTCTACCTCCTGGTCGTCTACCTCGTTCTCTCCGCCGCGGGCATTCTCCTCATCGCGGTTCTGAGAGTGCGATCGGCCGGAGCTACCGGGAAAGCGCCCTGGAGCCGGCGGATCCTCAGGTTCATTCTGCTCGGCTGGTGTTATCTCTTCGCCCTCAACATCGGGGTCGGGCTGCTCAGCCAGAGCCTGCTCGACACGCCTCCCACAGAGCACGCAGGGCTCATCATCGCCTACGGAGTGACATTCTTCATCCTCACGTTCCTCTTTCTCTACGCTCACAGGAACTATGACCGCGTGAGGTCGTACCTCGTCCGGGTGAAACTGAGCCCGCCCAGGGTCGCCCTTCTCGTTCTCTTCTCGATCGCGGTTTCACTCGTCTTCGGCACGACGGATCCGGGAACGGCGGATGTGCAGGCGGGGAGCACCTCCGAACTGATGGTCGGGACCGGGGAGGTTCTTGATTCCGTGGCGCCGGTCGACATTTCCGATCGGCCGAGGATCATCGTTCTCGGGCTCGACTGCCTCACCATCGAGGCGATCGACCGGCTTTCCGCAGAGGGCAGGGTGCCGAACCTGCGGGAGCTCATAGACAGCGGGGCGAGCGGAGAGCTCGGGACCATCATGCCCACGCTCTCGCCCATGCTCTGGACGAGCATCGGCACCGGAAAGACGGAAGACCGGCACGGGGTCCACGACTTCCGGACCGTCCGCATTCCCGGGGTGCGGCCGTTTCAGACCACGCTGAAGCGGGTGAAATTTGCATCCGCGACGAGCTACTACGTGCTCAGGAACAGCGTGCTGCCCGGGAGCTTCTTCCATTTTCACCACTACACGAGCGGCATGCGGACCTGCAAGAGCCTCTGGAACATCCTCTCCGAGCACGGTCGCCGGGTGGGCGTCGTCGGCTGGTACATCACCTGGCCGGCCGAACCGGTGAACGGCTTCCTGGTGACATCGCGCTCGTTTCTCTACTCGAACTCCGGTGATGTGACGGTGGATCCGGGGCTCACGTATCCGGAAGAGCTCTTCCACGACGTCGCGGTCCACAACGACATCATGACGGAGATCACCCTGGATTCGCTCGCCTGGCTCTGCGACCAGGGTGACGGCGGTGATCCCGAGCTCGGGAAAGGCTGCATGGACACGGTGGAGCGTTATTTCGAAGCCATCAGGAAAAACTACGCCCGGGATCTCATCACGCTTCGCGTCACCCTCGACCTGATGGAGCGTTACGATTCACTCGACGTCCTGATGGTCTACTTCCGGGCGGTCGATTCCCTGAATCACATCGTCTTCAATGACACCCATTATGGACAGAGCACCATGGGCGACGAGCTCTACCTCATTCCGGACAACTACTACGAGTTCATCGATCGCATCGTCGGCCGGATCCGCGGGGAGCTGGATGACGGCACGACCCTCATGATCGTCTCGGATCACGGGTGGGACCGCGCGAACGGCCATCCCTACGCTCCTCCCGGCGCCATCATCATGAACGGGAAGCACGTTGTGAAGGGGTGCAGGATCGAGGACGCCGATATCTTCGACGTCACTCCCACCGTCCTCGCCCTCGCCGGGCTCCCGCTCGGCCGGGACATGACCGGCCGGCCGCTCCTGTCGTGTATCGAGGAGGGCTACCGGCAGAGTGCACCGCTCCACTACGTTGCGACCTACGAGGAGGGGCCGAGAACCGCCCGGTCGGATCCCGACAGGTCGAGCGTCGACGACCAGATCGACGAACAGCTGAAAGCCCTCGGCTACATCGAGTAGAGAGGGATGCAATTCCCTCTTTTCTTTACTCTTCTCTCCCGGTCTTTCCCCGCACGGCGTCCTTTTTTCTCCTGATGAGAAAAAGTCCGAATAACAGTGAAAGAGTTCCCGGGTTCGTCAAATAATAAGGGGTGAAAGCGTGTCCGGTTGGAGCCGCCGGGCGGTCCGGGGTTGACTTTTGCGGATTTTTTCGGCACACTGCAGGGGAAGAGAAAAATGTTCTGGTTTCAATCCCCTTTCTCCCGAAGCAGGGATTCTCATGATTGTTTCAACCCGTTACCATCTTTTCTCATGGAACAGCACATTCCCCTGAAACCGTCGAATGAGAAGGCTCCATATCTCTCCGCCCTGTCGGCCGGAGGCGCCTCGGTGCTCCTGATACTCTTCCTGAGCTCCCTCGGTCTCGACATCATGCAGATGCCGCTCAGGGGAGACAACAAGATGTATTTCTTCGTGTCAGAGAGGATCGCCTCAGGGAGAGTTCCCTACGAGTGCCACTTCGATCCGAAGACCTCACTGAGTATGATGGTCTCTGGCCTCGTGATTGCCGCAGGCCGCCTGGTCGATGTGTCCGGCGTCACGTCGGTGCGGATTTTTTCCCTGCTGCTCGTGGGCTTCGCGGCGGGACTCGGCTGGCTCATCATGTGGCAGTTGAGTCACAGCCGGAGAGCATCCGTGTTCGCCGTCCTGTCGCTGTTCTCTTTTCCCGGCTACCTTGCCCTGACGATCATGGGCAGCCGTCCGAAAGCCCTCGTCATGGTGATCATCTTCCTGATCCTGCTGGCCTATTTCCGGAGGAGATTTCTCCTCGCGGCCCTCTTCATCTCGCTGGGATTCCTCTGCTGGCAGCCGGTGATCATGTTCCTTCCCGTCCTCCTGCTCCTGTCCCGCGCCGAGGAGAACGGATTCGGGCGTTTCCCGGCAATCCTCCTGGTCACGGCGGTTCCGATCATCCTGTATGAACTGTATTTCGTCCTCGCCGGGAATTTCTATCAGCAGCTCGTCCAGGCCTTCTACTATCCCTATGTCTTCATGTCGGGAAGCGGCGGGGACTTACTCGCCCGCCTCGGCCGGTTCCGGCAGTCATGGCTGCAGGGATTCGGTGTTCTCAATCCGATCAATATCGCCTTTCCTCCGGGGGTTGTCGGGCTCCTGTACCTGACGACACGGCGAAACAGGGAAGTTGCAGTCGATGAGGGGAAGAGGAACCTGCAGTTTCTGCTCATCTCCCTGGTTCTCGCTTTCGTATTCACTGCATACAGTCACCAGGGCTTCCCGGACCTGTTCCTGGTTTTCCCTTTCACCGTCATCGTCTCGGCGTGGGCCCTCGACCGGTTCGTGGAGCTCTTCTCGGGATGGAAGGGAAAACGACCCGCACTGCTCACATCGATCCTCGCCGGCTGCCTGCTGGTTTATCCCACCCTTCGCGTGGATCTGACCGTCCAGTACCAGTTCACGCTGTCCGATCAACGCGAGCTGGCGGAGGAGGTGGGTCGGTATCTGGAGGAGGGGAAGTCGGTGTACGCAATGGGGTGTACCCACCTGCTGGCGCTCAACCACGCGGACAACTGGCTCAATCAGGGATACTTCTCGGATACTGTCAACGACTACCTGGAGGCGAAGAGAGGAGGAGAGCCCTTCAGGCCGGTGAAGGACGGGCAGTGGCCGTCCGTCATTCTGCTCTCGGGTACACCGCCGAGGGACGCCGGGAAGTGGCTGGAGGAGCGATACGTCGACGTCACCACGAGACGGTTCCGCCGGCAGGACATCAGGGTCTTCGAAAGGATGAACCGGTTCGTACTTCTTCACACCTGTTCTTTCCCCCCGCCTCGTGGTCCGGGCACTCCTCGTCGTTCTCGGTAAGAAGAACCGAAAAATGTGCTTGATATAGTTCTACTTTTCTGGTACAATTCGAAGGGAATCGTCGAGATGATTCTGTCTGCAAAACTCTAGCTCGATCCCGCTGAAACCCGCACCGGGAGGCCGCCATGCGCTACCTCGTGACGATCCTCGTCGCCCTCACCGCCGCTTTCACCCTTTCCTCGGTCAGGAGCCCGACGATCGGCAGAATCGTCCCCCTCGATGTGAATGCCGCGCTCAACCTCGGTCCGGAAGGAGGAGGCCCGGGAGTCGCGCCGGCTGCGTTTTCAGGCTGCTACGTTCTCAGGGACAACTGCGGCTCCGTCACGCCGAGCGGCTTTTCCGTCTTCATCGCCGACGGTGCGCGGAACACTGCTGACGGTACACTCTTCTTCGTGGATGTCCCGAGCGGTTCCGACGGCATTTTTCAGCTCGACCCCGCCACCTGCGAGATCGTGTCCGGCACGTATTACACGGTCAACTCCGGTACGTCCCAGAGGGGCATCGCCTACGATCCCGAGCTCCATCACATCTACGCCGGCGGCTGGAACGACAGCTACATGAACCAGCACGAGGCCGATCCACCGTACATGGTCATCGAGTACAACTACACCGGTCTCGCCATCGCCTCGGCTGCGATAGACGACGCCAACGATTATCTCTTCCTCGGCGTGAACGCGTCGCCCGACATGCTTCACTGCTACGACATCAGTAACGGCCAGCTCGGTCCCTGGCTGGGGTCGTGGGAGGTTCCCTGGCAGTCCGACTACTACCAGTTCGATATGGCCGGCATGAGCTTCGACGACGACAACGGACAGCTGATCATGGTGAACCAGCATAACTCCCCCTACGACCTTGAGGCCTTCGACTTCAACCTGTCGGACGGTCTCGTGCCCGCCGGTTACTGCCAGCTGTCGGCAACAGATCGTGCCTGGGGCGTGGCGCTGGTCGAAGACGGCGATCCGGCCCCGAACACCTCCAGTACCTATCACCCCGACATCGACGGGCATGAGCCTCCATTCGAGATCGACGTCTACGGCCTTCCCGATGTGTATCCGCCGACCGACCTGGCATGCACCGTCACCGAAGACGCCGACGTGGAGCTCGCCTGGACCGGCAACGACGATTACACCGCGGTGCTGGTCTACCGGGACGGGGAGATCATCGCCGTCCTCGACGGAGAGGCAGTGTACTATCTCGACGTCGCTCCGCCGGCCGGCTTCCACACCTACGCCGTGTCGGGCGTCATCGGCGAGGATGAGAGCGAACAGGCCTTCTGCGAGGTCATCGTCTACCCGGCGGATCAGCAGGTCTGCTTCGATTTCAACGACACCGGCGGCGGGTGGACCGCGGGCGGTTACGCCGACTGGCAGTGGGGAGACCCCTCCTACGTCTTCGAGGGCAACGCCTGGGAAACGAACCTCGGGACCCGGTACTTCAACAACAGCTGCGGCTGGCTCGACTCACCCCCGTTGAGACTTGGCCCGACGGGCGGCTGGGTGCAGTTCGACGCCTACAACTCCGTGCAGTGCAATCAGGACGGCTGGAACGTCCAGTTGTCGACCGACGGCGGCGACACATGGTCGGTGATCGATCCGGTGGAAGGCTACGACCAGGGGGTTCCGTACGGTGCCTGCGACCAGGGCCTCGGCGGCGACACGAACTGCGGCTTCGGCCAGATCGAGCACTGGAACCTCGACCTGTCGGCGTTCGCCGGCACGAGGATCAGGATCAGGTTCCTGTTCCAGTCGGACTCGACCGTAGCCTACGCCGGGATGATCCTCGACAACGTCTGCTTCGACGGTGTCGTGACCGCGCCGCCTCATCACCGGGTCCCGGTGTCGTGGTATTGAGAACGGCAGATTCTACCGGGGAGATCCACCGAGTACGATCGGGCGGAGATATATGCCCGCCCGGATGAATCCGTTCTTCATTTCAGCACTGACATCTTCCCGGTACTCGTGTAACCCCCGGCAGTGATTCTGTAGAGATATATTCCGGAAGGGACCTGTTCTCCTCTCTCGTTTCTCCCGTTCCACTGCGCCCGGTAGACACCCGGCTGCTTCTCCTCATTCACGAGAGTGGAAACGAGGCTGCCCCGGATGCTGTAAATTTTCAACTGCACCGGGATCTTCCTGATCCCTCTGCCCTGATCCGGTATCACGTATTGAATGGTCGTACTCGGATTGAATGGATTCGGATAATTCTGTAAGAGGTCACCGGTCTTCGGGAGGGGGGTTCCTTCACGTTCCGGTTCCTCGATACCGGTGGGTCCGGTGTACTCGAGGATCAGGAGCCCCCCGGCCTGATCCGCGACATAGACGTAGGGTCCACTGACGGCAACACCGTGTGAGAACGCATCGGTGTTGTAATACCCGACCTCGACGGGATTCTGCGGGTCGGATATGTCGATCGCTCTCACACCTGCTGCATCAGCCGCGACGTACGCGAGGGTGCCGTCTATATCGAGACCCATCGCCGAACCCACCGTAGAGCAGGAACCCAGAGGTACGGGATTGGAAGGATCGGAGACGGAGAAAATCCTCAAGCCCGTCTGACCCTCGGCGGTGTAAGCATAGGGAGACTTGACGACGACGTCCTTGAAATCGTCGAATTCCGGAGGATCATAATGTCCGACCTCGACCGGATTGTTCGGGTCCGCCACCGATACCACCAGGAGGCCTCCCGACAGATCGGCGACATAGGCACGCGTGTCTTCCACCGTGACGTTCTTGCACCAGCCCGGTGTGTCGAAGGTTCCGAGCTCCACCGGATTGGCGGGATCCGCTATGGAGATCACCATCATTCCCCTGTTCGCGTTCGCGACATATGCGTAGGAACCATCGAGGGAGATGCCGTAAAATCCATCTGACGTATTGAAAAAACCCACCTCGACCGGATTCCCGGGATCAGCAATGGAGATGACCCTCAGATCTTCGTCACTTGCGGCTACATAGGCGTAGGAGCCGTCTACGGCGACATCTTCCGCGGGACCCGGCGTCTCGAGAAAGCCCACCTCAACGGGATTTTCCGGATCATCGATCGAGATGATCCTGAGACCCGCATAGAAATCAGCCACATAGGCGTAGGAGCCGCTCACCGCCACGTTCCTGGCGGACCACGGTGTGTCGTAATAACCGACGAGTCTCATGTTGAGGGAGTCCGCAGCGGCTGCTGGAGAAGAATCTTCGCCGACTTCGATGGGCGGCGGATCTCCGTCACCGGCTGTTGCATCGGCTGCGAAACTCCCCCCGGTGTGAAATGACAGAGTGAACAACAAGACAGTGACGATGATCACCGAGATTCTCATCTTCCGTCTCCTTCGCTATGGAAAGGCCTCTCGACACTTCCACTCCATGCCCGGCCCGGTTTCAGCTTCACAGGGAAACCCGTGGTTCACTTCCGCTTTTTCCCGATTCTACCTCATTCGAACGGGTATGTCAATCAGAAAACCGTCAGGACTTTCCCCAATTTTTTCCGCGCCGTTCAGCCATCGAAGAGCTGAAGCTGT
>CAZMKB010000030.1:0-20506 GCA_964566685.1 uncultured Gemmatimonadota bacterium | reverse complement strand
GAGCGTCTTTTTCTCTCGGCGGTTTCGCCCCGCTTCATAAAAACAGCCTCCGTCTCGTCCATCTTCGCCCTGAGGCTCAGCGAAGCCGGCTACGCACAGGCGGAGGCCATTGTGCCCATCACCTTTCTCGTGATCATCGGCACGGTCTCCCTGTCCGGCCTCCTGGCACTCCCGCTGGCCCGCCTGTTCGGGGTCTCTCAGCAGAACCCGCAGGGCGCGCTGATCGTGGGGGCCCACCTCGCAGCCCGCAACATCGCGACGGCGCTGAAGAACGAGGGGTTCCGCGTGCTCCTGGTCGACACGGACTGGGCGAGTATCAGGAAAGCGCGAATGGAGAACCTGACGGCACACTACGAGAGCATCCTCTCGGAGCACTGGCTCGGGAAGGTCGAGCTCGAAGAGGGTTTGAACGGCATCGGCCGGATATTCGCCATGACGTCGAACGACGAGGCCAATTCACTGGCGACTCTCCACCTGGTGGGGTTGTTCGGCAAGCAGGAAACCTATCAACTGTGTCCCAATATCAGTGAGGAAGTTTCGGGTGATGAATTTTCACCGACTCACCTGAGAGGAAGGTTTCTCTTCGGAGAGAAGATCACGTACTCGGCTCTCAACGAACGGTTCAGGGATGGTGCCGTGATCAAGAAGCACACCGTAACCGAGGAGTTCGGACTGGAGGAGCTGCAGCAGCGTTACGGCGAACCGGCGGTCCCGCTGTTCCTGATCAATCGCCAGGGGAACCTGGAAGTGTTCACCACGGATCTGGAGCTCGAGCCCGAGCCGGGCGAGGTTCTCCTGAGCCTCGTCGATCCAGACATGGAAGAGAACGAGCAGCGGCCGTCAAAAAACCGGAGCGGACAGGAGACCGGGAACAGCTGAACCGAGGGCTCCCGGCGGGACGATACCCGATCGGACTTCATATCCCATGGATGTGTTCTCCTTCATCGATTCCACCGTATTCACCTGGGTCGTTCTTCCGATCCTGATTTTTCTCGCCCGCGTCGGTGACGTGAGTATCGGGACGATACGTCTCATATTCATCTCGCGGGGGTACCGGCTCGTGGCACCCCTCCTCGGCTTCCTCGAAGTGCTGATCTGGCTCCTGGCCATTCGCCAGATCATGCAGAATCTCGCGAATCCGGCCTGTTTCATCGGGTATGCGGGGGGATTCGCCGTCGGCACATATGCCGGTATGGTACTCGAGGCCAGGCTGGCCATGGGAACGCTTCTCATCCGTCTCATCACCAGGAAGGATGCCCGGGAGCTCATCGACCACCTGCGGGAGGGGGGCTACGGTGTGACGGTGGTGGATGCCGAAGGCTCGAGCGGCAACGTCCACATTATCTTCACGGTGATACAGCGTGTCGACCTCGACGAAGTGGTGAAGATTCTACGCCGGTTCAACCCGAAGGCCTTCTACACCGTGGAAGACATACGCTCCGTGAGCGAAGGCGTTTTCCCCATGAGGCGAACGAGGAACAGACCCGGTTATCTGATTTTCTTCGGTCTCAGGCGGAAGGAGAAGTGATCGTGCTGGATCATTACCGGGAGAGGAGGACGGTGCCCGGATGAGGAAGCTCGACGATGTGCCCACCAGCGGCCTGCCAAGGAGGTTCACGACTTTCGGAGGCGTGTTCACCCCGAACGTGTTGACCATCCTCGGCGTCATTATGTATCTCCGCCTGGGCTGGGTTGTCGGCAATGCCGGTTTCCTGGGGGCGGTTCTCATCATTCTCCTTGCCAAGGCCGTCACGATCTGCACCGGGCTCTCCATGTCCTCCATCACCACGAACATCCGGATCGGAGCTGGCGGAGCGTACTCCATCATTTCGAAGTCGCTCGGCCTCGAGGCCGGTGGAAGTGTGGGTATTCCCCTCTACATCGCCCAGACGCTGTCCGCGGCTCTCTACATCGTCGGCTTCACCGAGGGGTGGGTGAGGATATTTCCCGGACACCCGCCGCTCGTGGTTGCGAGCACCGCGTGGATCACCCTGCTGACGATATCCTACATCAGCGCCCACTTTGCAATCCGGGTTCAGTACATCATCATGGCGATGATCGGGGTCTCCCTCGTATCCTTCCTGCTCTCCCCGGGAAAGGCCGCCGGTCCCGCAGTCCTGGTCGGCTCCTTCGAGGATGCCGGCTTCTGGCGTGTCTTCGCCATCTTCTTTCCGGCCGTGACCGGGATCATGGCCGGGGCCAATCTCTCCGGCGAGCTCAAGGACCCCCGGCGTGCCATCCCGCTCGGCACCATGAGTGCGATCCTGGTCACCCTGGTCATCTACATCGGCCTCGCCTGTTATCTGGACAGGATCGCCGCTCCGGAGGTGCTCAGGGACAACAAGATGATCATGGTCGACCGGGCCCTCTGGGGACCTGCCGTTCTGGCGGGCATTCTCGGCGCGACCTTTTCGTCGGCTCTGGGCAGCATGCTGGGTGCGCCGAGAATCCTCCAGGCCCTGGCCGCGCAGAAGACCGTTCCGTTCCACCGGCTCTTTGCCGCGAAAGCCGGAAGCGGCGAACCCCGGAATGCCATCATCTTCACCGGCATCATCATCGAGGTTGCGCTCCTCACCGGCAATCTCGATTCGCTCGCAGGCCTCATAACGATGTTCTTCCTCGTCACCTATGCCACGCTCAACATGGTCGTCTTCGTCCAGCAGGAAATGAAGATCATCAGTTTCCGGCCGACGTTCAAAATTCCCAAGTTCGTTCCCTTTCTGGGGTCCGTCGGGTGTCTCCTCATCATGTTCCTCATCAATCCCGTGTTCAGCCTGGTCGCCCTGGTGACGATCGTCGTGCTCTACATCTGGCTCGCACGGCGCGGCCTGCAGTCGGACTGGGGTGACATCCGGGGAGGTCTCTACCTCGTCATGGCTGAACGGGCCTCCCGCCTCGCGGCGAAATTTCCGCGTCACCAGATAACCTGGAAGCCGGATCTCCTGGTCCCGATCGACGATCCCGAGATCTGGGCCGGCCCGCTTCTCTTCATCCGGAACGTGGTCTCGCCTTCCGGGAGCATCTTCGCCTTTACCATCAAGGAAAAAGACACGGCCGAGACCGAAAAGTCGCTCCGAAATCTCCTTGCTCCCCTGTCGAAGGAGGGCATTCTCGTCAACTCGGCCGTCCTCGAGGACAGCGAGTTCCTGCACGGGGCCAAACTGGTCATCCAGACGCTGCGCGGCGGGTCGTTTCGTCCGAACATCCTCTTTCTCACCATCGGTGACGACAGGTCGAAGGACGACGGCCTCGGCCAGCTCATCACGCAGGCTACGAGGGGAGAGCTCGGTGTCATGATCCTCAGGCAGCACCCCCGAAAGGCATTCGGGATGCAGCGGGACGTGAACCTCTGGCTCCGCGACCGCAGCCCCAACTGGCATCTGGCTATCCTCGTTACCCTGCAGCTCCAGCTCAACTGGGGAGGCCGGATCAACCTGGTGACCGTCGCCCCGGAAGAGAGAGAAGAGAAGAGACTCCATCGGTTCCTCGACCGGCTCAGCGACCATGCGCGACTTCCCTGGCAGACGGAGTTTCACGTCGTCACCGGTGAATTCGAGGAGTCGCTCGACACCGCACCGCGCGCCGACATCAACGTGTTCGGACTGGGCGAGAAGGGTATCCCCTTCGAGCTCATCCGCGGGCTTCCCGAGCGCACCGCCTCCTCCTGTCTCTTCGTCCGGGACTCCGGCAAGGAGAGCGCGCTGGTGTGATTCATCCGGGCGGTCCGGCGCCTGCCCGGTTCATCCCTGAGCCCTGAGCGGGTGAAGTGAAAGACGGGTCTCCGATTGCCTTTTTCCATGCCCTACATTATAATTGATGAAGCGCCTGTCGACGTGTGATGGAATACGCTGGCCCGAACGCCGAAAACGAAGATTCAGTTTGAAAGCGGCCGCCAAAATCGAAAGTAAATGAATAATTCGGGCTAAAGGAGATGACAAATCAGACATTTTCCAGTCTCATCGATTCGCTGCGCAGGTGGGTTAGTCCGGTTGCGGCCGCCGTCGGCAGGATCCTGCTGTACTATATCGGAGGCCTGTTCCGGCGGATAAACGAGTATCACATCCTCCTCCTCGGAGGCGGGCTGGCCTTTTCGGTGACGCTCTGCGTGATCCCCCTCGCTCTGGTCATGTTCGCCATCCTCGGCAGCATGCTGCAGGCTTCCTCCATCGAGCAGCCCGTCACGACGTTCATCGACAATCTGATCCCCTACCCGCAGTATTCGACCTATGTCAAGGAGATCGTCTTTTCCCGCATCGATGAAGTCATCACCCACAAGGCGCTGGCAGGGTACCTCGGGGGCATCGGCCTTCTCATAGCGGCGAGCGGGCTCTTCAGCAGCATGAGAACCGTCCTCAACACCATCTTCGGCGGTGGGACGAGCAAGCCGATGGTCATCGGGAAACTCCGGGACCTCGGCATGATTCTTCTCGTGCTCGTCTTCTTTCTCGTATCGACTACGACGCTCCCTCTCCTCGAAGTGGTCAGTTCGGCCGCGGACAGGCTCGGACTCATGCAGTACGTCAATCTCAGGATCTTAACCAGCGCTCCCTTCAGCATTGTCTCTTTCAGCGTTTCCTTCATCATCTTCTTCATACTCTACTACCTCATACCCTATGAGTCGCTGGGGAAGAAAACGGCGGCCGTCAGCGCCTTCTGGGCCGTGGTCCTCTGGGAAATGGCGAAGCAGGGATTCGGCTACTACACCGGACAGTTCGCCGCAGCCGGACAGATCTTCGGTGCGTACGTCATGCTCGTGATGGTCGTCCTCTGGATCTACTTCTCGGCCATCGTGTTCATCGTCGGTGCCGAGATCGGACAGCTCTACCGGGAGAAGCACGGGAGAGTCCGGTCCGAACGACCGCAGTGAAACGCCGGCACACCGTGCCTGTTTGCAGCCCGCCGTTGTTTTTCTCTTGTCCGCGGAATCCACGATATTATACTATAGTGCGGCATTTCGAACCGGGGCGTCCGGCTCCGGAAGGACCGATCAGTAACTCGGCATGCCGGATCGCCGCGTCCGGATGACCATATTCCCCGGAGGGAGCATGGCCGACAGAGATCACGAAGAGCATCCTTCAGGCGGTTTACCTCTTCTGGACGGTGCGACGTCCCAGATCGGTCTCATCGCGCCGGAGCTCGATTCCCAGCGGATCGTCGCATCCGACACGACCCGTCCCGTCGAAGAACGGCTCGAGGCCTACGAGGACATCATCGACTCCGAGATCGGTGACACGACCACCACCCGGGCCCGGAACATCGAGCGCGAGATCGGCCTCCGCCAGCTCTATCTCAAGTTCGACGGAAACAATCCCACGGGAACGCAGAAGGACAGGATCGCCTTCGCCCAGGCGATGGATGCGATGAGGCGCGGATTCGACGCGATCACCGTCGCCACCTGCGGGAACTTCGGCGTGGCGGTGGCCCTCGCCGCCTCACTCTCCGGCCTCCGCTGCATCATCTACATACCGGACGGCTACCACACGAAGCGGGTCGAGGAGATGATCCACTACGGCGCAGAGATCGTCCGCGTCCCGGGAGACTACGAGGACGCCGTGAACTCGTCGCGCGAACGGGCGGAGTCGGACGAGATCTACGACGCCAATCCGGGCGGTGCGAACACGGCGATCCAGCTCAGAGCATACGGCGAGATCGCCTACGAGATCTACGACGAGCTCAGGGACGCCCCCGACACGGTCGTCGTCCCGGTCTCCAACGGGACCACCCTGGCCGGAGTGTATCGGGGGTTCATGAGCCTCTACCGCCGCGGGAAGACCTCCCGGATCCCGCGGATGGTGGCCGGCTCCTCGTTCGGAAAAAACCCCATCATCCAGGCGTTTCTCAAAAACGCTCCGACCTGTGAGGATCTCGAACCCGAGAAGATCCGGGAGACGGCCGTGAACGAACCGCTCATCAACTGGCATTCCATCGACGGCGATCTCGCCCTGGAAGCGATCCGGAAATCCGGCGGTTGGGCCTCCTATGCCTCCGACAGGAGCATGACGGCGTACTCCAGGCTCATCAGGGAGCGGGAAGGCCTGAGCGTTCTTCCGGCCTCGACGGCCGGCCTCGTCGTCCTGGCCGAGCGGCATAAAAAGGAGCAGCTGCCGGTGGAACGCTACGTCGTGATGCTGACGGGGAGGAAGTGATGAACCCGTTTCCGGAAGGCAACGCGGTGGTCTACTGTGAAGGAGCGTTCGGCACGCCGAACGGGAAGACCGCCCACGGCCTCGTCCGCCGGACAAGGCGGTACCGTGTGCTTTCCGTCATCGACTCGAGGAACGCCGGAGAAGATGCCGGCCTGCTTCTCGACGGAAAGGAGGTGGGTGTCACGATCCACACCGATACGGGCGAGGCCCTCGCCACGGCCCGTGAGGCCGGTGTACCGGCCACCCACCTCGTCGTCGGCCTTGCCCCCGACGGCGGCCGCCTGGGAGAGAGAGCCCGGCAGGACGTGGTCGAAGCGATCGGCCTCGGGCTCAACGTCGACTGCGGCCTCCACGACTTTCTCTCCGAGGACCCCGTGATTGCCGCAATCGCCCGGGACAGGGGCGTTACGATCCGCGACGTCCGGAAGCCCCCGCTCCCGGCCGAGCTTCATTTCTTCAGCGGGAAGATCGAGGAGGTCTCCTGTCTCAAGATCGCTGTCCTCGGCACCGACTCAGCCGTCGGCAAGCGGACGACCGCATGGATACTGGTCGAAGGCCTCGAGCGGAAGGGCCTGCGGGCCGAGCTGATCGGAACCGGCCAGACCGCCTGGATGCAGGGAGTGCGCTTCGGTATCATCATGGATTCGCTCGTCAACGACTTCGTGTCGGGCGAGATCGAGCATGCCGTCTGGCTCGCCTGGAGGGAAGCCGGTCCGGAGGTGATCGTCATCGAGGGGCAGGGGAGCCTCATGAATCCGGCCTACCCCGGGGGTTACGAAATCCTGGCAGCCGGCAGGCCCGACGTCGTGATCCTCCAGCACGCCCCCGCGCGGAAGGACTACGACGGATTCCCCGGCTATCCGATCCATCCGCTCGAGAAGCAGATCGAAGCGATCGAGCTGATTTCGGGAAAGCCGGTCGTGGCGGTCACGATCAACCACGAGGGGCTGACCGGGGAGGAGATCGACGCCGCCTGTGACAGGATCGGGAAGGAGACGAGTCTGCCGGTGAGCGACGTGCTCGCCCGGGGAGCGGAGGAGGTCCTCGACGCGATCCTCCGGCACCTCCCCGGCAGAGCATGACGACTTCTGTAACGACGGCGTCACGCCGCGGGAGGCGGAAACGGACATGGCGGGAAAAGAGAGAGCCCGGAAATCGGCACGGAATCCCCTGAAGGTACTCGGCGTCATCGACAGGCTGGTGGTCGGACCGGTGCGGGTCGAGCCCCGGCGCCTGATCATGCCCTACCGTGTCGTACAGGGGAAGAAAGAGGGCACCTTCGAGCTCCTGTACCGTTACGAGGAGCCGGTGTTCGCAAAGGGAGATGCCGCCGGCGGGAACCTCGCCTCGCTCGTCGGTGCGCAGGTCGCACTCAACTACGGCCTCTTCTGCGGGGAGATCGTCTTTCACGGGCCGTTCGATGCAGCAGACCGGCGGTTCCTCTCCGACATGATGGACAACACCTCCCGTGAGATCTTCGTCAAGAAATTCCTGGAGGAGAACCCGTTTCTGAGGGGAACGGCGGCCCGCCTTCCGGCGGTCAGAATGAAGCGATACACGAGAGCTGCGGTCTCCTTCCCGGATGCCGTCGAAGGACATCCATCCGGGCAGTCCGGTGGAGCGAAGGCCGGACCGGAGGGGGAGCCCGCGGTGGGGGGACAGGCGGCCATCCTGTCGAGCGGGGGGAAGGACAGCCTGCTGAGCTACGGTATTCTTCACGAGCTGGGAGTGGAGGTACACCCCGTGTTCGTCAACGAGTCGGGACGCCACTGGTACACCGCACTCAACGCGTATCGGCACTTTTCACGGAACGTGCCGCGCACCGCCCGTGTCTGGACCAACGCCGACCGCCTGTTCTCCTGGATGCTCCGGCACTTCCCGTTCGTGAGAAAGGACTTTGCTGCCGTCAGGTCCGACGAGTATCCCATCAGGCTCTGGACCGTGGCCGTGTTTCTCTTCGGAGCACTCCCCGTCCTTCGCGCACGCGGGATCGGACGCATCGTCATCGGCGACGAGTACGACACGACGCGTCGTCTCTCCCGCCGGGGCATCACGCACTATGACGGCCTGTTCGACCAGAGCCGGTATTTCGACAATGCGCTGACCCGTTACTACCGGAGAAAAGGGTGGCGGCTGGAGCAGTTCTCGATCGTGAGGTCCCTGGCAGAGCTTCTGATCGAAAAGATCCTCGTGGAACGGTACCCTGATCTCCAAGAGCACCAGATGTCCTGTCACGCCGCCCACATCGAAGGCGAGCGTGTTCATCCATGCGGCCGCTGCGAGAAATGCCGGCGCATCGTGGGCATGCTCCTCGCGTTCGGCGCCGACCCTTCCCGGTGCGGATACCGGCCGGAACAGGTCGAGCGCTGCCTGTCGGAGCTCTCTTCGAAGGGAGTGCACCAGGAAATGCCCGCCGCCGAGCACCTGATGTACCTCCTCAGAAGGCGGGGATTGATCAGCGGTGACACACCGGGATTCACGAAGGCCCGTCTCCGGCCGGAGATTCTGAACGTGCGAATCGATCCCGAGCGGTCCCATCCCGACGAGCTGCCGCCTGAGATCAGGTCACCGCTCTACCGGATCTTCCTCGACCACGCGCTGGGCGCTGTCAGGCGCGACGGGCGATCCTGGATCCCCCTGGACACGAAGAAGGACCCGCTCTTCGCCGGTCCGAAGACATCCGCGGCCTCCCGGAAGAATTCACCGAACATCATCGGCAGGGAACGGAGGTCGAACGACGGCACCGCCTTCCTCCTGGGGCACCTCACCTGGCCTGAGGCGGAGCGCCGGTTCGCCGAGGTCGATCTGGCGCTCCTCCCCGTGGGGTCGATCGAACAGCACGGGCCGCACCTGCCGCTCGACACCGATGCGTTCGACGCCCAGTACCTGGCGGAACAGGTTGCGATGAGGTGCAGCGATCCGAAACCGCTCGTTCTCCCCCTCATGCCCTACGGAGTGTCCTATCACCACGAAGATTTCAGCGGGACGGTCAGCGTGAGCCCGGACACGCTCTCCCGGATCGTCTACGAGGTGGGGATGAGCTGCGCCAGAAACGGCGTGAAGAAGCTGGTCGTCATCAACGGGCACGGTGGAAACGTGCCGGCCCTGCAGTTCGCCTCTCAGATGATCAACCGGGACGCCTCCATCTTCACCTGCGTCGAGAGCGGGGAGACGAGCGAGACCGACGTCCACTCGATCACCGAGACCGCGAACGACGTGCACGCCGGCGAAATCGAGACGAGCACCACCATGGCCGTCCGTCCCGACCTGGTAGATCTCGGAAAAGCCCGGAGGTTCGTCCCGCGCTTCTCGAGCCGTTACCTCGATTTCAGTTCGAAACGGAGCGTCGAGTGGTACGCAAGGACCCGGAAGATATCGAAGAGCGGTGTGATGGGGGACCCGACCCTGGCGAGCAGGGAGAAAGGCGAGCGAATCTGGAAAGTCATGATCGCCCACCTCGTCGAGTTCGTGGAGGGGCTCAAGGGTATGACGCTCGAGGAGATCTACCAGAAGCGGTACTGATCATGAGAATTACGAACGTGGAAGCCTGGCCGGTGTCGATGCCGCTCGTCGAGCCGTACACCATCGCCTACGAGACGGTGGAGCGGGCGGTCAACGTTTTTTTACGGATCGAGACGAACGACGGCGTGGTGGGTTTCGGCTGTGCCGCTCCCGACCTGGAGGTGACGAGCGAAACGGCGGATACCGTGATGAGCGCCCTCGACGGCATCGTGACCCCCGCCGTCAGAGGTTCCGATCCTCTCCGGCCGGCCCTGCTCCTCGAGCGGCTCAAACCGGATCTCCAGTTCCAGCCGTCGGCTCTGGCCGCCGTCGACATGGCGCTCCACGATATTCTCGGGAAGAAGAGCGGGCTGCCGCTCTGGAAGATCCTCGGGGGATACCGTGACCGGATGAAGACCAGCGTCACCGTGGGTATCCTTCCGGAGCAGGAAACGCTCCTGCGCGCACACGAGTGGGTGAGGAAGGGCTTCAGGTGCCTCAAGCTCAAAGGAGGCCGTGACGTCGATCTGGACATTGCCCGCGTCCTCAGGACGAGGGAAGAGGTCGGTCCGGACGTCGAGCTCCGTTTCGACGCCAACCAGGGCTTCACGGTGGAGGAGTCTCTCCGGTTCGTCGAGGCGACGAGGAAAGCCCGGCTCGAGCTCATCGAGCAGCCGACGCACCGCGGCGAGCCCGATCTCCTGGGCCGGGTGACGAGCGGGGTGTCGATCCCCGTCATGGCCGACGAGAGCCTCATGACCCTCCGGGACGCATTCCGCCTGGCCAGGAAGGACCTTGCCGATATGGTGAACGTGAAGCTGATGAAGGTCGGCGGAATCGTCGAGGCCCTCCAGATCAACGCCGTGGCGAAATCGGCGGGGCTCGAAGTGATGGTCGGCTGCATGGACGAGGCCGGTCTCGCCATCTCCGCAGGGTTGCACTTCGCCCTCGCCAGGCCCAATGTCATATATGCCGATCTCGACGGTCACCTGGACCTCGTGGACGATCCGTCGAGAGACGCTGTCAGCATTCGAAACGGCATCCTGTACCCGACCGGCAGGCCCGGTCTGGGTTTCGATCTCTGAAAGAAAGGAGCGATTTCCATGAAACCGAAAACCATCGGCATCATCATCGTCGCCGTCCTGTTCTTCATCATCCTCGTTCAGAACACGCAGCCGGTGATTCTCAGGCTCCTCTTCTGGGACATCATGGCCCCGCAGATCGTCCTGATTCCCGTCGTGCTCCTCATCGGATTCGTGCTCGGCTATGTCGTGGCGAAGCTGACGGGACGGCCGAAGAAGACCCTCTGATCCCGACGCCGGTCTTCATCGGGATTCCTGCATCAAGGCCGGAAGGTGACCACTCGTGCTCGTCTTCGGACAGCTCCTCCTGGGATTCATATTTCTCCTGAAAGGCGGATCGCTCCTGGTCGATGGGGCTTCCTCCCTCGCCCGCAGGTTCCGGGTGTCGGACCTCGTGATCGGCCTGACGGTGGTGGCCTTCGGTACGTCGGCGCCCGAGCTCTTCGTCAATCTTCAGTCCAGCGTGAGCGGGGCGACCGGCCTGGCTATCGGAAACGTGCTGGGAAGCAACATCGCGAACATTCTTCTCATCCTGGGGGTCTCCGCCCTCGTCCACCCGCTCTCCGTGTCACGGGGAACCGTCTGGAAGGAGATCCCGCTCAGCCTCCTCGCCGCCGTCTCGGTGGGAATCCTGGCCAACGACGCTCTCATCGACGGCGAGGCGTCCTCCTCCCTCACCAGGATCGACGGGCTCGTCCTCCTCCTCTTCTTCGTGCTCTTTATCGCGTACTCAGCCGGAATCGCAGGCAGGGTGCCGGGTGCAGAGCAGCACCTCCCGGAGGAAGGGAGAGGGGCCGGGAAAGCCGTTCTCTTCGTCTGCATCGGACTGGGTGGTCTCGTCATCGGCGGGAACTGGGTCGTCGACGCGGCGGTGACAATGGCCAGGCTCGGAGGGATAAGCGAACGGGTCATCGGCCTGACGGTGGTGGCCGTCGGTACCTCGCTGCCCGAGCTCGTCACCTCCGCGGTCGCCGCCTACCGGAAGAATGTGGAGATCGCCGTCGGCAATGTGGTGGGTTCGAACATCTTCAACATCTTCTTCGTCCTGGGAATCAGCTCCAGTGTCCGACCTCTCCCGTTCACGGGCGAGAGCAACACGGACATCCTCGCCGTCATCGGAGCCAGCCTCCTGCTCTTTTTTGCCATGTTCACCGGGAAACGGACCATGCTCGACCGGTGGGAGGGGGCTCTCTTCACAGCACTCTATTCGGCGTACCTTCTCGTTGCTCTCCTGTGAACGTTGCCGGCTGCGTTACCCATGGACGGAATACTGTCGAGATCGACGATGTAGATGTCGGCGTTGCCGTCCCTTGCCCAGGAGAAAGCCAGGCGGCTGCCGTCGGGTGACCAGGCCGGATCGAAACCGCCATCGGTCGTGACCGGTGTTCTCCCGCCGCTTGCCAGGTCGTGGAGGAAAATGTTCCCGTCAGCGGCGTAGGCCACCGTCGAACCGTCCGGGGACCAGGCCGGTGACTCTCCGTCGAAGAGCCTCAGGGCGGTTCCTCCCGTACGGGCGACGGCCCACACGGCTCCGTCCTTCGTGAAGAGGAGGGAATCGGAAGCATGCGACCAGGAAATCTCCCTGGCACCCTCCGTACCCTCCACGCGTTCGACATCCCCGGTGACGGGGTAAGGGCTCAGCCAGAGATACGTGAGCGTACTCGAGGCGGATGTCTCCCGGTCGTAGACGATGACCTCGCCGCTACCGCTGCTCGAGTCGGGGTGGAACCACTCCGTGGTGAGGAAGTCGGTGTAGGCGATCCAGCGTCCGTCGGGCGAGACGCCCATGTCGATCGGGGAGTTGAGCCCGAGCACGTGTTCGGTGAATGTGTCCATGTCCCGGACATCGGTGACCGTGATCGTGGGGACGAGCGGTGCGGCGAGGTTCAGCCCACGGAACGACACGTAGGCTATCTCGTCGTCACCCGGCAGCCAGCAGGAGAACCAGTTGTAGTCAGCCCGTGCGAACGCCGGGGAGACGCGTATCGATTCTCCTCCTTCCGGAGGAATGACGTTGACGGTCATGTGTCCCTGGGTGTTCGGTTCGAAGCCCCAGGCCGAGTAGGCGATCCGTGAGCCGTCTCCGGACCAGGCGGGGTACCAGTCGGGGCCCGGATTGTAGGTGATCCGGAGATAGGGGCCGACCTGCTCGGTGAACGGCCGCTCCTCGGGAAAGTAGAGCTCCCCGACCGGGTCTACCGAGCAGCTGCCGGCAGCGAACAGGACGAAGCCTGTCAGGATGTTCAGCAACCGAGTGTCTCTGCGTCTCTTCTTCTCCATGACACCGTCACCGTGTTTCGAGCCCGACCGGGTTGCCGGGTGCGGACGGACCGCCGTCCTCTTCGCCTTCGGCCGGAGCGGGGAAGGGTATCCTCCTGATCCGGAAATTGTCCCTGTCGGCGATGAAGAGGTTGTTGAAACGGTCCATCGCCACGCCGGTGGGGAAATTGAGCCGGGCTTCCGTCGCGAAGAGCCCGTCACCGTTGTAACCCGTCTCGCCGTTTCCCGCCACCGTCGCAATGATGCCACGGGCGTCGACGAACCGCACCCGCTGATTCCTCTGGTCTGCGACGTAGAAGGAGCCGTCCGGCATCAGGAACACGTCCGTCGGGGAGTTAAGTGAAGCGCCGACGGCCGTCTCTCCGTCGCCGCCGAAGCTCGGTACCCCGGAACCTGCCACGGTCTGTATCCGTCCGGACACCTCGATTCTGCGGATCATGTGGTGCCCGGTCACCGCGACGTAGATGTATCCCGCATCGTCCGTATCGATACCGCTCGGGATGAACACATTCGCGTCCTTCGCAGGGATGCCTTCCCCGTTGAAGCTGAAATCCCCCGTGCCGCAGATGGTCTGAATCGTGCCGTCGGTGTCGACCAGGCGGATCCGGTTGTTCCCCTGGTCGGAGAAAATCACCCTTCCGAGCGGATCGACCATGACGTCCGCCGGTTTGTACAGGCGCGCTTCCGTCGCCGGGCCGCCGTCACCGCTGAATCCTGCCGAATCGCCGCCCGCGACGGTCGAGATGATGCCGGAAGTGTCGATCTTCCGGATCCGGTGATTGAAGGTGTCGGCGACGTACATGACGCCCTGCCGGTCCACGCAGAAGCCCTGGGGGCTCTGGAACAGGGCGTCCTCCGCGTCCCCGCCGTCACCGGCGAAACCGCCTGTCTCACCTCCCGCGATCCGCTCGACGACGCCCCGCGAATCGATGTACAGGATCCGGTGGGCGCTGGTCTCGAGAACGATGTAGTCGCCCGCCTCACCCCCGATCACCTGTGCGGGCCTCGTGATCTTCACGTCGAGTGCGTTCGAACCCTCCACCGCCCTGCCTTCGCCGCCTCCCGCCACCGTCCTGATGACACCGGGACTGTCGCCCTGGATGAGCACCGTGTCGCCGCAGGAGAGAAAGAGCGACGCCGCGATCACTGCGACGGCAGCAGGCATGTTTCTCCTCATGTTCAAAACCTCATGTCGAGACCGAAGCGCAGTTGTCTCGGTTCGTTGTACACCAGTACGGGCGTCCAGCGATCGACCAGGGCGCGGTAGTACGCCTCCTCCTGCTCTTCGATCGAGAGAACCCGGTCTCCGTCGAGATCCGCCTGCGGCGAATAGTCCGGCGATTCGGCGGGGATGGTGACCGCCCCTTCCGTCGCTTCCTGCGCCAGGGTGCGAAGACGCTCCTCCGAGTTCCACGGTTCCCTCGTCCAGGGGTCCCACCAGATGATGCTCTGCCGCCCGAGGAGGTTCCGTATGTCGGCGAACACGGTGAACTGGCGGTTCCACACGTCGAATGCCCGGCTGAAACGGGCGTTCCACATGAACGTCGGTTCGAGCCGCTCCGAGTTGGGTGTGCCGAACGGAACGAGTTCTTCCTCGACTCTGCCCGCCACGATCGTTGTGTCGATCTTCGTCTTCGTGAACGGGAGACCGCTGCCGTACTCGAAGGTGGAGTAGATCCTGAGTTTCGAGAGAGGGAGCAGGAACGCGCTCAGCCGGCCGACATTCCCGGGGATCATGGCCTCGACGATGAGATTCCCGGTGTGGGTCTGATCGAAATCGAGGGGGAATTCCTTCTTTCCGAGATCGACCACTTCCCTGAAGATCGGGTCGAACACCTCGTTGCTGAAGAGCTGAAAGGCATCGGACACCATGCCGCGTGCTTCCTGGTATGTGTAGTTGACGGTGAATCCAAGATACTCGTTCATCCTCTTCCGCAGAATCAGGTCGATGCCTCTGACGCTGCCGAAGTCGTCGTTGAAGAACCGGGCGTTCTGGGGATCGTCCTCGATGAGGGTCGTCGGTCGCGACGCGACGAGATTCTCGAGCTGCTTCAGGTACATGCCGGCGGTGAAGGAGAGGTCCTCGGTGAAAGCTCTGGAGTAAGCGAACTCATACTGGGTCGTTCGCTCGAACTGGAGCTCGGGGTTTCCCCGCCGCCTGTTGCCGAACCTGAACGGATCGGTGAACGCAATGTCGAAGAGGTACTGAAAGTCGGGGGTCTGCCGGAAGACGCCGTAATTGATCCTCATGAGGTCTTTCTCGCCCAGCATGATCGAAGTCCCGAGCCGGGGGTTGAGCGCGAATTTGTTCTCGGATGATCTTATTCCGAGAGCCGGAAAGGAGAAGTTCTCCGGGTAGTCGATTCTGGGCAGGAACATGTCGAAGCGGAGCCCGAGGTCGATGACGAGTCCCGGGGCTGTAATCTGTCCCTGGACGTAGGAGGCTCCGAGAACCGGGTAGAACTCGATGAAGTTGGGCAGACCGCCGGGCTGGTAGGCATTGAGCCGCTGGAAGGTTTTCGAATGGTTGAGCTTGAGCTCCGCCCCGGTCTTGAGAGCGAAGTCCTGCTCGAAGCGGTTGTCCCAGTCGATTCCGATGTCGACGAACTCGTACAGCTGCCTGACGACGAGCGGATTCTGGCCCGCGTCGATGAAGATACTCGTATCCTGGACCCCGTAACCGTTTTCACCGGTTGCCGTGGGAACCTCGTAGCCGGGTATCGCTCCGCCCGCTCCGAGCTGGCCCACGGGATCCATCTCCACGAATTCCTCTCCCCTGAACCGGTAATCGGAGAAGGTGAAGCCGAAGAGGACGGACCTGTCGTCGAAATACCCTTCCTCCAGGACACCGAGGTACCGGTCGTTCCGGTAGAAGCTGATCCGGGCGTCGATGATACTTGCGCGCGAGGAGGAGGAAGACCTGATCCTGCTCATCGTGAAATTGATCAGGTTCCCCTTCGAACGCTGGCTGAGCGTGTTGTCGAGATTGTACTTGTAATGCGGGTCGAAGAATCGCTGCTGGTTCCGCGAAGAGAGCCAGCTCCACGTGAATTTCAGGTCCTTCGTGGCCCAGTAGGATAATTTCCCGAACAGGTTGAGGTCGTCGCCCTCATTGTGCGGAAGTCTGTTGATCGTGCTTCCGTCGGGACGGAGGACGCCGACGGAGACGGGATCGGAGTCCATCGATCCCTCCCCGTCGAGAGAGAGGAAGTACCGGAGCCGGGCGCTGTCGTCGAGCGGTCCTCCCACCGACGCTTCCAGTCTGTTGTATCCGTAGGTGTGGTCGTCCGGCAGAAATCCGTCGCTCGTGATCCTCACGGCGCCCTCGTGCTTCCTGCCGCCCTCTTTCGTGACCAGGTTGATCACGCCGGACAGCGCCTGGCCGTACTCCGCACTGAAACCGTTGGTCACGACGGAGAGCTCCTGGAGCGCGAGGATCCCCATGTCGAGTCCAAGCCCCTCCTGGCTGCCCTCCTGGAAGTTCTTCATCTTGACGCCGTCGATGACGTACACTTCCTGCCCGATCCGGCCTCCGCGGATCGTGCCGTTGATCACACCGGCCTGCAGCTCGATGATCTCCTCGATGTCTTCGACGGGAAGCTGGCGGATCTCTCCGGCGGACACGGTCTGTCTCGTGTCGGTGATGTCGGGCTGCAGGATTGGAACCCTCGACGCCTCGACCACCGTTCCTTCGAACTCGATGGGTGCCGGTACCAGCCCGACGTTCTGCTCGTAGCTTCGTCCCGAGCGGACCCAGATCCCCTTCACCGTCGTCTCTGCGTATCCGATGAGAGAAACGCTGATAGTGTACGTGTCGGGAGCCAGGTTGAGGATGCGGTATCTGCCATTCCCGTCGGTGTAGCCTCCCCAGGGGAGCCCCTCCACCTTCACGAGGGCTCCCTCCAGGGGTTCCTCCGTGTCCCGGTCGGTAATCGTACCGTGGATGCTGCCCTTCGTCTGAGCCGGCGCCTGGTGGGCGGAGAAGATGAAAAGAAGCAGCGCCAGAGAGAGTATCCTGTATACGAGCTTTTTCAGGAGAACCGTCCTTGCCTGAGCCGAATTATTCATACGCTTTCGATTCTGGCGGCCGCTTTCGGACTGCTTCCTCGTTCTCGACGCTTGCAATCCTCAACGCAGGCATGATCCCCGTTCCTGCCGGGATGGCATCCGTAGAGGGTCTACGACGCGCCAGCCGGCAAGGTTCTCGGCCTCAAGATATATTCGGGACCCTTACGGAGCAAGAGAAGCGTTAACGATGAGGCTGCCATCCGGTTGCTATTGGAGGCGCTTTGTGGTATAATACGGTCGATTCCCTCGACACACGACACACGACGTCCGAGCACGACGGGTTTCATTCCAGACAGACGAGGGCTCTCAGGCATTTCAAACTGCATTGTCCGGAGGTGTTCATGAAACGTGTCTTCACGATGTGTTCTCTCGTTGTGTGTCTGAGTGTCATTCTGTCGGGATCGTCGTACTCACAGGATGGCAGAACCCTGCATGAGATCAGGCAGGCCATCGAGGAAAGCGGCGCACAGTGGACAGCTCGCCAGACTCCCCTCACCGATCTCTCTCCGGAGGAGAAGCGGCTGCTGTGCGGTACCATTCTCGAAACTCCCGAGGGCCCGTTCTACGAGCCGGACTGGAGGTTCGATCCTCCCCCGCAACTCGACTGGCGCGACCACCTGGGCAGCAACTGGACCACCCCGGTCAGAGACCAGGGGCAATGTGGTTCCTGCTGGGCATTCGGCGGCTGTGCGGCATTCGAGGCGAGATATGGAATTGTCCGGAACGATCCCTTCATCCAGCTCGACCTCTCGGAGCAGTTCATGGTGTCGTGCAGCCCCGGTTCGTGCGGCGGCTACAGCGTGAGCGGTACGATGAGCTTCCTGGCCGAGACCGGCACCACGGACGAGGAATGTTACCCGTATGCCGCCCGGGATCTGCCCTGTGAGAACGCCTGTCCCGACTGGGAGTCGCGTCTCGAGAAGCTGGAGAACTGGCAGTATGTGATGAATGATCCCCTGGACATCATGGAAGCCCTCCAGGATGGACCTCTCACCGCCGCCTTTACGGTCTACGACGATTTCTTCTCCTACAGCGGCGGTGTGTACGAGCACGTCTGGGGCGGCAACCCCGGCGGACACATGGTGGCGATCTATGGGTACAATGCGGAGCACGATCCTCCGTACTGGATCTGCAAGAACAGCTGGGGTTACAACTGGGGCATGGAAGGCTGGTTCTACATCGCCTGGGGCGAGTGTGGTATCGACAATCAGGTCACCACGCTGTTCCTCGACGTCGCAAATATCGTACAGGGTACCATTACGGAGCCGGTGTCGGGAGACTCCATTGCCGGAGCCAGGATCGAGATCCTCGAAACCGGGCAGTTCACCCACACGAGAGACGACGGTTCCTACCACATCGGGTCTCTGTCCGACACGGCGACGCTCGTCATCTCCCACTACCGGCATGTTGCGGACACATCGGAGGTCCTGGCTCTCGGTGACTCGGTCACCGTCTTCGATGCCGAGCTCTCGCTCCTCCCGACATCCTCTATCGGCGGGCTCGTGCTGGACACCCACAACAGTAGGGGTGTTCGGTCGCGTGTAATCCTCAGGATGAACGGACAGCCCATCGACTCGGTCTATTCCGAGCTCGAGACCGGCTACTACGAGTTCACCGGGATGCCGGTATCCAACCCGCCCTACACTGCATACACGGGCTTCGACGTGAGGGCCCTGATTCCGTACCCTGCTACCACGGAGTACGAGGAGGATCTGGTGCTCACGGAAGGCAGCATGCTGATGCACGTCCTCGAGCTGCCGCCGGCCCGCATCTGCCTGGTGGACGACGACGAAGGGATGACCTACGAAGAGTACTACCTGCCGGAGGTGGAGGCGACCGGCCTCAGCTACTATCACTTCGACGTTCATGCTCAGGATACGTCCGCGGTCGATTACCTGCCTCTCTTTCCACCGCAGACCCTCGTAATCTGGTTCACGGGGGACGCAGCGGAGAGCACCATCACCATGGCTGAGGAGGAGGGGCTGACGGAGTTTCTGGAGAACGGTGGAAAGCTGATCCTCACCGGTCAGAACATCGCCGAGGATCTTTCGGAGAGAACGAGCCCGTTTCTCTCGGATGTTCTCCACGTGGCCTATGACGGCACGTCACCCTGCGCCTTTCTCGGAGGAACGACGACGGATCTTCTCGGCGGTGAGATCGGTACGATCGTCACGGTCGGCACGCAGGGTGCGGGCAACCAGACGTCGAGGGACATTCTCCTTCCCCTGGACGAGCTGGCTCACGAGTGCATGTTCTACGCGACCAGCCCCATCGACACGGTCAGCCAGGGGACCGGAGCGGTCTGGGTGGAGGATCACGACGGTGGAGCCCCCCGCGCCGTTTTTCTCGGCTACGGATTAGAAGGCGTCATTTCGGGAAATCCCAGCTCGATGGGCCGTGATGAGCTGCTTCACTGCCTGCTCGACCATTTCGAAATGATTCCGGTCGGTGTCGATGAAGAGGACGACGCCCCCCTGGTCGGCGGGTCGTTGCCGAGAGTCTTCGCCATGCAGCAGAACTACCCGAATCCGTTCAATCCGTCGACCACCATCCGGTTCGATATCCCCGAATCAGCGGCGGGCGGTGTGCCGGTGACGCTCGAGATTTTCAACCTGAGGGGGCAGCGCATTCGGACCCTGATCGACGAGCACCGTGGGCCCGGTTCCCATTCCGCGCAGTGGAACGGCAGGAACGACTACGGAGAGTCCGTTTCGAGCGGAGTCTACTTCTACCGGGTCACGGCGGGGAAGTTCAGCTCCATCAGGAAAATGGTGCTCCTGAAGTAAGGAAGGGGGCTGCCGTCCTGCATCGGGCCATGCCGGATCATGAGCTGCAAGCTGATCCGGCGCGGCCCTTCCGGTCAGCAGAGCGCAAGGAGCCGGGGCAGCCTGTCACCCGCATGGCTCGTGAAAGCCAGTCGGCTTTCATGGAGAGAGTGATCATTCGGCGAGCAGCCGGGAGAGCGCGAATCCGGTGTAGTAGACCTCCCAGTTTCCGTCCCGGTAGTCCTGCCAGACGACGCCGGCGTTGTTTCCCCGGACGGCGAGGCGGGGATGTGCCGAGAACGATTCGGCATCGGAGATCCTGACTTCGGCTCCCCAGGTCTCTCCCAGGTCCTGGCTGACGCACACGTAGACCTCGGCGTTGCCGTCCCGGTAATCTTCCCACACGACCGCAAAGATGCCGTCGGAGAGGGCGATGTCCGGGTTCCAGGCGTGGGAGGAGCCTGTCGAGATGACCGCCGGAGCGGAGAAGGTGTCGCCCCCGTCGGTGCTTCGAGTAAACTCGACATGCCAGACTTCATCTTCGTATTCCGCCCAGACGATGCCGATGTCGTCTCCCGCCGCATCGATGTTGGGAGAAACCGACGGGAGCCCGTTCGTGTCGAGCAGCTGGATGCCGGTAATTTCCTCTCCGGCGCTGTCGTAG
>CAZMKB010000029.1:0-20712 GCA_964566685.1 uncultured Gemmatimonadota bacterium | reverse complement strand
TGGGGCTTTGGTTAATATAAGTGTATTATATATTTCCCCAATTATCATATCTTAGTGTCTCTATCGGGGATGGTTGAAACCCCTCGCCTTCAGGCGAAGAGAAGTTTGACGAAATGGCCGAAGGCCATGAGTCGATAGAATATATGTCCAATTCCTCTAATCTTCAGTCGGTTTTAACCGATCAACGAACCCACCGTCTTACAGACGGTGGTCGTTGAGATTGCCATTTACGAGTGCAGAATTTTTGAGACGCGGCACTAGTCGGTTCGATCGATCGACACCGGGAAACAGGAGTCTTCCGGGAAGGAGCGGTTTCGAACCATGCGAATTTCCATCATTACGATACTCTTCCTGTTCGCTCTCCTGTTCACCGGGACAGGCCGATCCGAAGTGTTGAGCAGCTCGACCTCGGGATTCCTCGTGAGAAACGAAGCTGCCGTAGGCTGCGATCCGGACAGTGCGTACAATTCACTGGTGAGAAACATCGGCTTCTGGTGGGATCCTTCTCACACGTTCTCGGGAGATTCCCGGAATCTCTCGCTGGAGGCGACGGCCGGCGGATGTTTCCGTGAGGTGTTACCAAATCAGGGTGGTGTTCGGCATCTCGAGGTCGTGTTCGTTTCCCCTGGAAAGACGCTCCGCATGTCCGGCGCGCTCGGACCGCTCCAGAGATCCGGGCTGGCCGGGAGTATGACGTGGAGCTTTGTGGAAAGCAGCGACTCGACGACCGTCGAGCTGAGATACAGCGTCGGCGGCTACTATGAGGGGGATATTCAGAAGATCGCGCCGGTGGTCGATTCTGTTCTTCGCGGCCAGCTCATGCGGTTGAAGGCTTTCACCGAGAAGGGAGATTTCGAACTCCACGAGGCTGACAGCGGTTCCGGCACGCCGGCCGAAGAACGGTGAGAGTGACAGGCTGTGGCAGGCTGTACAGGGAACAGTGCCTTGCCTGGACCTGCGAAAACGGTTGTGAATGAAGAGCATGTCGGGTACATTACCGTGAAGATGTTGATAGACGGACGTCCATCCTAACCGTCCTGCGGAGGATCTGATGGATACGAAGAAAGTCGTCTTCGCACTTCTCCGGGGAACTCTCGGCGGAGCCGTTTGAGGAACACTGGTATACGCAGGCTGCGTATACTGACCGCTGTCGATGAGTCAAGGAACCGGTCTCACGATCGCGATCCTCGTGTGTCTCGCCAGTGTCCTGACGAGCGTCATCCCGGCGGTGAGGACGTCTTCCCCGTCCGGTCGACGTGCGTGATCGATCCGTCGTTCCCTGAACGCGGGGTACAGGTATGAAGGACAATAAAGGAGAACATCCGCTCGGAGACGCCGGACAGCTCGTCTTTCTCGTTCTCTTTCTCGCTGTCTGGATCGGTGACTCCTCCGTTCTCCGGTTCTCGACGTTTCCGGCGGAGTATGTGCCGCTCTGGATCCGCCTCGTTCCGGCTGCATGCTCTTTCGCCGTTTCGCTCTTCCTGGTCAGGTCCGGCCATGGCGTGGTCCAGGGCGATGAACGACCGAACGAAGTCGTCTCGTCAGGAGCATTCCGATATGTTCGCCACCCACTGTACCTCGGCTGTATCCTGTTCTACGTCGGGCTTGCGATCTCCACTCTTTCACTGCTCTCTCTGGCTCTTGTCGCGGTGATTGCATTCTTCTACAATTATCTGGCGGCATACGAGGAAAGACTGCTCCGGGAGAAATTCGGCCAGGCTTATCGTGATTACATGATCAGAACCGGAAGGTGGGTACCGATAGCGGGCGGGGGCAATGAACAACGTCCACCCGTACATTCCGGTGAAAAGAGGCAGGACCGCAGGACAGCGAACGGCTGAAATCAGCATTCGGACTGTAGTCTGGCTCCATAACAGGGAAAGGAGAGACAATGAAGATCAGTGCGAGGAATATGCTGAAGGGAAAGGTTGCAAAAATAACGACTGGAGCCGTCAATTCGGAAATCGAAATCGAACTGGCGGGAGGACAGCGTGTCGTGTCGATCATCACGATCAATTCCGTGAATCGACTCGGACTCGAGGTCGGTAAGGAAGTTTACGCCGTGATCAAAGCGTCGAACGTCATGATTGCGGTGGAGTGAACCGGTTGAGATCCCTGCGAAAGCAGGAGAGCGAGAAGGGGGAGCATGAGAAGGCCGTACCAGCTGATCGCAGCGATGATTGTGACAACCTGCCTCACCGGTTGTTCTCCAGGCGGGCAGGAGGGAACGAATGTGCGGACTCCGGCTTCGCATCCTCTGATTCTGTTCAACATCATGAGCTCCGCAACCGAAGATCCTCATGCCGTCACGATGGCGGTGCAGCTGGCGGGCCATGCCCTCGATGACGGCCGTGACGTCGTTCTTTTCTTTAATGTACGGGGAGTCGATATTCCGACCGCGGCATTTCCGGGGGATATTGCGTTCCGCGACGAGCCCATAAAGCACCTTCTCCGGTCACTCTCGGAAAGAGGAGCGGAAATTCACGTTTGTCCCCACTGCATGGATGCGAAAGGCGTCGATGCAGAAGACCTGATACCCGAGGCCCTCGTCACCGACCGCGAGAAGCTGTTTTCGAAGATCACTTCGAACACCGTCGTGTTCACGTACTGAAGAGGAGTTCGATCCGGGCAGCTGACCGGGAACGGTCGATCCTGTCCGGAGCCCCGATGATACTGATCGATACCGCTTCTCCCGGTGACTGGCCGGCGATCCGGCGCATCTTCGAGGAGGGAATTGCCACCGGGGATGCCACCTTCACCGTGGCGCCAACGCCGGTCACTGGCGGGAGGTGTTGCTTCTCGAGCGGCGGAGCCCCGCGGTCGGCTGGTCGTGACATGAATTTCCTGGAGGACCGCAGTGCGAATCGAATCGTTCCTCATCAGGGCTGCCCTCGTCATCGCCTCCTCCGGATATGGTCCCGACGCATCCGGTGAGATGGAAGACACCGGATGGGTAGCCGTGACCGGCGTCTCCAACAACAATCTGCGCTGGGGGCCTCCTGAGTACGAAAAGGCGAGATTCCGCGTATCTGCGGGAACCACCAGGATCAGGGTTGTCCTGGGCTATTGAGGAATTGGTTGCTCCCCGCCTCCACGGCAACGATCGCGACGTCGATCTTTCGTTCCGTTCGGGCGGGATCCTGGCTTTCGGGAGGATCGATGCCGTTCGAAATGTCAGTGGACGGTGAGCGTCGCGTTCTCATCATACGCCTCGAGGGAAAGGTCGATCTCGAAGAACGTCGAGACATTCACCGAGACATGGTAAAGATGTGCCGTCAGGAGAGCCTGAAGAACATCCTGGTCGATGTCCGGGATCTCGACGTCGCCACCTCCACCATCGATCTGTACGACTTCGGCACGGCGGTTCAGGAAACGGGCCTGCCGTTCAATATCCGCATTGCGGGCGTGTGCCGTCCCGACGACGCCGACAGCTCGTTTCCGGTGACCATCGCCAAGGACCGGTTCGTGGACGTCCGGGCTTTCGAAGACGTGGAGGAAGCCCTCGAGTGGCTGGTCCGGAATATGTCCTGAGGCAGGGAGGAAATCGCGTCGGTGCTACGGCGCACTCACGAAATACGCAGTCCGAAAGCGGCCGCCGAAATCGAATGCGTATGAATCAGTCGGGATAAGGCCGAGGAGGTACTCAATGAGCTGTTATTTCATCGCACGGATCACCATCCATGATCGCGAGACATACCGGAAGTACGAGGAGGGATTCGACGAGATATTCGAGAAGTACAGGGGGCTGGTCGTCTGCGTCGACGAAGATCCGGTCGTCCTCGAGGGAGAGTGGCCCTGTAGCCGCACCGTCCTGATCCGTTTTCCCGATGAGACGGAGGCGAAGCGCTGGTACGAATCCTCCGAATATCGTGAGCTCGCGGCACACCGCCACCGTGCAGCGGAAAGTCACATCGTCCTCGTCCAGCGCCGTCGCGGCTCACGATGAAGCCGCACTCAGCGACGTAACAGGACGGGTGCCCGGTCGATCGAGTGACGGAAACGACCGGATCCCCACGCATCGATCCGCCGGCCCGCCAGAATCGAAATCTTATGAAAAGTTCGGGTTAACATCTTTCCGGACAATGACCTGCACGTCTTGAAATCGTTCGATTCGATACGTAATCTTAGGGGGGAGAGCGAATTTCGTTCGGATGTGAAAAAGTCTGTGAGGTGATGAAACATGCTGAAAATGAAGGTGTTCTTCGCGGTTCTGGCGATCCCGTTCCTTGCGGTCGGGAGCACCGTGGCGGCGGAGGAGGGAAATGATATGCAGTACAATGATCTGACACCCGAAGAAGAACGGGTCATTCTCCACAAGGGCACTGAACCGCCGTTCAGCGGTGAATATGTCGATCATCATGAAGATGGCACCTATGTCTGCAAAAGGTGCGGCGCGCCGCTCTTTCGGTCCGAGAGCAAGTTCGACTCCCGGAGCGGCTGGCCGAGCTTCGACGATGAGATAGAAGGAGCCGTGAAACGGGTGCCCGACCCGGACGGCCGGAGAACCGAGATCGTGTGCGCCCGGTGCGGCGGACACCTCGGCCACGTCTTCTCCGGCGAGGGTTTCACGGAGAAGAACGTACGGCACTGCGTCAATTCGGTGTCGCTCGATTTTCTGCCCGAAGGGAACGACCGGCCGGCCGGGAAAGCGGTGTTCGCCGGCGGCTGTTTCTGGGGGGTCGAGCACTATTTCCGGCAGACTCCCGGTGTCCTCGACACCCGAGTGGGATACACCGGAGGCCACACGGAATCGCCCACCTACAAGGAGGTCTGCGGCGGCACGACCGGTCACATCGAAGCGATCGAGGTGACATACGATCCCGCACGCACCACATACGAAGACCTGGCGCGGCTCTTCTTCGAGATCCACGACCCGACCCAGGTCGACAGGCAGGGTCCGGACGTCGGGGAACAGTACAAGTCCGTGGTCTTCTACCGGAACGACGAGCAGAAGAAAGTCGCGGAGAAACTGATCGGCATCCTCGAGTCGAAGGGCTACGACGTCGCCACCGAGCTCCGGGAAGCCGATGAATTCTGGGAGGCGGAGGAATACCACCAGGATTACTACGTGAAAACCGGCAAGAAACCGTACTGTCACGTACGCACGGAACGCTTCTGAGCAGACCGGCTGCTGTTACCGTTCGGCCGGAGCGGTTTCCGTCGCCACCCGCCGTTTCCCGACGCGATCGACCGGGGGCCGGCCCTCCAGACCACCGTATTGCCCGTCCCCCAGGAATCGTATATACTATAGGGAAACAGCATTCGTCCGATTCACACCAGGCTCGAACAGAAAGAGGAAGGAAACATCCATGGATGCGAAATCCAGCTGGGTCCGGCTCCGCATGAAGTGCCCGGAGAAGGGTTGTGAAGCAAGCCTCCTCGTCGAGTGGAGAAACGTGGGAGGGAAGGAAGTTCTGAACGGCATCGTCTGCGACAATCAGGAGCTCCGGGACCTCTGCGGAGAGGACTGCAGATGGTTCTGCTGGGAGGAGGTCTCGAAAGGTCGCCAGCGGTCGGATGACATCCGAAGCGAATGAGCACATGTCTCCGGAGGAATTCCGGAAGTACGCCAGGATTCTCATCGACTGGATCGTCGACTATCACGAGAAGGTCGAGTCGTTCCCGGTCGTGTCATCCGCCCGGCCTGGACAAATAAGAGCCTCTCTCCCCGACCACCCTCCCGGCCATCCCGAACCCTTCGACGACGTTATCTCCGATCTGGACAGGATCATCATGCCGGGCATCACCCACTGGCAGTCTCCCAACTTTTTCGCCTACTTTCCCAGCAACAACTCGTGGCCTTCCATCCTCGGCGAGCTCGTCTCGGCGGGGCTGGGGGTGCAGGGCATGATGTGGATCACCAGTCCGGCGTGCACCGAGCTCGAAACCCACGTCCTCGACTGGCTGGTGGAGATGCTCGGCCTCCCGGCCAGGTTCTCTTCCGGCGGAAGCGGCGGGGGTGTCATCCAGGACACCGCATCGAGCGCCACCCTCTGCGCCCTGCTCGCCGCACGGGAACGGGTCACCGATTTTTCCACGAACGAGGACGGCTCGACCGGACGCCTGACGGCGTACGCCTCGGAGCAGGCTCACTCCCTGGTCGAGAAAGCCGTCAGAATCGCCGGCATCGGGCGCAGGAACCTGAGATTCGTGGGTGTCGACGACGCATGGGCGATGAATCCCGACCTCCTCGAGGAGCAGATCACCCGCGACCGGAGAGCCGGCCTCGAGCCCTTCTTCGTCTGTGCCACGGTGGGTACCACCTCCTCGAACGCCATCGATCCGCTCGGAGCGATCGGTGAAATCTGCGAGCGAGAGCGTCTCTGGCTGCACGTCGACGCCGCCATGTCGGGCACCGCCGCTCTCTGCCCGGAATTCCGCTCGATTCACGACGGGCTGGAACGGGCGCAGAGCTACTGTTTCAACCCTCACAAGTGGATGCTCACGAATTTCGACTGCGACTGTTTCTATGTCGACGACCGGTCGGCACTCATCAGGACTCTGAGCGTCCTCCCTGAGTACCTGCGGAACAGGGCCACCGAGTCGGGGGCGGTAATCGACTACCGGGACTGGCACATTCCGCTCGGGAGGCGTTTCCGTGCCCTGAAACTCTGGTTCGTCATCAGGAGTTACGGCGTCGAAGGGCTCCGCCGCTTCGTCAGGAGGCATGTGGAACTCGCGCGCGAATTCGCCCGGTGGGTCGGGGAGTCCGACGACTTCGAGCTGGTCGTGCGGCCTCCGCTGAACCTGGTCTGTTTCCGACACGTGGGAGGAGACGATTTCAACCGTCGTCTGATGGAGGAGCTCAACCGGAGCGGGCGTCTCTACCTCACGCACACCACGCTGGGGGGGAAATACGTGCTCCGGTTTTCGGTCGGTCAGTGGCACACGGAAGAACGGCACGTCCACCGGGCGTGGGGTGAGATCCGCGAGACGGCCGAATCGCTGGCCCCGTGAGCCCTGCCCGGAAATTGGAATTCAGCCCTTCACATTTTCCGCGTAATTCACTATTTTGAGAGAGTCGGCTCACCGGTACGCCCGGGTTCGTCTCGTGGGACGGATGTACCCCGGTTCGACAGCGTCTCGTGCCACGCTTCCTCCGGGAGAGCGCCGGCCGGAGGTGACCGACGGGGAATCTGTTGATTGATGCAAGGAGGATCGATGGAGTACAGCTACGAAGACCTGAAGGGAATGACGGTCGCGCAGCTTCGGGAGATCGCGGAAGGCATCGAGCACGAAGCGGTCCAGGGGTACACCCAGCTCAACAAGGAGCAGCTGCTCAAGGCGATCTGTGAGGCGCTCGGTATCGAAACCAGGACCAAGCGGAAGGTCGTGGGCGTCGACAAGGGGAAGGTCAAGGCGGAGATCCGGGAGCTCAAGGCCGAGCGTGATGCCGCCCTCGAGGCGCACGATCACAAACAGCTGAAGACGGTCAGGCGGAAGATCCGGCGGCTCAAGAGAACGATCCGCAGGGCCCGGGCGTGAGCGCACCCGGTCCGGAGCATCCTGCGGCGGTGGCGGCGCGCGGATTTCCTATGTATAAGGAGGCATGGCTATGGACCCGAACTGGCTCGTGTTTCTGATCGGCGGCGTTGTCGTGGGAATAGGGGCCGCATTCAGCGGCCTGGGGGGCGGATTCCTGATGGTGCCTCTCATGCTCTTTCTCGGCTTCAGCGCTCAGAAGGCCGTGGGGACCTCGTTTCTCGGCATTCTGGTCATCTCCCTCTCGGCCCTCGTCGCCCACAACAAACTGGCCAACGTCGATTTCAGGATGGGACTCCTGCTCGGCATCGGAGGAGCGATCGGTGCCCAGGTCGGAGCACATCTTGTCGAGCACGTGTCGACGGATCAGTTCAGGAAGATCTTTTCCGTGGTACTCGTCGGCCTGGCGGTGTACCTCTTTCTCAGGAAATGACCGGCGCCGGGAACAGGAGCCTCTGATGGGAAACGAAAAGACAGATGAAATCGGGTCGATCCTCTGGACCGATCTCACCGTGGCAGACGCCTCCGGGGTGAAGGATTTCTACCGCGACGTCGTGGGCTGGGAGCCGTCGGAAGTCCAGATGGGCGACTACAGCGATTTCAACATGACGACTCCGGACAGCGGACGGCCGGTAGCCGGCATCTGTCACTCGAAAGGGGTGAACTCCGATCTGCCGTCGCAGTGGCTCATCTACATCACCGTCCGCGACGTCGACAGGAGCGCAGCCCGCTGCGTCGAGCTGGGGGGCCAGGTTGTCGCCGGGCCCAAGCAGATGGGAAAGTTCGGACGCTACTGTGTCATTCAGGATCCGGCGGGAGCCGTGGCGGCGCTGTTTCAGCAAGCGGGAGAGTGAGAGAGGGGGGGCGCCGGACAGAGAGAAACAGGGCGTCTCCGAATCACGGTCGTGCCGGGATCGGGCACGACTTCGAGCCGCATCGAGGACTGCCATGCAGAAGAAGACGGTGCTCACACTGACACTCACACTGCTGACAGGGGGTTCGACCATGACTTCCGGTCCTCCGGACCTCGAAGAGCTCCTTCCCGATTCGGTCGAGGGCTGGCAGCCGGCCTCGAAAGACATGATTCACACCCGGCAGAACCTCTACGAGTACATCGACGGCGGGGCGGAGCTCTTTCTCTCCTACGGCTTCAACCGGGTGATCAGCCGCACCTACAGCCGGGAAGGCCAGCCCGAGATCACAGTCGACCTCTTCGACATGGAGTCCTCTGCAAACGCCTTCGGTGTCTTCTCGATGGGCCGCGAAGTCGTCGACACGACGTTCGGACAGGGCTCACAGTACTCGACGGGGCTCCTTCTCTTCTGGAGGGCGAGCTACTACGTCTCCATCCTCGCGAGCCCGGAAACGGAAGAGTCGAAGGAGGCCGTCTTCGAAGCAGCCCGTTACATCGACCGTTCGATCGGGAGAGATGGACCTCTCCCCGGTATTCTCGAGCTCCTTCCCGAAGACGGGCTCGTGGAGGAGAGTGTCCGGTACTTTCACCACCACATCTGGCTCAACTCGCACTGTTTCATCTCTCACGAGAACATTCTCCGGATCGACGAGGACGTGGAGGCGGTCCTTGCACGGTACGAGCGGGCCGGGAAGCAGTGCTACCTCCTTCTCGCCCGCTACCCCGACAGCGGGGAGGCGCGCGTGGAGCTCGAAAGCTTCGTGGAGCACTACCTGCCGGAGGAGCAGAAGCTGAAGTCCCCTGCTGTCCGTCTCGAAGACGGCAGCTGGACGAGCTGTGCCCGGTACGACAGGCTGGTCACCGTCGTCCTGAACGCGGAGAGCGAGGAAGCCGCACGGGAACTGATGGGGCGGGTTCGAAAGCGGAGTTGATACCCCTGAAGGGAGAGATTTCATGAAACACGACGTTCTCACCAGGCGGGAGTTCCTGAAGAACAGCACTGCAGCGGCTCTGGCCGGCGCCCTCTATCTCACGGCTCCCCCGGCGCTCTTGAGCGGAGAGGGGAAGACGACCCGCGTCGTTCTGATCAGGAACAGGGATGTGCTCGACGACCTGAGGAAGCCCCACCCGGAAGTTCTCCGGGAGATGCTCGACGAGGCGGTCTCGGCTCTTCTGGATGAATCAGACGTCGAGAAGGCCTGGAAAAAACTGGTGAAGCCCGATGATGTCGTGGGTATCAAGTCCAACGTGTGGCGATTCCTGCCGACGCCCCCGGAGCTCGAGAAGGCCGTCAGTGAGAGGGTCAGGGGCGCCGGTGTGTCGGAGGAGAACATCGGGATAAGAGACCGGGGGCTCCTCGGAGATCCGATCTTCCGCAGAGCGACCGCCCTGATCAATGTCAGGCCCATGCGAACGCACCACTGGTCCGGCGTCGGGAGTCTCATCAAGAACTACATCATGTTCGTGGAGCGGCCCAGCGACTACCATGACGACTCCTGTGCGGACCTCGCGGCAATCTGGAAGCTGCCGGTCGTGAAGGGAAAGACGCGGCTCAACATCCTCGTCATGCTCACCCCGCTCTTCCACGGCATCGGGCCGCATCACTTCAGTCCTCAGTACACCTGGGAGTACCGCGGTCTCATCGTCGGCCGCGACCCCGTCGCCGTCGACGCGACCGGTGTCAGGATCCTGCTTGCGAAGCGGAAGGAATACTTCGGAGAGGAACGGCCTCTCAATCCGCCGCCGAAACACATCTTCCTCGCCGACTCCCGCCATCACCTCGGAACGGCGAATCCCGGGAAGATCGACCTGGTCACCCTGGGCTGGAAGGACGGGCTGCTCATGTGATCCGTCTCTCGACGCTGCCTTTCCCCGTGGGGCCGTGGACATCGGGTAATCGAAGAAGTCGCCGGAATGCAGGAGCAGGTGACCCCGGCCTGAGGCAGGATGTGGAACACAGCGGATCGGAGAGGGGGAGGCCGTGATCGCTGACCTGGATCTCATCGGTCTTCTGTCGGTGCTGATCGGTACCACGTTTCTCCTCTTCCTGTGGTACGCGGCGTTCGTCTCCCGTCGCGAGGAGGAACCACGTGCCGCGGTCATCGCGCTCTTTCTCTCACTCCTCCTTTCGATGCCGTATTTTACCGTGGGTCTCTCCTCCTTCGAGTACCGCACACCGGCGGCAGTCGTCCTCTTCCTCCTGACGGCGGCCGGATCCGCTCTCCTCTTTCTCCCCCGGGGCGGGGTGGTCGTCGAGCCGGAAACACCGAGAACCAGGTTCGACGAGCGGGACACGATGTTCTCGAGAAGCGAGCTCCGGGAGGGCACACCGGCGTTCACGGACTACTATCGCGCGCATCCCGACCGGAAACAGCTCGACGATCGGTTCAGGGGAAAGCCCGGCCTCCTGTCCGAACACGCACGCTACCACGATCCCTGCCAGTTCGCGGCCGCTGAGGCGGCTTTTACGGCGGTCGAAGCTTTTCACCGCATACTCGACAAGGCTCCCTCGTTCCGACAGCTCGATGTCGGACCCGACGAGGTGATGAGCTTTCTCAGGCACTGGATGCTGATGATGGGAGGGTTGTCCGTTGGAGTGACCGAACTCAGGGACTATCACCTGTACACCACCCTCGGCCGGGGTGATCGCTACGGGAGGTCCGTCGACACCGGCGAGGTTCACGACTACGCCATCGCCATCACCGTGGAGATGGACAGATTCATGATCGACCGCGCTCCGTACGGTCCCGTCGTCATGGAGTCGGCACGCCGGTATCTCCGGTCGGGGGCGATCGCGGTACAGGTTGCGGAAATCATCAGGAGTCTCGGCTACAGTGCCAGGGCTCACATCGACGGCAACTATCACGTCGTGTGCCCGCTCGTCGCACGCGACGCCGGTCTTGGTGAAATAGGCAGGATGGGGCTCCTCATGACCCCCGAGGTCGGACCGCGCGCCAGAATATCGGTGGTGACGACTTCTCTGCCGCTCCGGCCGGATCCCCCCCGGTACGACAGCACGGTCATCGAGTTCTGCAGGCGCTGCAGGAAGTGCGCGGCAGTGTGCCCCGCCAGGGCCATCCCCTTCGACGATCGCGCCGAGATGGACGGAGTAAAACGGTGGAAGATCAACGCGGAAACCTGTTACACCTACTGGTGCGTGGCCGGCACCGACTGCGGCCGATGCGTGAGCGTCTGTCCCTACGCACATCCGAAGAACCGATTCCACGATCTCATCCGGGCGGGTGTCCGTCGATCACCGGCTTTCCGGCGGTTCGCAGTCGTCATGGACGATCTTTTCTACGGGAGAAAACCGGCTCCCCGGCTGCCGCCCGGGTGGATGCGCTCCCCGGATCGGGCAGGCACGGCCGATACATTCGTACGAGAGGATACGGAGGAATGAAACCATGAGCAATCACAATCCGGAAAAGCCGATCGGGGCGGGGAAGAGCAGCTTCGAGCTGGTGGACGCCGACGCGATCTTCGATTCCCTCGGGGTCGGCCCCGGCCGGGTGTTTCTCGATGTCGCGTGCGGATTCGGACTCTATTCACTCGAGGCCGCGGATCGCGTGGGGGAGGAGGGGCACGTGTACGCATTCGATCTCTGGGAAGAGAGCATCGCCGGTCTGAACGAACAGATCACCCGGTACGGGCTGAAAAACATCACCGCCGTGATCGGGGATGTGTCAGAGAAGATCGAGCTCGGCGACTCGGTTGTCGATGTCTGTCTCATGGCGACCGCTCTCCACGACTTCATCATAGCCGGAAACGAAGAGGACGTTCTGGACGAGGTGGCCCGGGTCATGAAACCCGGCGGCCTTCTGGGGGTTCTCGAGTTCGAGAAGAAGGAAGGGCCCCCGGGACCGCCGGCGGAGATTCGAATCACTCCGGACAAGGTCACCGATACGGTGGTACCGCACGGATATCGGCGACAGCGGATCGTCGACGCCGGCCCGCACAACTACCTGGTGATCTTCGAAAAAGAACCTGCTCCGTGAGAGGCCGGGCTCCCGGCGGAGCCGGACCGGTCCCGGAAGAGGGCGGCGGGATCGGGCTGCAGGTTCGTCGTGGAAGTACCGGATCCTTCCGCGCTTCTCACCCGACCTGCATTGACAGCCCGGGAGCGGCATGTATATTACCGCAAGCGCTTACGCTGATCGGACCCCTGTTTCCCGCGAAAGGACACAGACTCGTGAGGGCGAGGCCCTCCCACTATCTGGAATACGGCCTGCTCAGGCTGTTCGAGTTTCTCGTGCGATTTCTCTCCATCCGGGGCATTCAGCGGTTCGGGGATTTTCTCGGATCGGTCTTCTACTATCTCGTGCCGATCAGGAAAGATGTCGCGCGCAACCACATCGGGCGGGCGTTCCCGGAGTACGGCGCGAGAGAGGTCGAGCGCCTCCTGAAGGCGTCGTACGCCTCGGTCTCGAAGACCATCCTCGAGATCCTCAAGCTTCCCCGGATCGACCGGGAAGTGCTCCGCGGCATGGTCAGCATCGAGGGAAGAGAGCACCTCGACAGGGCGCTCGAGAAGGGGAAGGGCCTCATTGTCGTGACATACCACTTCGGGAACTGGGAATTGATGGGAACGGCGACGGTTCTCTCTGGGTACCCGCTCGATGTCATCTACCAGCGGCAGACGAATCCGCTGTCCGATGCCTACATCAACAGGACGCGCGAACTCATGGGCATGCGGACCATCGAACGGGGAGAAGCGGTGAACAGAGCCATCCGCGCACTCAGGGACAACCGGATCGTGGCCTTCCTGTCGGATCAGGACGCTCGAGAGGACGGCGTGTTCGCGCCCCTGTTCGGCAGATCCGCCTCCACGCCGCGCGGTCCGGCCCTTCTCTCGCTCAGGCTGGACATACCGATCGTCACGACGGTCAGCCTGAGGAATGCGGACGGTACCCACCGGATCGTCATCTCCCCGCTCGAAATCGAACGCTCGGGAAACATGGAAGAAGATGTGTACGCAATCGTCTCTGAATTCAACAGCCGGCTGGAACAGCACGTACGGGAGAGGCCTTCGCAGTGGCTGTGGTTTCACCGCCGGTGGAAGACCAGGCCTTCGGGAGAGGCGCTTTCCACCACGCCGTCGATCCCCGGCTGATCATTCCGTGAGGATGGTCCGAATGTGAAACGCATACTCGTCATCCACACCGCGTTCCCCGGGGACCTCGTTCTGGCAACGCCCCTGTTCGAGTCGTTGAAAGGGTCGAGAGACTCCGTGCACGTCTCGCTCCTCACGGTTCCCTCGAACCGCGTGCTCTTCGAAAACAACCCGTTCGTGGACGAGGTCATTCCGTACGAAAAGCGGGGGAGGGAACGGGGTGTCCTCGCATTTCTCCGGCAGGCACGGTCAATCCGGAAGCGGGATTTCGACACGGCGGTCATTCCGCACCCATCACTGCGAAGCGCTCTGCTCGCCCTCTTCGGGGGGGCCGGGAAGAGGATAGGCTATTCACACCGATGGTGTTCGTTTCTCTACACCGATCGGGTGGATGCAGCCGGCGCCGGTCACGAAGTTTCGCGCAACCTGCTCCTCGGAGCGGCCGCCGGCGGCGCACGGGAATCTTTCGGGCCGAAGCTCTACCCCGCCGAGCCTCAGCGCGCGGCAGCCCGCGAACTGCTCCGACGACGGGGCATAGCGCCGGACGGCCCGTACCTCGCTGTCGCTCCCGGCTCGGTCTGGCCGACGAAACGATGGCCTCCCGAGAAATTCAGGCGGCTCGTGGAGAGGCTGGGGACGACGTACCCGATCGTCCTCGTCGGCGGGGAAGATGACAGGGAGCTCTGCGACAGGATCGCCGGACGTGAGAACGGAGAACCGCGCCAGCCGGTCGTCTCCGTCGCCGGTGACCTCGACCTGCTCGAGTCGGCCGCTCTCATAGGCGGCGCGCGGCTCCTCGTGAGCGGGGACAGCGCACCCGTGCACCTCGCCGTCGCCGTCGGTACTCCCGTCGTCGTGATCTTCGGTCCCACCGTGCCGTCGTTCGGCTTCACCCCTCTGGGCGTCCCGCATCGCATCGTCCAGAGGGATATTCCCTGCCGGCCCTGCAGCGACCATGGCCCCCTGCGGTGTCCACTCGGCCACTTCAAGTGCATGAGGGACATCGATGAGAGTGTGGTCGAGCGGGCGGCTCTCGAGATCCTGAAGCCGACCGGGAAGCAGCGGGGAGAGCATGACGTCCGTGTCTCGAAGTGACTGTGTCGCCGGGATCGACCTCGGAGGAACGAGCCTCGCCGCGGGTCTGGTGACGCCGGCGGGAGAGTGGTGGCAGGAGGTGCCCGCGAACAGGGCAACGGAGGAGGACCGGTGGGCCGGAACGTGGGAGTGATCGGAACCGTCATCGACGACAGGATCCACGGTGTCGACGGAACCGTGACCCGCGCTCTCGGCGGAATCCTGTACACGATCCTGCCGCTTCGCGCATTCCTTCCGGAGCACGACCGGATCATTCCGATCATGCACGTCGGCCGCGACCTGTACGAGCGTGTCGCGAGCCTGCTGGACCGGCTTCCGTCGCTCGACACGACGTGTGTCATCCGCCAGGAGTGCGAAAACAACCGGGTAAATCTCCACTACCGGAGCAGGGAGGACCGGATCGAGGTCTCGACGCAGGGCGTGTCGCCGATGGAGATCGAGGAGCTGGACGTCGTCGAAGAGCTTGACGCTCTCCTCGTGAACTTCATCTCGGGCTGGGAGCTCACTCTCCCCACGATGAAGAAGCTGCGGAAGCGACCGGGCCCTGCGATCTACGGAGACCTTCACAGCCTCCTCCTCGGAAGGCGGGAAGACGGGACGAGGTATCCCCGGCGACCCCACGGCTGGAGGGTGTGGCTCGAACAGTTCGACCACCTCCAGATGAACGAGCAGGAGTTCGAGACATTGACGGGAATGGATATCCGGAGGGGGGATGACGCATCGGAATCCCTCCACCGCACCGTGTCGGATGTTTTCTTCGAACGGGGAGTGAGCACGGTGGCCGTCACCTGCGGAGAGAGGGGAGCGAGGCTCTTCAGCCGTCGGGGAGGCGGGAAGGTACAGGAGCTGCGTGACGTACATGCGGTCGAGGAGACCGTCGATCCGACCGGGTCGGGAGACGTCTTCCTCGCCGCCTTCACCGCTGCGGCTCTCGCGGGAAAGGACCTCCCGTCGGGCCTGTCGTTCGCCGTGAAGGCGGCGGCGCTGTCGACGCTCCGGCGGGGATCCGAAGGCCTGTACAACTTCTTTCTGGCGGAGGGCGTGAAGGCGTATTCATGAAAGGAACCACGGGATCACAGGGGAGGAGGAGGAAGCGTGAGGATCATTCTCTACACGGGTAAAGGCGGAGTGGGCAAGACCACCATGTCCGCGGCGACGGCCGTCCGCACCGCGCAGAAGGGCTACAGAACGATCGTGCTCAGCACCGACACTGCCCACAGTCTCTCGGACTCGTTCGACCGGGAGATCGGGTACGAGCCGAGTCTCGTCACGAAGAATCTCTGGGCGCAGGAAATCGACGTGACCAAGGAGCTCGCGAGGAACTGGGGCGCACTGCAGCAGTTCGTGGTGAAGTTCCTGAAGTACCACGGCTTCGAGGATGTCATGGCCGAGGAGTTTTCCATCTTCCCCGGCATGGAAGAGCTGTTCAGCCTGCTGAGGCTCATGGATCATATCGAGGAGGGAGCCTTCGAAGTGGCGGTGATCGACTGCGCTCCGACCGCCGCCACCATCCGGATGCTCTCGTTCCCTGACATCCTCGAGTGGTACATGTCGCGGTTCTTCCAGATCGAACGGCGGGTGATGAAGGCGGTGAGGCCGGTCGCGAAGAGGGTGACGAAGATGCCGCTGCCCCAGGATGACGTGTATACGGCGATAGAGAAGCTCTACTACAGGATCGATCGCCTCAAGGACATCCTGAGCGACGCCGAAGTGAGCACGATCAGGATCGTCATGAATCCCGAGAAAATGGTGATCAAGGAGAGCCAGAGAGTCTACACCTATCTGAGCCTCTTCGGGTTCTCGGTCGACTGCATCATCATGAACCGGATCCTCCCGGACGATGTGGAGGATGCCCACTTCGACCGCTGGAAACACGTCCACAGACAGCACCTGAAGACGGCGGAGGAGTGCTTCAGCCCGCTGCCGATCTTCGGAGCCACGCTCCAGAACACCGAAGTCGTCGGACTGAAGCTCCTGGCAGGCATGGCCCGGGATGTCTTCGGACGCCGTGATCCGACGAAGGTGTTCTTCGAGGGGGAACCGATGCGGATACAGCAGGAAAACGACGAATACGTCGTCGAGCTCATGCTGCCGTTCGCAACCAGGGAAAACGCCGACGTCTGGACGCGCGGGGAGGAGCTCATCATTTCGATCGGCGGTTTCAGGCGGAACATTTTTCTCCCCAGGAGCCTCGTCGGCCTGGAGATCCGTGAAGCGAAACTGAGAGAGGGAGTTCTTTCGGTGAGATTCACCGGTGAAGCAGCAGAAGGGGGTGAGAGCGAATGAAGGAAGCAGATCTGTTTTCGTTGTTCTGTCCCATCTGTCACATCTCTTCGCATTTCTCCGGGGCGGAGGAGCATCTGCTGAAAGCCCGCAGGGAGCTGCTCCTCGCCGCGCGGGAGATGATCGACCGTGAGATCGAGAGAGTGGACCAGCGTATCAAGGGGAAGAAGGTACGGAAGAAAGCCAGGAAAGTCAGTCTCGAAGAAGAATGAGAATGAAGGGGTGGTGAACGGTTCATGCTGGGATATCTGACCGCGTTCAGAGACATGCTGTGGGGAGTTCCTCTGCTCGTCCTCCTCGTGGGCACCGGTGTCTACCTCACAGTTCTCCTCAGGGGGATTCAGTTCTCGACGCTCCTCCCGTCGCTCAGGCTCGCACTCATCAAGAGGAAGGAGGAAGGTGCGCCGGGCGACATCACGCATTTCCAGGCTCTGATGACGGCCCTCGCCGCGACCGTCGGGACGGGGAACATCGCCGGGGTGGCGACGGCCATCGCCGCCGGCGGTCCGGGCGCGCTCTTCTGGATGTGGATCACGGGCCTCTTCGGGATGGCGACCAAATACTCCGAAGCCGTCCTCGCGGTCGAGTACCGGGAGGTCGATTCCCTCGGTACCATGAGCGGAGGTCCGATGTACTACATCTCCCGGGGCCTGGGCTGGCGGTGGCTGGGCATCCTGTTTTCCATCTTCGCCGCGGTCGCCGCGCTGGGGATCGGGAACCTCGTCCAGTCGAACTCGGTCGCCGATGCCGTACGGGCCACCATGGGCGTGCCCCCCGTCCTGACCGGTGTCGTGCTCGCGGTGCTCACCGGCATGGTCATCGTGGGAGGGGTGAAGTCCATCGGGAGGGTCACGCAGGTCCTGGTACCGTTCATGGTCTTCTTCTACGTCCTCGGTGCGCTCTTCATCGTGATCGCCAATGCGGAAATGATCCCCTCGGTGTTCTCTCAGATCCTGAGAGGCGCTTTCACACCCACGGCAGCGACCGGAGGCTTCCTCGGATCGGGTGTCATGATGACGATCCGGATGGGTGTGGCCCGGGGAGTGTTCTCGAACGAATCCGGCCTGGGGAGCTCTCCGATCGCAGCCGCAGCGGCCATGACCCGGAACCCGGTCTCCCAGGCTCTCGTGTCGATGACCCAGACCTTCATCGACACGATCGTCGTCTGCACGCTCACCGGAACCGTGATCATCATATCGGGCGAGTGGATGACCGGGACGGACGGCGCCCCCCTGACGAGCAGCGCCTTCGAGGCGGGTATCCCGGCCGTCGGCCATTTCATCGTGGCCCTGGGTCTCGTGTTCTTCGCCTACTCCACCATACTCGGCTGGAGCTACTACGGGGAGAAGTCCATCGAATTCCTCCTCGGCGAACGATCGATCAGGCCCTACCGGCTGATCTTCACCCTCGTCGTCTTCGTCGGGGCAATCATGCGTCTCGATCTGGTGTGGACCATCGCAGACATCACGAACGGCATGATGGCGGCCCCGAACCTGATCGGCCTGCTCGGCCTCTCGGGGGTCATCGTCCGCGTCACCAGAACGCACCTGTCGTCCGTGCTCAGCGACGAGTGACGGGCATGTGAGGAGGTTCTATCCGTGAGCCATCGATATCCGATTGCCGGTATTGTCCAGCTCTTCCTGCTCCTGGTTCCTCCTGTCACGCCCGCCGCCGCCCTGATCATCCTGGATGTCGAGACCGGGCTCGTCATGAACGCTTCGAATGATGTCAGGATACCCAACGATACGGGAACGAAGTTTTCGCTCACCGACGACCTGGAAACCGACCCCGACTATTTCGTGCGGGGGAGGATCACATACGCGCTGACGGAAAAACACGTCCTGTCCGTCCTTCTCGCCCCGCTCCGAGTCGAGGCCCAGGGACGGATCGACCGTGACATCATGTTCGACGGCCGCCTGTTCTCGGCGGGATCGGACCTCAGTTCCCGGTACCGGTTCGACTCGTACCGTTTCACCTACCGGTACCAATTCGACACCGAGTCCCGCTTCCGGGCAGGAATCGGCTTCACTCTGAAGCTCCGGGACGCGGCCGTCTCGCTCCAGGGCGACGGGAAGCGTGCGGAGAAGGTGAACTTCGGCTTCGTTCCCCTCGTCAATTTCGGCGCCCGCCTGCTCATCAGCCCCAGGCTCGAGCTGATGGTCGAGGCCGACGCCCTCGCAGCTCCTCAGGGCAGGGCCGAGGATGTCCTGGCGGCACTCCGGTACAATCTCCATCGTGATCTCTCTCTCAACTTCGGTTACCGGCTCCTCGAGGGGGGCGCCGACGTGGACGAGGTCTACAACTTCGCCCTCTTCCATTACCTGGTGGTCGGTGCGAGCTTCACCCTTCACGGAGTCTGACATGGGCTCGTACTACGCCGAAAACCTGTCCGCCCATCGTCTGAAGCGTGTCTACGACCTCGCCCCGCCGAGAGTCAGGCAGTATCTCGATGCGGAAGCCGGGTTCAAGGCGCTGACCGGTGACCTCGGCCTCACGTCTCGCATCATCGAGGTCGACTCTTCGAGCGTGTTCTGCGAGATTGCGGTTCCCGCGGAGCCGCCGACTGCTCATAGAACGGGAGGAATCCGCAATGACTGACGAGGTAAGGCCGACGGTGGCGGTGAGCAGGTGTCTCGGATTCGCCGCCTGCCGGTACAACGCGCAGACGATCGAAGACGATTTCGTGAGGAAGCTCGGCCCGCACGTCGACTTCCACCCCGTCTGCCCGGAGGTCGAGATCGGGCTCGGTGTTCCGAGGTTTCCGGTCCGGCTCGTCGGGAGGGAGGACTCAATCCGGATGGTGCAGCCGGCCACCGGAAACGACGTGACCGGCGACATGGACGGGTTTTCAGAGAAGTTCTTCTCCGGGCTGGGAGAGGTCGACGGATTCATTCTCAAGAACCGGTCACCGTCCTGCGGACCCGGAGACGTGAAGCTCTATCACCACGCCGACAGGCCGGACACGGCGGGAAAGACGAGCGGGCTCTTCGCCGCCCGTGTCATGGAGCGGTTCCCCGGCGCCGCTCTGGAGGACGAGGGGAGGCTCAAGAACTTCAAGCTGCGCGAGCACTTCCTCACCCGGCTCTATGCGCTCAGGAGGCTGCGGGAAGTCATCGAGACCGGGAAATCCGGTGACCTGGTTGCCTACCAGGCGTCGCACAAGTTCCTGCTGATGGCGTACAGCCAGAAACACCTCCGCGTGCTCGGGCGGATCGTGGCCAATCACGAGAAGCTCCCGTTCCCCGAGCAGACTTGCCGGTACCGGGAAACGCTCGAGGAGGCGCTCTCGAGGGTTCCCCGGAGGACTTCACTCATCAACGTGCTCCAGCACATGGGCGGATATTTTTCGAAGCAGAGCTCGAAGAGGGAGAAGCAGTTCTTCGCCGACACCCTCGACCTCTACCGCGACGGGCGGATCCCGTTCTCTTCGGCCGCCGCGGTGGTCAAGACCTGGGCCCTGCGGGAGGAGAACGAATATCTCCTCGGCCAGGTGATTCTCGCTCCCTATCCGCCGGAGCTCATCGAGCTGAGCGACTCGGGCAGATCCCTGGACCTGTAACCTGTAGCCGGCCCCCATCCCCGGGCTGCCGATGGACAGGCTCAGACAGCCCGCAGAAACCGCCGGTGGTCCTCCATAGGCACCTGTTTTGACCGGGTTCAACGGGTCGGTCACCGAATATATCCCCATGCCTTCGGTGTCATTCGCCACGTGGAGAAGCGAGTCCTGATAGACGATGTTCTCGACAGCCGCCCGCGTCACGACGGAGCTCAAGAGAACCACACTCTCGGGAACGCTGGCGTCGAGGACCTCGATGCCCCGGCTCGATCC
>CAZMKB010000028.1:0-20955 GCA_964566685.1 uncultured Gemmatimonadota bacterium | reverse complement strand
GACCGGGATCAGCGATCCGATCATCGGAAAGGACACGGGATTCTACCTCTTCACCCTGCCTCTCTACGAGGCACTCTACGGCATCCTGCTCATCCTCTCGCTGCTCGCTGTCGCAGCCTCTTTCACCGGGGGATTCGTCACCGTCCGGGGCGGCGAGATACGGACCTCGTACCCGGAAAGGGGGGAGGTGCAGGCCCCCCGTTCGGGGCTCTCCCTGACGATCAGTGCATCGTTCCTGCTGTTCGTGCTCGCGTGGGGGAGGTACCTGGACCGCTATCAGCTGATGTATTCCAGGTGGGGGGCGGTGAGCGGTCCCGGATGGACTGATGTTCACGTGCGCCTGCCGGCTTACACAGTCGTCATCGTGCTGATTCTCCTCATCGCTGTTCTGCACCTGATACCGCAGGTGAGAGGGCGGATCGGTCTGCGGTTCGCCCGCATGATGGATTCGGGGCAGAAGGAACGTGTCATCTCGGCCGCTGTCGCAGTGACGGCTGCTATCGCCGTCTGGCTCGTCGCACTCGTGCTGATACCCGGTCTCTTTCAGTGGCTCCGCGTCGAACCCAACGAGATCACGTACGAGAAGGACTACATCGCCCACAACATCGAATTCACCAGGAGGGGATTCGATCTCCACAAGGTCGAGGAACGGAAATACCCCGCCTCCGAACGGCTCACGCGGGAGATGGTGACCGGGAACAGGAACATCTTCGAGAACATCCGCCTGTGGGACTGGCGGGCTCTGGATGCTGTCTACAAGCAGTTCCAGGAGATACGTCTCTACTACGAATTCGTCGGGGTGGACATCGACCGATACACATTCGGCGGTCAGTACCGCCAGGTAATGGTTTCGGCCCGTGAAATGGAGCTCGACAACCTCCCGGAACAGAGCCAGACATTCGTCAACCGGAGGTTCAAGTACACGCACGGCTACGGCATAACGCTGACCACCGTCCAAGACTTCACACCTGAAGGGCTCCCGAACCTCCTGGTGAAGGACATCCCTCCCGTCTCCGAATATCCCGCACTGGAGGTGGACCGTCCCCAGATCTACTACGGAGAGCTCACGGACACCCCGGTCGTGGTGAACACCCGTGAGGAGGAGTTCGACTATCCAAGCGGGGAGAAGAACGTGTACATCACGTATCCCGGAAAAGGAGGCGTGGAGCTGTCGAGCATCTGGCACAAGTTCCTCTTCGGCTGGAAATTCGACGGGACAAGGTTCTTCCTGTCGGGGTACCCGACGAGGGAGAGCCGGATCATGTTCCGCCGGCAGATCGGTGCGAGGGTGAGAGCCCTGGCGCCATTTCTCTCTTTCGACGACGATCCGTACATCGTGCTGGCGGAAGGAAAACTCTTCTGGATCATCGACGGCTACGCGACCTCGACCTTCTATCCCTACAGCGAGCCGTTCTCCTCCCTGGAGCAGATCGAGTTCAAGGAAGGGAACGCAACCCGTATCATGACGAACAGGGTCGCTCCCTATCTCGACGGTGTCAACTACATCCGGAACTCGGTAAAAGCGGTCGTCGACGCGTACGACGGATCGGTGGATTTCTACATCTACGATGAAGCGGATCCGGTGATCGAAGTGTGGTCGAAGATCTTCCCCGGCCTCTTCAGAGCAAAGTCCGATCTGCCGGAGCACCTCGTTCCCCACGTCCGCTACCCGGCCGACATGCTGCTCGTCCAGGGGCTCGTCTATGCGAAATATCACATGAGCGAACCGACGGTGTTCTACAATCAGGAGGATCTCTGGATCAGGGCAACGGAGAAGTACTATGCCGATGTTCAGCCGGTCGAGCCCTACTACGTGATGTGGGAGCTGCCGACGTCGGACGAGCCCGAATTCGTCCTGATACTCCCCTTCACCCCGAAGAACAGGCAGGTCCTCATCGGGTGGATCGCCGGGATGTGCGACCCGGGCAGTTACGGGAGGTTTCTCGCGTACAAGTTCCCGAAGGAGAAACGCGTGCTCGGTCCGCAGCAGGTGGAGACGAAGGTCGACCAGGACCGGTTTCTGTCCGGGCAGCTCACACTCTGGGATCAGCGCGGATCGAACGTCATCAGAGGAAACGTACTGGCAATCCCCGTCGAGAATACCATCGTCTATGTAGAGCCGATTTATCTGCAGGCGGAGACGGCTGCCTATCCCGAGCTCAGGCTCGTGGTGGTGATGCACAACGACGTGCTCAGCTACGCCGAGACTTTCGACAAGGCTCTCAGTGGATTGCTGGAGGACCGGGCTCCGAGCCTCGCGGAGGGACGGCCTCCCGTGGGAAGGGCAGCGACGGTTACGGAACTCATCCGGGAAGCGAACGAAGCATTCGAAGCGTATCTGCGTCTCATGGGACAGGGGAAATTCGGGGAGGCGTCGAACGAGCTCGAAGCTCTCAGGGAGGCGCTCGATCGCCTGCTCGAAACAGGCGGATCTCAGCGGGAGGAATGAACCTCCGCGGCCGGGCGATCACATGAAAGAGGAAAGGGAGAAACAATAGCACAGAAGGAAGTGAAGATCGCGTCGATTCACGATCTCCGGGATGGGGAGATGAAGAAGGTCAGCGTCGATGACACCGAGATACTCCTCGTGCGTGTCGCCGGCGACTATGCCGCGGTCGGTGCGAAGTGCCTGCACTACGGGGCGCCGCTCGAGGAAGGGATCCTGTCCGGCGGCGACATCATCTGTCCCTGGCATCATGCGACGTTCGATGCGAAGACGGGAGACCTGCGGGAGCCGCCCGCCCTCGACCACCTCTGCCGCTTCGATCTGAAGGTGGATGGCGAGGACGTCATACTGATGCTCCCCGAAGAGGTCCCGTCGAGCAGGAAACCGGACATGGCATCCGCTGACACCGGGAAGGACTCGCGCACGTTCGTCATCGTCGGTGCGGGAGCCGCCGGGAACGCGGCCGCCCAGACCCTGCGGGAAGACGGTTTCCGTGGACGCATCGTCATGATAACGAAGGAGAAGCAACTCCCGTACGACCGTCCGAAGCTGAGCAAGCTCTACATGCAGGGTGAGGCCGATCCGGCCTGGATACCGCTCCGGTCCGGGGAGTTCTACCGTGATCACGACATCGAGGTCATGAGAGAGAAGGTGGTGACCTCCGTCGACGGGAACGATCTCACGGTGCGCTGCGAGGACGGAGAGACGTTCGAGCCGGACTGCCTGCTCCTCGCGACGGGCGGCACGCCGAAGACGCTCGATGTAGCGGGAGCGGACCTTGCGCGAGTCTTCACCCTGCGCAGTCTGGACGACGCCGACAGGATCATCGAAGCCGCCGGAAACGCCTCGAAGGCCGTGGTTGTGGGGTCGTCCTTCATCGGGACCGAGACGGCTTTCAGCCTCAGGAAGAGAGGGCTCGACGTGACCGTGGTCTCGCGTGATTCGGTTCCCTTCGAGAAGGTGTTCGGGGAGAAACTGGGCGGATTGTTCAAAAATCTTCACGAGAGGGAAGGCATCGACTATCGCGTGTCCGCTTCCGTCCGGCACTTCACGGGCGACGGCACGGTGAAGTCCGTAGTCCTCGAAGACGGAGAAGAGCTCGATGCGGATCTCGTCATCGTCGGAATCGGGGTCCGTCCGGTCACCGGGTACCTGGAAGGAGTCGAGCGGCAGCCGGGCTGCGGCATCCGGGTCGACCGGCACTTCAGGGTGAAGGAGAATCTCTATGCCGCCGGCGACATTGCCTCGTTTCCCGACAGGCGCACGGGGGAACACCTGCGCATCGAGCACTGGCGCACCGCCCAGCAGCAGGGCAGGACGGCGGGGCACAACATGGCCGGCAACGAAACGCCCTACCGGGGCATCCCGTTCTTCTGGACGACCCAGGCCGGCCTCTATTTCCACTACGTGGGCCACGCCACGGAGTGGGATGACGTCATCGTCAGCGGCGATCTCGATTCCCTCGATTTCATCGTGTACTTCGTGAAGGGAGGCGAGGTGCTGGCTGCTGCGGGCAACAATCGGAACCGGGAGATGGGAGCCATCGACAAACTGATGCGGATAGGGAAGATGCCTCAGGCCGAAGAGCTGCGGGGATCCCGTGTCGATCTCACCGGACTTCTCGGGAGTCTGTGAATAGAAATGAACCGGTACCGGCCGGAGACCGGCCGGAGCGGTCATCAACCAGTCAGGCGTCGTTTATCAGAGAGGAGAGAACAGCATGACACTCGAGCTGAGACCGGATCAGGTCAGGAAGAAGTTCGATCCCGATTCCCTCGGGTTCGGCGATACGAAAGAGCTCGACGGCCTGAACGGCATCATCGGCCAGGACCGCGCGGTGAACGCAATGGAGTTCGGACTGCACATGCGGGGAAACGGATTCAACATGTATGTCGCCGGCCCTCCCGGCATCGGGAAAATGACGTCGGTGAAAGCGTTCATCGAGGAGGTTGCACAGAGCAAGGACACCCCGGATGATCTCTGCTACGTGAACAATTTCGACGATTCCTACAGCCCCCTGTCGATCAAGCTCCCGAGCGGAAAGGGTTGCGAGCTGCAGAAGGACATGGAGGAATTCGTCGAGCGCGTCCGCGCCGAGCTCCCCCGCGCATTCGAGAGCGACGAGTACACGGCGAGAAGAGACGAGCTCATGAACGAGCTGAACAGGAGGCGGGAGGACATCTCGAAGGAGGTGAGCGAGAAGGCCGAACGCGAGGACCTCTCCATACGGCCGAGCCCGATGGGGGTCCTGATCGTGCCCACGAAGGAGGGGAAGGCGCTCGGCGACGAAGAGTACCAGGAGCTCTCCGAAGAAGAGAAGGAGAAGATCCAGAAACAGCGCGAGGAAGTACAGAGCGACATGAAGGCCGCCATGAAGGACGTGCGGAAACTCGAGCAGGAGACTCAGGAGAGGATCAAGGAGCTGGACCGTAACGTGGCACTGAACACGGTGGGGGGCCTCATCGACGACCTCGAGGAGAAGTACAGCGAGTACGAAAAGGTCACCGAGTTCCTGGAAGCGGTGCAGGGCGACATGCTCGACAATCTCGACATGTTCAAGGGGGATGCGGGCCAGCCTCGGGGGGAACAGCAGCAGCAGGCACATCCTCAGCTGAAGAAGCAGCAGCAGGCGGCGGAAGAGCTCACCCTCCGCAAGTACGAGGTGAACGTGCTCGTCGACAACTGTAAGGCGGATGGAGCGCCGGTGATCATGGAGTACAATCCCACCTACAACAACCTGGTGGGACGGATAGAAAAAGAGATGAAGATGGGGGCCCTCACGACCGACTTCACCATGATCCGGCCGGGCTCCATTCCACGGGCGAACGGCGGCTTCCTCGTGCTTCCCGTGGAGGATGTCCTGATGAGCCCTTTCAGTTACGACGAGCTGAAGAGGACGCTTCGAAGCAACAAGATCCCCATCGAGGACATCGGCGAGCGGCTCGGTTTCATGACCGTCAAGACGATCCGCCCCGAGCCCATTCCGATCGATGTGAAAGTCGTACTCGTCGGCTCCCCTCTCATTTTCTATCTCCTTCAGGCCTACGACGAAGAATTCCAGGAGCTCTTCAAGGTGAAGGTGGACTTCGACACCCGGATGGAGCTGAACGAAGGGAATCTCAAGGAATTCATGTCCTTCATCTCCACGTTCTGCAGCAAAGAGGAGCTGAAGCACCTGGACAGGGATGCGGTCGCGAAGGTGGCGGAGCACGCCCTGAGGATGACCGACGACCAGGAGCGCCTGTCGATCAAGTTCGGGCTCCTCTCGGATCTCCTGAGGGAAGCCGACTTCTGGGCTGGGAAGGACGGTTCGGATCACGTCGGCGCGGAGCACGTGAAAAGAGCACTCGATGAAAAGATATACCGGTCGAACCTCCTCGAGGAACGGATACGGGAGATGGTCGAGCGCGGCACGATTCTCATCGACACCGAGGGGGAGACCACCGGCCAGGTGAACGGACTCTCCGTCATCGACCTGGGAAATTACCGTTTCGGTCGGCCCAACCGCATCACCGCGACCGTCGGACCGGGAAGAGACGGCATCGTCGACATCGAGCGCGAGGCGAATCTCGGCGGTCCCATCCACAGCAAGGGTGTCATGATCCTCAGCGGGTACATCGACAGGAAATACTCCGACGGAAGACCGGTGACGCTCGCATCGAAACTGGTTTTCGAGCAGAGCTACCAGGGAGTGGAAGGCGACAGCGCTTCCTCCGCCGAGCTCTACGCGATCCTTTCCGAGCTCGCCGCCGTGCCGATAAAGCAGAACATCGCGGTCACGGGATCGGTGAACCAGCACGGACAGGTTCAGGCGATCGGCGCCGTGAACCAGAAGATCGAGGGTTTCTTCGATGTCTGCAGGGTGAAGGGGCTGACTGGTGAGCAGGGTGTGGTCATACCCGAGAGCAACAGGAAGAACCTCATGCTCAGGGACGATGTCGTGGAAGCGATCGGCGAGGGAAAATTCCACGTCTGGGCCGTCAGCACGATCGACGAAGGCATCGGGGTCCTGACCGGACTCAGAGCGGGAGAGAAGGAGACCGACGGCACCTTCGAAGACGGTTCCGTGAACGAGCGTGTCAGGTTGCGGCTGCGCGACTTCGAGGACACCATGAAGGAGTTCCGGGAGCCCGCCGGTAAGGAGCTCGAAAAGGAATCCGTGTGAGGAATCCGCTGTGATCGGCGGCTGATCCCCCCGTGTCCAGCGGCCGGAATACGTGCATTCCCCGGAACCGGCCGGTGATACCTTGCATCGATCCGGCCGAAAGACCAGGTTACAGGTGTAAGGACGGAAATCGAAACGCTTCGTACACGAAGAGAGAGGATGGAGCAGCATGCCCGACATCACCCGCATCGTTCAGAACAACCGGATCTACGGGCTGACGAAGGGACAGCATTTCCCTGATTCGGAACCGGGCACCGTCACGGCGACCTCTCCGGAGGGAACGATCGAGGTGCCGGTGAATCCGCCCGCCACGGCGCTCGTTTCAGGGACGCTCAGGAGAGTTGCCTGGGAGAGAGAGTACGCGAGCATCCGGGGTATCCACTCGACGTACACTCCTGATGAAGCCGCCTGTTTTCCATTTTTCAGAGAAGTACTCTCGGGCGAAGGCTTCCCGTTCGTGGGAATGGTTCTCGACGTCGGATGCGGGAAGGGGAGGAATGCGCTCCGGTTCCTCAGGCATGGCATGCGGGTGGTCGGCACCGACATCTCGAGTTCCGCCCTGCGAGGATTCCGGGAACGGGTGTCGGGGCACGGCAGGGAGAATCATTTCAACCTCATCCTCTGCGACATGGAAGAGCCTCCGGTGGTCCGGGAAGGGCTCTTCGACATCGTCATGAACATCACCACTCTCGAGAACCTCGTCGATCCCGGGGCACTCTCCCGGTACGCGGACCGTACCGTGGAGGTCATCAAAGAGGGAGGATACCTGCTCATCTACACGTTTCTCCCGGAGGACGGCTACTACGGGCCGATGCTCGATACGAAAACCGGTCTCGTCAGGTCGGAGGTCGAGGGAATTCCCATCGCGCTCTACGGCCGGAAAGAGCTGGAGACATCGTTCTCGGACCTCCGGACGATCGCAGTCCGCACCTACGAGTTCCCGGGCCCCATGTACGGGAAGGAGTACCCCCGGCGGCTCATGGCCATGGTGATGAAGAAGAGGTGATGTTTTTTCGCCGGAACGGATGCGAAAGGAGAGGACACATGGAGTACACGAAGCTCGACATTCTCGACCGCGATGTGTCCCGCATCGGCCTCGGAACGTGGTCGATCGGCGGCTGGATGTGGGGAGGCTCGGACGAGAAGGAGTCGCTCGACACCATCATGAAAGCACTCGACACCGGTATCAACCTGGTCGACACCGCCCCGGTCTACGGGTTCGGCCGTTCCGAGGAGATCGTCGGGAAGGCGATCGCGCAGTCCGGCAGGCGGGGAGACATCGTCCTTTCGACGAAGTTCGGAATCGAGTGGACGGACAGAGGCGAGGTGTTCCGGAACGCCGGGAAAAAACGGCTCCTCGAGGAGGTCGAGGCTTCGCTCCGCCGGCTCGGCACCGATTACATCGATATCTATTTCGTCCACTGGCCCGATCCGCTCGTGCCTTTCGAGGAGACCGCCGAGGCGATGAACGCCCTTCTCGAGGACGGGAAAATACGGGCAATCGGCGTCAGCAACTACGCCACCGGCCAGATGGAGCGGTTTCGAAGCAGTGCACCGATCCATCTCCTCCAGCCGCCGTACAACATTTTCGAGCGGGACATCGAGCGGGACATTCTGCCGTACTGTCATACGAACGGCATTGCCGTGATGGCGTACGGCGCGCTCTGTCGCGGAATGCTGTCAGGGAAAATGAGCCCCGACCGGACCTTCGAGGGGGATGATCTCAGGAAGATCGACCCCAAGTTCCAGGAACCGCGGTTCGGTCAGTACCTGGGTGCGGTGGAGAAACTGGACGGGTTCGCCCGGGAAAATTACGGGAAAGGGGTCATCCATCTTGCAGTCCGGTGGCTCCTCGACAGAGACATCGAATTCGCTTTGTGGGGAGCCCGCCGGCCCGGGCAGCTCGATCCGCTGGCGGAGATCGACGGCTGGTTCCTGAGTGAAGAAGATCTGCGCGAGGTCGACCGTCTCGTCGAACACGCGATAAGCGATCCCGTCGGACCGGAATTCATGGCGCCTCCGGCACGCGGGGGTTGAGGGCTTCGTGTCCTAGGACTCCTTCAGCGTGTCGAGGGCCTTCCTGACGCTGTCGCGAAGGTCTTCCATGGCGAACTCGAAACCCTGTCTCATTTCATCCCAGGCCTGACTGCCGGTGTCCTTCATCTTCTCGAGGCGGTTTCTCAGCTCGTCGCGTTTTTTCTCCATCTCCTCGATCTTCTCGAAGTAGCCGACCTTGAGACCGGCCCTCTTCCGGTCTGCCTTCGCACGGAGCTCGCGAATCCTGGCATCCATCTCCTCGACCTGGGCTTCAGCTTTCTGCCGGTACGTTTCATTCGAGTCCATGAAACTCTCCTTCCTGTGGTTTTTCCGTTCCGAATTCCCCGGCCTGCCCTGTCACCGCGTTCTCCAGTGATCGTCCGGGCTGCCGGCCGCCGCATCCCGCGCGGTGCGGGACGGGCATACCTGCTTCAGCGGGACGGGCATACCTGCTTCAGAGGTCGCCCGCATAGGAGGCGGCCAGCTCGAGGTACCGGCGGCACTCTCTCCGGGCTTTTTCCTTCTTCGTGTCCCCGATCTCCGGGTCGGCGAGTGTGTAGGATCTCACGAGAATCTGGACCATCGCACGGTAGCACTTGTAGAACGTCAGCAGGTTCCGGAGATCCTCGTCCCCCGATTCCTCTATGTAGGCACGCACGAATATGCTCGAGAGGTCGGGCTTCCGGTAGAAATCGAGATCCATGGCGAGGAACGCGATTTCCGCCGCGACGTCGCAGCAGGAGATCTTCTCGCTGAACTCGATCGCGTCGAAGAGCACCACCTTCCCGTCGTGGAGGAAGATGTTTTTCGTCCGTACATCTCCATGGCAGTGCCGGATTCGCTCCTCCCGCACCCTCTTCCCGAAATGGAGCCGGTGGTTCTCGAGAAAAGCCTCCACCCCGGTTCGAATCTCCTCCATCGTCTTTCCTTCACCGAGATGTTCCTCCACCAGAGATGTCGTCTCGAACGGATGCGAGAAGTTCTCCCTGATCGTCTCGAGGCTGCCGTAGTGTTCGGGGGCGACAGCCGTTTTCGCATGGAATTCAGACAGGATCCGGGCGATCTCTTCCAGGTCCGAACGGTCGACTTTTCTCTTCCTCAGTGCCCGGTCCATGCGAGCGTCCTGGGGAAGCTCCACCATTTTCACCGCATATTCGGTCACTTCGCCTGCATTTTCCCCGTCGAGGCTCACTCTATCCTCTTCTCTCCTGACGGGAACCACTCCCCGGTAGAGGTCGTGACTCAGCAGGGAATTGACCTGGACTTCCCGCTCGCAGAAGTACCTCCGCCGTTCGAGTGTGCGGTAATTCACGAAGCTCATGTGCACGGGCTTCTTGATCTTGTAGGCGTGCGTGCCTTCCAGGAGCACCCAGCTGATGTGGGTCTGGATCAGTTTCATGTCGCCGGCCCGCTTCAGCCTGTCGATGACGTCTCTCCGACGCTCGAGGACCCTCATCTCATTCACACAGGCCATGGTCCGTTCTTTCCACGTCTCCTCGGCGCTCGTGTCGATCGTGAAGCGCTTCTGATCGACCGGTTCGAATTCTCTCCTGATGATTTCGTAGACTTCCTCGTCCGCATCGCTGAAATCCGCGTCCTCCTTCTTTCGCGCTTCGATCCGGTCGCGCACGATGTCCCCGGGGAGTACGGTCTCGATGAGAAAGACCTTTCGTCTCTCCCGCCTTCCGGTTCTGCGCGCTCCCTTCCGCAGCCGCTCTCTCGAGAAGGTTCCGTCCATGATCACGTGATGCCCCCCGCGAAGGAGCATGGCGCCGATCCGGAACATCACCTCATACACGTTCTCCCTCGACTCATTCGAGTACTCCGTTTCCTCGAGCACGGTCTTTCGGATCTCGTCAGTGCCCAGGACGACGGCATCGAGCTCCGAAGCGAGCTCCCGGGAAACGGAGGTTTTTCCTGTTCCGGGGAGGCCGGTCATGATGATCAGCATGGTGGATTCCTCGTGCCGCCGGTGCCGGTGTCTGGCGAACGGGTGCGGGGTCAGTACCGGAGCAGAGCTGCGACAGGAGTTTCGTCCGGGACTTCCCCCCGCTCCCTCTCCCAGACCGTGCCGCCGGTGAGCCAGGTGTGGACGGCCGCCCCGTCGAGGAGGTCTTCGCTACCGGGCTGCGGCTCTTCGTGGAGCTGGACGGATCGAGTGTCGGGGTCATACGTTCCCCACAGGTGCTCGTCCAGCGCAACGAAGATAGTGTCCACCCGCCCTTCCCGTGCCGCCGGAAAGACGTCCTCGATCCGGTTCGCGGTGCGACCTGTTCCGGCGCGATCGTGATAGCGCTCGACTGCTTCCTTTCGCTCACACAGAAACCGTGCTTCCGCGATCGGCCAGGCATGATCGTGGAGCTCCCCGGCGTCGAGCTCCTCGGTATTCCCGGGAATTCCATCATCGAGCAAGTGAGGATAGGAGTTCACTTCCCGATAGATCGACCAGAGATACTCCACCCCCGCGAGGATGAGGGGGGCATGTTCCTCCCGCAGGATCTCGTGGATTCCACTGTCGATGTGTTTGAAAAAGCGTTGGATGTTCACCTTGTGATCGGCATCGTCGACGCCGACTCCGTGACCGTGGAATATGGCCGACCGCTTCCCCGTCGTCCCGCCCGTTCCCGTGTGAAACTGCAGCTGCTTCTGCGGATCATCGAACTTGAGCGCCTCGGCGAGGCTCGTCGGCACCTCCTCCAGGGCAAGCTCGTCTACGGTGAATCGCGAGCCGCGAAGCAGGCGCGTCTCGTTCTTGCTCAGGGCCAGAACGTAGAAAAGACCGTCGCTGGACAAAAGCGGAAGAAGCGGTTTCAGGTGGAACCGCTGCGTAACCACGATGATCTCGTCGAACTGATGCGGCAGTCGGAGGATCCGGAAGAATTCCGGGGAGATGAAGACCGCCAGCCCGTCGGATTGGTGATTCCAGAAAAAGCCGTCATCAACGAGCTTCTCCGCGGTATCGAGCAGATCGTCGATTTCCGACCGCCCGAGCCCCCAGTCTTCGAGCCGCTTCTCCGCTTCCCGGAGCAGGTTCTTGAGCCTGATCGGTCCCTGCCGGGTTTCGACGCCGGTGCGGAATGTCTTCATGTATATCGACACGCAGACGGGTGCCCGATGCTCCATGAGAGTGCGAAGTTCTGTTCGGGAAAGTGCATCCATGTTATCGACCCCTTTCGTGGCCCTGATCATATAACAACGCTGAGGGCCACCGTTTTCTGCATGTAGGCTCATTCGTGCCGTTTGTCAAGATCATCGCAGGGTGAGCTAATCGCCACAACTGCACAGACATATATGAACAAGAATCGTACCACCGGAGAACCCCGATCGATGGGGCTCCTGGATCGGTGAGAGCACGGTACGGAGGTTGTAACCGGTTGTCATCTAATGAGATGAGAAATATCAACGAATGACGCGCACAGCTCCCGGAGGGATCGACGGCGGAATGGCCCGTGAAGTGAAGGTACACCCGATCGGGTGCCGCACCGGATCGTTTTCTGGCCTCTTTCCGCCGGGAGCACTCTTCACCCGCGTGATCCCGCGTATTCCGGGAACCACCGGCGCTGGAGGATATTCCGGGACGTACCGATCATTCATGATATTGGAGAACCCTGTCGAGGGTGTGTACCGAATCGACACAAAACCCCCGGCCCGCGGCAGGAGACCTCAGCAGGCGCCCGCCAGGCGAAACGCTCGTAATTCTCATATCTCTATGCCGGGCATATGGTTGGGTGGTCGGCAATACGCGATGGCATGCTTGTTGTCACTGACCGGGAGAGAGCGGAGGAGTGAAGAAGGGGGGATTCTGGGCACGGTTATTCGTATTTATGGAGAGAACGTCTCTTGAGCGACCGAAAGGAGGCGGTGCCCGTATCACGCTCTCCGACAGGACGGACATCGTCGATCGCTACCGCGCCTCTTCCACCGCCGGTCTCCCCCGGGAGCCCGAGTTCACCCTGAAGGATTACGATCCGTCCCTGAAGCTTCGGCACCCGCGCTACCTGGGGCTTCGCCGCGACAAGGATCCGGAACGGGTCGTCCGCGAGGATGAGGATTCCTGATGTTTGGGGGATAGAATGACGGAGCTGAAGATAGGGAGACGGCGGCTGGAGGTGACGAACGAGGACAGGGTCTTCTTCCCCGATGCGGGGATCACCAAGGGAGACCTGATAGACTACTATCGCAGGATCGCCGGTGTCATGCTGCCGCACCTCGAGGACAGGCCGCTCACCATGCACCGGTTTCCCGACGGCATCGAGGGAAAGGATTTCTACCAGAAGGACGCGTCGGACCACTTCCCGTCCTGGATCGAGCGGGAACGGGTAACGACCGAGGAGGGGAAGAAGGTGAGCCACGTGGTCTGCAACGAGGCGGCCACGCTCGTCTACCTGGCCGACCAGGCATGCATCACTCCGCACCTGTGGCTGAGCAGGCAAGGGAAGCTCCGTCACCCCGACCGGATCGTGTTCGATCTCGATCCCCCCGGCGACGGAGACGAATTCGAGACCGTGCGAAAGGCGGCACGCACTCTCCGGGAGTTCCTCTCGGACGAGCTCCGCCTTCCGGTCTTTCTCATGACGACCGGTTCCCGGGGCCTTCACGTCGTGGTTCCGATCCGGCCGGACGAGAATTTCGACCGGGTCAGGTCCTTCGCCAGAGACGTTGCCGATACGCTCGCCGGCCGGCATCCCGATTCGCTCACCACCGAAGCGCGGAAGAAGAAGCGGCGGGGACGGCTCTATCTCGACACGGCACGGAACTCCTACGCACAGACGGCCGTGGCCCCCTACGCCGTACGGGCGATACCGGGCGCACCGGTGGCCGTTCCCATCGATCCGGAGGAACTCGGCGACCGGGACCTCCATCCGCAGCGCTACACCATGAAGAACGTATTCCGCCGGCTGGGCCAGAAAGACGATCCGTGGAAGGGCATCGACCGTTCGCGCACCGGTCTCTCGAAGGCCCGGAAAGAGCTCGATTCGCTCCGCTCCCGGAATGCCGGAACGTAGACTGGGGATTCCATCGGTGACCTCTTCCGGCATCACTGCATCTCCGTGCCGGTGAGACCGAAGCATCAGCGGTTAAGCCGGAACGTCCTCTCCTCGCCCACGTCGATCTCGCACGCGGTATCGCAGTGACCTATTCTGATGGGCTCTTCCGTGCTCCAGAGGGAACGGATGGTGAGCTCCTCCTGAGAGATCCTGATATCGAGCGTGTGTCCGCGGTAACGCACGGTCATGGCGAGATGCTCGATCTCGTCGGGAAGTGATGGGTTGAACCACAGCACCTGCCCCCGCATCTCCATGCCGGTGTAGCAGCGCTGGATGATGTCCACCGTTCCGGCCATCGCCCCGAGGTGGATGCCTTCGGGGGTGGTCCCGCCCTGGATGTCGTCGTAGTCGCTCCGAAGAGCTTCCACGAAGAGCTTCCATGATCCGGCACGGTCGGAGCGGGCCAGTACCCAGGAGTGGACGACCCGGCTGAGGGTCGATCCGTGAGATGTGCGCTTCATGTAGTACTCGATGTTCCTCGGGATCGTTTCGTATTCGAACGGGTAGCCGAGCCGTTCGAAGAGCTCCTGTATTTCCTCCGCGGAGAAGAGGAAGAAGAGCATCAGCACGTCTGCCTGTTTCGAGGCCTTGTAGCGGTTGGGAGTGTCGTTCTCCGCTTCGAGGATCCGGTCGAGCCGCTGGATTTCACCGTATTTCTCCCGGTATCCTTCCCAGTCGAACTCCTCCAGCTGGTCGTATCCCTCGAACTGGCAGATGATCCCGTCGTCGTGAAAGGGAACGTACATCTTCCTGCTGATGTCATCCCACTTTTCGAGCTCTTTTTTCTCCAGCCCGAGCGTCTCCGAGAGCTCGCGCCGGCGGTCCTCCGGCAGCCGGTCCAGCATGGTGAGAGATCTGCACAGAACCCAGACCGTCATGATGTTCGTGTAGGAGTTGTTGTCGAGGCCACCCTCCTCTCTGCCGGGATAGGAGTCGTGGTACTCGTCCGGCCCCATGACCCCGAGGATCTCGTAGCGCTCCCGTTCCTCGTTCCAGGTCGCCAGGCTCGCCAGGAAGCGGGAGATTTCAATCAGCATCTCGGCTCCGTAGGCCAGGAAGAACTCCATGTCGTTCGTTGCCGCATAGTACTTGCAGAGGTTGTAGGCAATCGCCGCGTTGACGTGCCGCTGGAGATGGGAGTTGTCTTCGATCCATCTGCCCGACTTCGGATTGAGGTGGAGCGTCTGGCTCTCCTCCCGGCCGTTGCTGCCGCTCTGCCAGGGATACATGGCTCCCCGGTATCCGGCTTCCCGGGCGGCTCTCCGAGACCGCTCGAGACGGCGGAAACGATACATGAGCAACGCACGCGTTACCTCGGGAAACTGGTGGTTGAAGATGGGGAAGATGTAGAGCTCGTCCCAGAAGATGTGACCGCGGTAGGCTTCGCCGTGCCAGCCGCGTGACGGTACACCGACGTCGAGGTCGATCGTGTGATTGGAGGTCGTCTGAATGAGATGAAATGTGTGAAGCCGCAGGATCAGGTTCGCTTCGGCCGAAGGCGCGCGGTGGTCCTGACGGATGGTGATGTCGAAACGCTCCCAGAGGTGCTTCCACACACGCGTGTGCGAGCCGAGGAGAACGTCGAACGATCCCGCTGCGCCGAGCCTGTTCCGTGCTTCGAGACCGCATTCGGATATGGCACGGTCGCGCGAAGAGTAGAGCGTAACGACCTTTTCGACGGTGACGTTCTCGCCCCGTTCGACGTCGATTTCCAGGTGATGGGCGATCCAGCCGGGTTCGGACTCGAGCCGGCGCTTCGGTCGAGCGGGTTTCCCGTCCCTGAACAACCGGGTCCTGGCGGCCTGGGCCACGTGCACCTCAGACTGATTCATCATGACTTCGAGCAGGATCCCCTCGTCGTCGATTTCCTCCGACTCCAGCGGCTCGAGGTGCTTGCTCGCAAGGTCCCGGTAGCGTTCGACGCCGTTGTTCTCGACCCGGCCGTCGAGGGCGGAGAGGATCTCCAGCCTTCCGCCCCAGTCCACCGCCTCGATCGAGATCTCGAGCGCTGCGACGTGCTGGTTGTCCATGTGGACGATGCGGCGTTCCTCGAGCCGGGTGTGTTTCCCGTCGGCTGATCGAAAGTCGATTCTTCTCGAAAGGATTCCCCTCCGGAGATCGAGCTCTTTCCGGTACTCGAGTATCTCCACCTTCCTGCAGTCGAACCACTCTCCGCCGTCGATGCGGAAACGCAGGACCAGCCAGTTGGGGAGATTCACCAGGTCTTCGTTCTCGACGACGTGCCCGGCGATCTCGGTCTTCGCTCTGTTGTATCCTCCGGCCAGGTATGTTCCCGGGTAGTGGACTCCGTCTGCCCGCGACTCAGGGTCGGCGCCCCGGGTCGCGAAGTACCCGTTGCCGAGCGTGAAGAGGGCTTCCCTGAGCCCCTCCCGCTCGGGATCGAATGTGTCGTAGACGATGGACCAGTCACTCATCGTTCACCTTCCAGAGCAGTGCGAAGTTCGTCGAGGAATTGCCTCACCTCGTCCGTGTTCTGAAGCCGGTACTGGGCGAGGGTCTTCCTCTCCTCGTCGCCGACGACGATACCGACGCCCTCTCCCCGCAGAGCACGGAATGCATCTTCGTCCGTCGTGTCATCGCCGATGTAGAGCGGAACAACGCTTCCCCGGTCGATCCCGAGACGCTCGATCAGCCACCAGAGTGCTCTGCCCTTGTCCCATTCGATCCCGGGTCGAAGCTCCCAGATCTTCTTCCCCGAGGATTTTTCGAGGGCGTCCTGCTCGCCGTGAACGCTGTCGACGGCCTCCTCCACCTCCCTGACGTCTTCCTCGCGGACGTTCCGGTAGTGGACGGCGATGGAGTACTTCTTCCGCTCCACCCAGGCACCCTCCACACCGTCGAGGAGTTCCTGCAGCCTGCTTTCCGCGTCGTCGAGGATCGGCAGAAAGTGGTTTCCCCGCTGGTAGGTGATCCGTGGTCCGCCGGGCACGTTCCCTTCGATGTCGAATCCGTGGCTGCCGGCGTAGACGATACCGTCGATCTGCACGAGCCTGCGGACGTCCCGGAGGTCACGGCCGCTGATGATCGCCACCGGGCACTGCTTCGAGAGAGACCGGACGACGGCCCGCATCATGTCGTCCATCACCGCATCCTCGGGGTGATCGACGATAGGCGTCAGGGTGCCGTCGTAGTCGAGAAAGAGAGCCAGCCCCCGCTTCTCTGCCTGTTCACCGATATCCCGGACGTGGTCGAGGGCGGAAGGCAGCCGGTTGAGGTCCGTCCCCTGCGGCGGCGGAGCGTCGCCGATCGCAACTTCGGACAGGTCGCTCACCACTACGTCGGCACCGCGCTCCAGCAGAACCTCTGACTGTCCCACCCTGTCGACGCCGATCACGAAGCCGAAGTCGCCCCTCCTGCCCGCCTCCACGCCGGCGAGCGCATCCTCGACGACCACGGCCATCTCCGGCTCCACCATGAGGCGGCGGGCAGCCGCCAGGAAGATGTCCGGCGCCGGCTTTCCCTCGAAGTTGAACCGCTCGGCGTCCCGACCGTCCACCCTGGCATCGAACAGGTCGGTGAGTCCTGCCTTCTCGAGCACCCGGCCGCAGTTCTTGCTGGAGGAGATGATCGCCGTCTTGAACGTCCGCGCTCTGAGGTCGTGGATGAGGTCGACCGTGGAGCCGAAGGTCTCCACGCCGTCTCTCTCGAGAACGGCCGTGAACAGCTCGTTCTTCCTGTTTCCGAGGCCGCAGACGGTTTCCTCGCCGGGCGGATCGTCCGGGTTACCGCGCGGAAGCTCGATGTCCCGGGACCGGAGAAAGCTCTCCACCCCGTCGTATCGCGGTTTCCCGTCCACATACCGCGGGTAGTCGACGTCCGTCCTGAACGGTTCGAACGGCCTGCCCTCCCGGTCCGCCCGCTCCTCCAGGAAATCGTCGAAGAGCTGCTTCCAGGCCTTGGCGTGTACCGTCGCCGTGTTCGTGACGACGCCGTCCAGGTCGAAGAGAACTGCCTCGTAATCGAGTCGCGAGAGAACGATTGCCGGTTCTCCGGCGGATTCCCGTCCCCGTGCGGTCATGAGTCCCTCCCGAATTTCCAGTGGGTGATCGGCTCTGCGAATATCATGTCATCACTCAGCGTTGTCCGGCGTTACACGGAACCGTACATCTCGATGCCGGTGCCGTTGATCGAAGCACTTTCCTCACCGCACAGCACCAGCATCATTTCGGCGATGTGCTCCGGTTTGACCCATGCGTCGTAATTGCCTTCCGGCCAGTTCTCCCTGTTGAGTGGAGTGTCGATGACGCTCGGGAGAACGGCGTTCGCCGTGATCCCCGATCCTTTCACCTCCTCGGCGATGATCTCGGTCAGGGCGAGCAGAGCCCTCTTCGACACTGCGTACTCGGCCTGATTCGGGCGGGGCCGCCGGGCGGTGCGGGCGCTGACGTGTACGATGCGGCCCCACCCTGCTTCGATCATCGGACGCAGCGCGGTCTTCGAGAGAAGGAACGCTGTGTTGAGGTTCAGGTCGAGTGCCTGTCGCCACTTCTCGAACGGGAGTTCGTGGACCAGGTTTCCGCCGCTCCATCCCCCCACCGTGTTGATGAGGATGTCGAGCCGGCCGAACCGCCGCAGGACGGCGTCGATCAGCTTCATGACGAAGTCCTCGTCCGACACGTCGCCGGCCAGAACGTAGATCCGGTCGGAGGGGAGATCCAGCCTTCCGGCCAGCTCCTGCAGCTTCCTCTCCGACCTGCCCGTGAGAGCAAGACGGAACTCCGATGCGGCGAAATGCTCCGACACGACCGTTCCCAGCGAACCCGTGGCACCTGCCACGAGTGCGACCCTGTCCGTCACGGTTTCATTCATCGGTATCTCCTTTCCCATCGCTGTTTCCTCCCAGGAGTCTGGAAAAAGTCTTGTTATTCGGATCTTCCCGGGCACGCGTGCATGTGCACCGGCATGAGAAGAATTCCTGCTGCTTCAGGCACCGTACTTCCCGAGACGTCCGGCGTTCGCCAGGGCGAGGGGCATGAGATCCGTGGCGGGCAGCCTGCATCCCAGCGCTCCCGAGACACACGACTGTTCATCGAAGCGTTCGACTGCGTCCTGACGGCAGTACTCGGACCAGAGAAGCACCGGGACCGGGTGCCAGCTGTGGCTCTTGAGCACCGAGGGTGTCGAGTGATCGCCGGTCACAATCAGGACATCCGGTTCCAGTCCGAGCAGGCCCGGAAGGAGCCGGTCCACCTCGTCGATCAGTCCCGCCTTCCGTTCGAAATCACCGTCCTCGCCCGCGCTGTCGGTTCCTTTGACGTGAAGGTAGAAAAAATCGAAGTCGTTCCACTTCTCCTCCAGTTTCCGGAAGATGTCGCTGACATCGGACCCTGCGAGGAATGCTTCCATGCCGATGAGCCGGGCCAGCCCGAGATACATGGGATAGGATGCCACGGCGGCCGCACGAAGACCGTAGGCCTCTTCCATGGTCGGCCAGTCGGGGAGAGAGGAAAATCCTCTGAGGATCACCATGTTGGCGTTGTCTTCGTCGCTGAGAATGTCACGGGCTCTGTCGACGAACGCGTTCACCCTCTCAGCACTCTCCCGGGCGGATGGGTCGAGCGGCTTTGCGGGAAACGCCTCCACGCTAGTGCGCTGGGGATCAGTGTCCCCGATCTCGCTCGAGAGGTCTTCCCCCCTCATCACGAGGAGGAACCGGTGTTCTTTCACTGTCTCGATGAAGAGTTCCGTTCCCGGAATATCGACGCCGGAGAGACGCTCGCAGAGTTTTCTGTTGAGTTCGGTCGAAATCCTTCCCGCCCGGCGGTCGGTGATCGTGCCTTCGCGTTCGGTGCAGAAGTTGCCGCGGGCAGCGACGTCATTCGGCTGGAGGTCGAACTGTATCCCGAGAGCGGCGAGGATCCCTCTCCCGACCGTATAGCGTACGGGGTCGTATCCGAAGAGGGCGAGGTGAGCTGGTCCGCTTCCGGGCGTGATGCCGGAGCCTATCGGCTGATGCAGGCCGCAGATGCTCTTCAGGGCCAGGTCGTCGAGGTTCGGCGTGTGGGCGACGGTCAGTTCGGTCTGATCGCCCAGTCTGCGCTCGAGCCCGCCGAGCCCGTCAAGGACGAGAAGTACGATCTTCGTATCGGAAGGCCGGGTGAGCGTGCGTATGAGCTCTATGTCCACCTTTTTCTCCTTTTTTCTCTGTCCCCGGGTTCGGCCTCCACCATGCTGTTCGGTTCCCACCGATACTGTATGTGCCGGAAAAAGAAGTCCTCCTCAGGACTCCCTGTCCGGACGGGCTTCGATAATGCCGCTGATGCGCCTTTTGAGCTCGGCGCCTTCAGCCGTGAGACGGTACACATGGCGCTGGTTGCTGAGGACGTGGTTTGCTCCCTGCTCCTTCGATTCCCCCAGAACGATGACCGGTACCTTCCCGTCTATTTCACGGACGTTGAGGACCAGTTCGAGAGGATCGACTTCGTCGTTGTCATGGTCGATGATGACCGACGTGAAATCGTGGTGGTGAATTTCTCCCAGCGCTTCCTGGATCGATCCGCTCGTGTAGACATGAAATCCCATCTCACTGAGCGTATCCATGAGAACCGTTCGCTCCTCGCTCCCCACCAGGACAAGCGCTTTTCGAACGGTCATTATTCCTCCTTCTCCGCCTCCGCGAGTTCTTCGATCGTCTTCCCGGAGATGACCGACTCCGGCTCGGTGCTCACCGGGTTCCGCCGGGCGTCGGCCTCCTCGTCGTCCATTTTCACGAGGAGCCAGTCGTCTTTACCCCTCCCGGTTCTGATGAGGGCATAGCCTCCACGGAGCTTCTGCCCGTCGAGCCGGACCGTCAGGTGACCGTTCTCGAGGGCGTCCGCCACCGGAACCGGATTCCCCTCGTCGTCCTTCTTCAGGTTCCGGTATGTTCAGGCATCCCACACGATGACCGTTCCGGCGCCGTACTCCCCTTCCGGGATCACTCCTTCGAAGTCCGCGTACTCTATCGGGTGATCTTCGGTCATGACCGCGAGCCGCTTTTCCCGGGGGTTGGTGGACGGTCCCTTCGGCACGGCCCACGATTTCAGGACTCCGTCCACTTCGAGCCGGAAGTCGTAGTGGAGCCTGCTCGCGTCGTGCTTCTGTATGACGAATACGGGCTTCCGGGAGCCGTCCCCGCGGGCGCCGAAGGGCTCGCTCATGCGGTCGAAATCGCGTTTCTTCCGGTACTTCTCCAGCTGCTTTTCGATCTTCGATTTCTTCATGCGTGGATCCGGGATCGGTATCGCCGAGAGAAGTGA
>CAZMKB010000027.1:0-21201 GCA_964566685.1 uncultured Gemmatimonadota bacterium | reverse complement strand
CCAAGATCGGATCCCAGACCGGCAGACTCGCATCGGAGACATCCCCCGCCCTCTATCCCCAGAATCTGAACCATGAAACTTTCTCGAGAATAATGCTTCAACGGTTAGCCCCGGCGGACTGTCCTGTCCGGTGACTCGGAAGAAGCTGGAAACAGGGCCAAAGAGTGGTCAGCCGATGAGGCGGAGCCAGCAGTCCGAGGAGAGCATCTCCCGCCCGGGTGTATTGACTCGAGCGGAGGGCCGCACTAACTTAATGGTGTACAAGAAGCTAGTGAGTGTTCCGTCCCACGCCACGTTTGACCCGAAGGCCTCTCGCGGAGGAATGATGAAGAAAATGACCACACTGCCGGCGCTCATCCTCCTGATCAGCGCCACGGGCCTGCCCGCGCAACAGAAACAGCCCGTCGACTTCAGCAACGTGAAGGAGCAGCACGAGATTCTCAGAAATGCCAAGCAGCTGCAGTACGAGAAGGCGCTCGCCCTCGCCGGAGATGTCCGGAAGACTCCTGCCATCGGCGAGGACTACGACGTCTTCTACTACGGCCTCAACCTGGCGATCGACCACGTGGCCCTCCTCCTCGAGGGGAACGTCGTCATGGGCGCAAAGACCCTGACCGACGGCTTCTCACAAGTGGAGCTCGACTTCTTCGACGACATGGACATCGACTCGGTGAAGTGGCAGGGCCAGAACCTGGCTTTCACGCAGCTGAGCGAAACCGTGCAGATCGATCTCCCCGACACCCTGAGCACCGGGGAAGAGTTCTTCGTGAACACCTACTACAGCGGGACTCCGCAGAGCTATTACTTCGGTGCGTTCAGCTTCGACGAGCACGCCACCGGGCCGATCATCTCGACCCTGAGCGAGCCGACGTACGCGCGTGCATGGTGGCCGTGCAAGGACATTCCGTCGGACAAGGCGGACAGCGCCGACGTCTGGATCACCGTCGACAGCGACCTCATTGCGACCTCGGAAGGGACGCTCACGGGAGTGATCGACAACGGCGACGGCACCACGACCTACCGGTGGCACGAAGCCTACCCGATCACCACCTACCTGGTCTCCCTGGCGATCTCGAACTACGTGACCTTCGCCGACTGGTACCACACGGCGGCGGGCGACTCCATGGAGGTGCGCTACTGGGTCTACCCGCAGGACAGCGCGGACGCCGAGATCGATTTCTCGGTGACGGTGCCGATGATGGAGGCCTTCGTCGATGTCTTCGAGATCGAGTACCCGTTCCTCGGCGAGAAGTACGCCATGTCGGCCTTCGAGTTCGGCGGGGCGATGGAGCACCAGACCAACACGAGCTACGGCTCCTGGCTCATCAGGGGAGACCACCGCTATGACCTGATCGTCGCCCACGAGCTGGCGCACCAGTGGTGGGGGGACATGGTGACCTGCTGGGACTTCATCAACATCTGGCTCAACGAGGGATTCGCCGTCTACTCGGAGGCGCTCTGGATCGAGTACAACGGCGGCCCGCTCGCGCTCCGCGACTACATGCTCCAGATCGACGTCAGCAGCGGCAACTTCGACGGCCCCATCTACGATCCGACGGAAACCTTCAACTCGACGGTGTACGACAAGGGCGCCTGGGCGCTCCACATGCTCCGCCACATCGTGGGCGATTCGAGCTTCTTCGACATACTCTACGAGTGGGGGACACATCCGTCGTATGCATACGCCGCCGCCACTACGGAGGATCTCATCGCGCTCTGCGAGGACGTGTCGGGTATGGAGCTCCAGTGGTACTTCGACGAGTTCGTCTACGGGGAGAACAGGCCGATCTACAACTACTGGTGGCTGAAGGAGGAGAACGGCGGAGAGTGGACGGTCCAGCTCCACATCGACCAGGTGCAGACGAATGCGCCGCCGTTCAAGATGCCCATCGACATCGAGCTCGAGCTCCCGTCGGGCGACACCACGTTCGTGGTGTGGGACAGCCTGCCGTCGCAGGACTTCACGATCACTGTTCCCGAGGAGCCCGCCGGCCTCGACTTCGATCCGATGGCCTGGGTCCTGAAGCGTGCTTATGAGGTGCCGCCGACAGGCATCGGCGGCGGCGAACCCAGCGGCTCGCCCGTACCCATGGCCTTCGCGCTCTCGCAGAACCACCCGAACCCGTTCAATCCCCGCACGACGATCGACTACACGATCGGAGGGCCGGAAGAGGGAAGGGGAGCCGGAGCGGTGCCGGTCAGGCTCGGTATCTACGATACACGGGGAAGGCTGATCGTCCGGCTGGTCGAGGAGGAACAGGAGCCGGGCACCTACCGGGTCACCTGGGACGGGAAGGACCGCGCAGGGCTACAGGCCGGTTCCGGCATCTACTTCTCCGTCCTGGAAGCGGGGGATTTTAGAGCCACCAGGAAGATGGTACTCCTCAAATAGGACGCCGCCTGAAGAGATGAAAGAGAGGAGCCCCGGGTCCGCAGAGGGCCCGGGGCTCATTCTCTTCTCACCCATCATGCAGGGGGAGATCAGAACTTGTAGGGCACTTTGTGGAACGTGCCTTTCCTGACCGTGACATCCTCGAGCTTGCCGAAGTCACCCCATCCCCGGGCGGAGTTGTAGCCCTTCACCCGATAGAAGAAGGTGCCGGACGGCATGTCCACGATGTCGTAGAACGTGTCGGTGATCGTGTTCGAGAGCGTGGTTACCGTCTCGAAGTCGGGGACCGGATGAATATCGTCGACGTAGAATCCCGTCTCCTCGATGTAGTCGTCGGTGATGTAGCGGAACTGGAAGAACACCCACTCGCCTTCGTAGTCCTCGAGGCTGAGGGCTTTCCGCTGCCAGCTCATCTGGCTCCCGGTGTAGGAATCGAGGAGGTCCCACTCCCTTCCCTGGAGCGATATCTCGACGAAGGCATAGTCCCACTCGGTTTCGATGTCGTACCAACACCAGAAGGTGAGCGAATCTCCAGGCTCGACATAGCAGGGATACTCGGCGGTGAGCGTGACCGACTGGTTGCTCCCCTGTGTGGTGGAGTAGTAACTGTGATTGGGTGAGTGATAGCGAGTCGATGTCACGCTCCATCCGTTCACGTTCCAGAGCCCGCTTCCGCTCTCGGCATCGTCTTCCACCACGGTGTAGCCGCTCAGCTCGTCGAGCTGATACGTGCTGGCTCCGGCGGCAGGATTGGACTCGGTCCAGCTCACCGTGTAATCCCCATCCGAGTCCGTACCGAGCTCGTCGATGACCGGGGGCATGACCATGGGCGTGACCAGGGCCCTGATGCTGTCGGCGACGCTCATGACGTAGAACGCCGCGTCCCAGTTCTCCCGGACGATGTCGTCGAGGTAGGACGGCGAAGGCTGGAAGCTCGCCCCGATCTCCACGGTGTAGGCGAAGGTGTTCGTGCCGCCCACGTAGAGGTTCCATCCGTAGAAGTGGTCGGTCGCATCGCCGGTCGTGGGATAGAGGTCGGAGCTCTGCTGCGGCGTGTAGTGTCCGCCGTACTGTCCGCCGATCCTGTTCGCCATCTGGTTGCCGACGCTCTGGAGAATGCTGTAGTCCGGAGCGTTGCTGTAGGTGTAGCCCCAGGGCCAGAGAACCAGCTCGCCGTAGGTGTGGTAGGTCACCATGAAGATGAAATCGTGCAGCAGGGCGAAATCCCGGATAGCCTGCGTCTCGAGCTCGCTGACCGGTCCCGGCCCGCAGTAGGTCTCCTGGTCGGGATTGTTCGAGATGCTGCCCTGCACGGAGCCCCACTGCCCGATGCGGTTACCGTTGTTCGCGCCGCCCCAGTTCCGGTTGAGATCCACTCCCCACGAGTTGAATTCCGGGAAGTAGTGTCTGTTCTTCCGCCAGTCATGACCCTGGTCATGGCTGTAGATGTAGCCGTCGGCGTTCATGCAGGGAATGATGAAGACTTCCTGGTTGTCGATGATCTCGTCGATCTCCGGTTCGCTCCCGTACCCCGTGAGAAGGCTGTCGGCGATGAACAGAGCCACGTTGAGGCTCGGCCACTCCCTGGCGTGATGGAGACCGATGAAGAGGACCTCCTCCTCGACGTCCGACTCGTCGACCTCGACGTTGTCGGATATCTTCAGGAGGAAAATCGGATTGTCCTGGTAAGTCTCCCCGATCGTGTCGAGCATGGCGATGGATGGATAGTCGGCTGCGAATCCCTCCAGCATGCTACCGGCTTGGGAGAATGTGTAGTACTGTCCGGCCATCGCCCCCAGGTATGCTTCGACGTCTTCTTCGAGGATCTCCATGGGGATGCCGAGGGCCCTGAGTTCGTCGAGCTGCCCCGCATGAACGATGACATCGGTCCATTCGAGCGGGCGGGCGCCGGCGATGTCGAGCCAGCCGGGGAGCTTCTGTGTGTGTTCCTGCGTTGTCGTGTGGAGCCTCACAAGCATCTTCTTTCCGGTGTCGGTGTGGCCGGAGCTGACGAGCCACGCCGCGGAGAGAACGATGGAGAGGACGGCACACCAGACGGCGATTCTTTTCATCCTGTTCCTCCTTACAGCGACCGTATCTCCTGTTTTTCGAGGCAAGACACCTCTCTGTCATTATAGCACACCTGTGGGGCGGAGTCAAATAAGCGGTGATTTTTCTCGTGCCGGCGGCCGGCTGGCTGCGGGTACGGTTGCCCTGTCGACACCCGGTCATTATATTGAACAGCTGAATAGCGGGGGCATCCTGCGTTGCCCTCGGCTAAATGGGCTGCCTGCACGGATTGCTCGGCCGGAACGGTGCCGGCGGATCAGATCGACACGGAGGCGTACTTTCCGGTATGCCCGGCTTCAGGGTGGCAACCTACAACATCCACCGGTGCATCGGGACCGACGATCGGTACTCTCCGGAGAGAATCATCGACATCATCGGCCGGATCGAACCGGATATCGTGGCTCTGCAGGAGGTCGACGAAGAATCTTACCGATCCGGCGGTGACCGGCAGGCCCTGCTCATCGCCGGAGGCCTGGAGATGGAGCACCGATTCCTCCCGACGCTGGAAGTCGAAGGGGGACATTGCGGTATCGCACTCCTCAGCAGACACCCGGGGACAGTAGTGAAAGAGGCGGTTTTGACCCCGGCGGAAACAGCGAAGAAACGCGAAGCGCGCGGTGCCATCTGGAGTTCGATCTCTCTGGGTCCGGTCACCCTGCAGGTCCTCACCGTGCACCTCGGTCTCACCCGGCGTGAAAGGAGACGGCAGGCCGATATACTCCTCGGCACGGACTGGCTGCAGAACCCCTCATGTTCCGGGCACATGATTCTCATGGGCGACCTGAACAGCGGACCCCGCTCGGCGGTCTACCGGCGGATCAGCCGACATCTCACGGCCGCCCAGAGAGCAGCGGGGAGAAAAAAACCTGCGAAAACCTGGCCGAGCCGGTTCCCCCTCTTCAGTCTCGATCATATATTTGTGAGCAGCAGAATCAGGGTGGTCGATGTCCGGATACCGCGGGAGCCGGATTACCGGAGGGCGTCCGACCACCTTCCCGTCATTGCCGATGTGGAGATCGACGAACATGAGCGAACCGGTTCTGAAACCGGGTGAAAACTGCGGTGAAATCCTCGACGTCGAAGAAAGCGGGATCCTGATCGACGCCGGCGATTACTACCTCTCTTTTTCCGAGGCGGCTGCCCGTGCGAAGAACTACATCCTCCTCGCCGGATGGCAGTTCGACAGCCGGGTCAGGCTTCGGCGGGGATCGGCCGACGATGAAGACTGGGCCCTGGTGAGTTTCCTCAACCGGCTCTGTGAAGAAAACCGGGATCTGCGGATCTACATCCTCGCCTGGGATTTCAGTTTTCTCTTCGCCATGGACAGGGAGTGGATGCAGCAGTGGCTCTTCCCCTGGAAGGCCCACGAGCGGGTGACGTTCCGGTTCGATGACCGCCACCCCATCGGTGCGAGCCACCACCAGAAGTTCGCCGTCATCGACGGGCACTTCGGTTTCGCGGGAGGGATCGACATCTGCGAGGAGCGCTGGGATGAGAACCCTCACCGGAGCGAGAACCCGCTCCGGAAGACATCGAAGGGGAAACCCTACTCACCCTTTCACGACACCCAGGCGGCTGTCACCGGCCCCGGAGTGCGCGCCCTCACCGCCGTCTTCGAAGAGCGATGGCGGAGAGCGTGCGGTGAGCGACTCGAACTTCCCCCGCCCCGGAAGATCGCCGATTCGGCTGTCAGGACGACGATCGGCATTCCCGCCGGACAGGCGGCCCTGAGCCGGACCGAAAACGACGAGGAGGGCTCCGAGGAGCGGGCGGTACGTGAAATCCGCTCACTCTACCGGGATGCCATCCTCTCGGCCGAGCGCATGCTGTATCTCGAGAACCAGCACTTCACCTCCCGATCGATCTGCGACGCGCTCGTGGAGCGGATGAAGAGGGGCACCGAAAACCGGATCGAGATCGTCATCGTTCTCCCGGAAAAACCCCGCGGCTTTCTCGAGGAAGTCGCCATCCTGGAGGCGCAGAGGCACGCTGCACTGAAACTGCGGCGGGCGGCCGGGGAAACCGGCCACGAACTCGGCATCTATTACAGCACTTCCATCGGAGAGGACGGCAGGGGAGAGCCGACGCACATCCACAGCAAGGTACTCCTGGTCGACGACCGCTTCATCACCATCGGCTCCGCCAACGCGACCAATCGGAGTATGGGGCTGGACACGGAGCTCAACATCTCGTTCGAAGCCTCGCCCGGCGACCGTGAGCTTGTTCTATCTCTCCGGCATATCAGGAGCGCACTGCTCCATGATCACTCCGGCATCGACACCGGGACTCTCATGGAGAGCGACGCCCTGGTGCCGCTCCTCGAAAGGCACGTCGAGACCCCGGATACCCGCCTGCACCATCACCCGATGATGACCACCGACCTGGATGAGGAGCAGAAGCGGATCTCATTCCTCGACCCCGGAATCCTGGACATCGAAGAGCCGATCACGCTCGAGCGTGTGTCGGAGAATTTCTTCGTGGGGGGCATGCCGGTCCTGAGGCAGCTCTTCACCCGTGAGGACTAACCCGGGCTAAGCGCACTCACCTCAGGAGGAGCATCTTCCTGGCGAAGCTCCTGCCGTCGACCGCCAGCTGGTAGAGGTATATTCCGGACGGTACGGCAGCGCCTCCGTCGTCCCTGCCGTCCCAGACCACCCGGTGTCTCCCCGGCTCGATCGTGTCGTCACCACCGATCAGGGTCCTGACGGCTCTCCCCCGGACGTCGAACACGACGAGACGGACCGGTGACGGTGATCCGCCCCGGGGCACGTCGCAGGTGATCGTGGTCACGGGATTGAAGGGGTTCGGGAAGTTCTGCCGGAGCGACCAGGCTCTCGGCAGCGAGCCGCCCTCCGGGACGTCGCCGTCCCCGATCCCCACCGGGACGTCGAGCCAGGAGAGGATCCGGTCGAGGAGCTCCCTCCTCGTGACATAACTGTCCTCCCCTTCCGGCCTGTTCACGGCTTCGAATCCGAATCCGAGGAACACGATCCGTGAGCCGCTCTGCCCGGCGTCGTCGACGAGCAGACCGGCCGTCGAATCGGACGGGGCACCGTCCTCCCGGTAGTAGCATGCCGGAAGAGCCTGTCCCCGGGGGATCAGCACATCCCTCGAGTACTGGTCGTTCGCCCCGCCGGCGCCGTTGGTCCTGATGAGAAGACCGTCGAAAACGGGATCGCCCGATACACCCTCGATGTCCTCCAGGTCGGTGTTCCCCGCATACTCCGCATGGAGCCGATCGAGCAGGAAGGGAGACCCCTGTGCCGCGAGATCCTCGGCGAAGTTCTGTCCGGTCAAAAAGAGTTTCCCGCCTCTCTCGAGGTAGGCCGACAGGCTGTCCTGATCCTCCGGTGTCAGTGTCTCTTCCTTCGTGCCGCTGAACCAGATGAGGATCGTGCCCGCGGGAAACGCCGGCAGGGTGTAGATGACGCTCTCCCCCTCTTCCTCCACATCATGATGCCGGTACGACCACCCGAGAGAGTCGAGCGGCCCGGTGAAATATCGCTCGAACCCGAGGCCGAGATCGTCGTCCGCGATCAGGACGCTGACCGGGCCGACCTCCAGGTCGACCCCGGTCTCTTCTCCCGGCTCGACGGTCACGCTCATCGCGAACGTGATCGAATCGGGATACGGAGCCAGGAAACGCCCTTCCATGGCGTCGTAATCGACGAGCGGCGGATCGGATGCGGGGACGTTCTCGAACCGGTAGAAGCCCGTCCCGGCTTCGGTGACGACCGTGTCAACCGGTGCACCGTTCGAGTACAGGATGACTCCGGCCTGGACACCGTGTCCGGTCGTCGAATCGACGACCGTTCCGCTGATGGAACCCGTCGGGATCGGCTCGAGGTCGACGTCGAGCAGATACGTGGAGTCGCCGAGCGAAATCGTCCCGGAGGTGTCGGGGTAATACCCGAATTTCTCGAATATGAGAGTCACCTCATCCGCGAGGGCCCCGATCTCATAGCCTCCGGCGGTATCCGTCCGGTCGACCTGCTGCGTCTCGACGACACTGATCGTGGCGGTGCCGATCGGGGAACCGGTGTCCCCGTCACGAACGGTGCCCGCTATCCGGTACGGCGAGAGATCCTGTGCGGCTCGATAGGCATTGACCACCCCCATGCCGTAGTCGTTGTCATCGCCGGCGTCACCCCGGTCGCCGGCCGTCTCGAGCAGGGCGTGCTTGATCTCTTCGGGGGTGGCTTCGGGATTGATCTGACGGACGAGGGCGACGACGCCGGCGGTGACGGGGCAGGAGATCGAGGTCCCCCCGACGCGGATGTAACCTCCGCCGAGATCGGTGGTCCTGACGTTCACTCCCGGGGCGGTGACCTCGGGCTTCTTCGTCACGTCGTCGCACGGGGAGGGGCCGCGGCTCGACCACCAGGCCACCCACCTGTAGTTGTCCACTGCTCCGACGGAGAATCCGTTGACATCCGTGGTGTTCCGGTTTCCGGGAGAACCGACGGTCCCCACATCGGGTCCGTAGTTTCCCGCCGCGAACATCACGACCGGTCCGGCCGCCTCGAGGTTGTCGATGATGTCCCAGTCGGTCTGCAGGCACTGCGTCGGCGGAGCATATATCCACGAATTGCTGACCACGTCGGGTACGTCGTCGAAGGTCTCCGGATCGCCGTCGGGGTCCGCCATCCACTCGAGCGCCTGGCTCGTCGAGACGGAGTGCTGGTCCAGGCCGTAGCGGGCCGCTATCCAGAGAGCGTCGATTGCCACCCCGGTCGTGTCCCCGGTCGCGCTGTCGCGGCCGGTGAGCACTCCCATGGTCCTCGTACCGTGCCCGGAGCTGTCGAAGGGGAAATCAGTGCCCGGTGCGAGCCAGCACTCTTCGGGAGGCGCGAAGAGCCCGCGCCACCGGTCGGCGAGGGCCGGATGAGATCCGTCGACGCCTTTGTCGATGTGAGCGACGATACGAGACTCCCCCGTGAGCCCGCTTCTCCAGAGCGAATCGGCCCCGATGATCCGCAGTGCGTCATCGATCGACGCTCCCCCGTCCGGAACCGCATCGCCCGGAAGCATCCCGATCGGAACGGCCACGGGAGTCGGAGAGATGCTCTCGACCGCCTCGATCCCCGCGATCTCCTCCACCACATCGGCCCTGCACACCACCTCGATGATGTTCGCGATCCAGCGGCTTTCGTACCGGAACACGGATCCTTCCCGCCTCAAGGCCTCGAGCCGCTCCTCCACCGGCGGCTGGCTCCGCCCTGCCGCCTCCCGCAGCGCCGTCACGACTTCACGGTGCCGCCGGGCGAGCGGTGCGTTCTCCGCCGCGAGCCGCGAGAGGAGAGCAGGGATGTCGGCCCGGGTCGAGAGACGCAGGGTAATGTGGACCGTGCTGCCGCCGGATGCTTCCGCGATGATCGAACGAAGCGGCGGAGAAATCCTGTCTCCTCCGGAGCGAGGCGCCTGCGACCGCACCGTGAGCGTGAAAAACACGAGACCGAGGACGGCCGCAACCGCTGCGATACTATGTCGTGCCATGTCCTTCCTCTTCCATACGCTGGAGTTGCCGGTAGGCCTTCTTCGCCTTCTCCTCGAGATCGGCGATGGAGCCGTCGTTTTCAATGACGATGTCGGCGTGCTCCTTCTTGAGCTCGGAGTCCATCTGCGAGTCGAGAATGCGGAGGACGTCCCCCCGTTCGAGTCCTCTCGAATCCATGACCCGCTCCACGCATTGCTCGGGATCGGCATGGACCAGGACGATCACGTCATAGTCGTCCCGGCGGCCGACTTCGATGATCAGAGCCGCTTCGACCGCGAAGATGCCGTCCCCCCGGGCTCGACTCTCTTCCATCAGACGCCGGATGCGATCGATGGTGGGGGGATGCACGATGCCGTTGAGCGTCGAGAGCGCCTCTTTGTCGCTGAACACGATGTCGGCCAGTTTCCCGCGGTCGAGCGAACCATCTCCGGCCAGGATCCGGCGGCCGAAGACCCGGACCACCTGATCCAGCACCGGCGATCCCGGTACGAGGAGCTCCCGGGTGACGCGGTCGGCATCCACGGTCCGGGCGCCGAGGGTTTCCCACACACGCGCCACCGTGCTCTTTCCGCAACCGATATTTCCCGTGAGACCGACTTTGAGCATGAGATCCTCAACTCTTGCACAGGTACCAGTTCTGCCCGGTTCCGATGTCCACCGTGACGGGCACCACCAGCTCGATCGCGTTCTCCATCCTGTCCCTGACGATGCGGGACAGCGCGTCGACATCGCTGCCGGCGACGTCGAACACCAGCTCGTCGTGCACCTGGATGATCATCCGTGCATCCACGCCGGACGTTTCGAGCTCCCGGTGGATGTCGATCATCGCCACCTTGATCAGATCGGCGGCTGTACCCTGTACCGGCGAGTTGATGGCGGTCCGTACGGCGAACTCCCGGACGTTCCTGTTCCTGCTGGCGATGTTCGGCAGGTACCGCCGTCTCCCGAGAAGCGTGGTGACGTAGCCCTTTTCCTTCACTTCGGCGACCGTGCGCTCGGTGAACTCCCTGACGCCGCGGTAGCGCTCGAAATAGCTGTCGATGAAGCTCCGGGCCTCCTCGATGGGTATCCCGAGCCTCCGGGAGAGCCCGTAAGGCCCCATCCCGTAGATGACGCCGAAGTTGATCTCCTTCGCCCTCGATCTGATCCCGGGAGTGACGTCCTGAGGATCCAGGCCGAACACGAGCGCCGCTGTCTGCCGGTGTATGTCAGCACCGAAGTTGAAGGCATTGATCATGTTCTCGTCGCGCGACAGGTGCGCCACGATCCGCAGCTCGATCTGCGAATAATCGGCGGTGAGAAGCTTCCTGCCGGGAGCGGACGGCACGAATCCCCTCCTGATCTCCCTGCCGAGCTCCGTCCTCACCGGAATGTTCTGGAGATTGGGATCGCTCGAGGACAGCCTGCCGGTGGCGGTCACGACCTGGTTGAACGACGTGTGCACTCTCCCGGTCCCGGGATTGATCTGTTTGGGCAGGGCGTCGACGTACGTCGACTTGAGCTTCACGAGCTCCCGGTACTCGATCAGCTTCCGCGCTATTTCATGATCCTGTGCGAGACTTTCGAGCACCTCGATGTCCGTCGAGTAGCCCGTCCTGGTTTTTTTCACCACCGGCAGGTGGAGCTTCTCGAACAGCACGTGTGACAGCTGCCGGGTGGAATTGATGTTGAACTCTTCCCCCGCCAGATCGATGATCTCGCGCTCCAGGCCCCCGATCGTGGAGCCCATGCTGTCGGACAGTTCTTTCAGGAACGACACGTCGATCGAGACCCCGGCCCGCTCCATGTCGACGAGCACGCCGATCAACGGGATCTCCACGTCCCGGAAGAGGTCCAGCTGCTTCCTGTCTTCGAGCTCCGGTTCGAGAAGGCGATACAGCCTGAGGGTGTAGTCGGCGTCTTCGCAGGAGTAGCGTTTCGCCGTTTCCACGGGTACCTTCTCGAAGGGAATCCTGTTTTTCCCCTTTCCCGTAACATCGTCGTAGGATATCATGGTGTGCCCGAGGAACGACCTCGCCAGGCTGTCGAGGCCGTACGACCTGCGTTCCGGATCGAGCAGGTAGGCGGCGATCATCGTGTCGAAATGGATGCCGGCAAGTGTTATGCCCTTTTGTGCCAGGACGGTCGCATCGTACTTGATGTTCTGACCGACTTTTTTCAACTGATCCGACGCGAGGAGCGGTGCCAGCGCGGAGAGCGTTTCCGCCCTGTCGAGGTTTTTCGCATCGTCGTGCATGATGGGCAGGTAAAAGGCCTCCCCCTCCTCCACGCAGAGAGCAATCCCGACGATCTCCGCCCGGTGGGGATCGAGGTCCGTCGTCTCGAGATCGATCGACACGAAATCCTCCTCCCCGATCCGCCGGAGCAGCTCCTCGAGCCCGCCCGGGCCTTCGACGATCCGGTAGTCCGCCTCCCGGGAATGGGACTTCTCGCCCTCTTCGTCGCCGAGTATCCTCGTCTTCAGAGTATCGAACCGGAGCTCGTCGAGCAGCTTCCCCAGCCTGTCCCTGTCCGGCTCTCCCCGCTCGAGCGCGCTCAGGTCGAGCTCTATCGGCAGATCGACACGGATGGTGACCAGCTCCCGGGAGAAGAGGGCGTTTTCCCTCCCCTGTTCGAGCTTCGAACGGAGGCTCTCCGAGCCGACCCGGTCCAGATTCTCGTAGAGAGCATCGAGCGACCCGAACTCACCGATGATCTTCGCGGCGGTCTTCTGGCCGATCCCCTTGATCCCCGGGATGTTGTCGGAGCTGTCTCCCATCAGTGCGAGGAGATCCCGAACGCCCCCGGCGGGGACATCGAACTTCCGGTCGACGTTTTCGGTGCTGACCCACTCGTCCTCTTTTCCTGTTTTTCTCGGATCGAAGAGAACCAGCCCCTCCCTGACGAGCTGATAGAAATCCTTGTCGCCCGAAACGATCACCACCTCGAGCCCCTCCCCGACCGCCTTCACGGCGAGAGTTCCGATCACGTCGTCCGCTTCGTAGCCGGGATATTCGAGAACAGGGATCCTCATCGCCTCCGCGATGTCCCGGACATAAGGAATCTGGTCGACGAGATCCTCCGGCATCTTTTCCCGTGTCGCCTTGTACTCGGGGTAGATCTCGTGCCTGAACGTCGGCTCCTTCGTGTCGAAGACGAGCCCCAGGTATCCGGGTTCGTGTTCGCGGATGATTTTCAGCAGCGAGTTGAGGAAACCGTACACCGCACTGACATTTTCCCCCTCCGGTGTGGTGAGCGGATTTCTCAGAAAGGCGAAGTACACCCGGTAGAGGAGCGCGTACCCGTCGATGAGAAAGAGGGAAGGCTTCTCAGCTGTCATCGAACACCCGTACTCCGTATCGTTTCTGCAGTTCTTCCATGAGCCGCTCCGATCGTTCCTCCTCCTTGATTCTCCTCAGCTCTCCCACGACGAGGTTTTTCATCTCCTCGAGAGAGCGGTACCGCTCGGGTTTCTTCTCCTCGACCTTGATGATATGATAGCCGAACCTGCTCTCGACGACATCGGAAACCTCTCCCGGTTCGAGTGCAAAGGCTGCTTCCTCGACCTCTTTCACCGTCCGTCCCTTCGATATGAAGCCGAGGTCCCCCCCCCGGTCGTTCGTTCTCATGTCGATCGAGTAGTCGTTCGCGAGGTCCTCGAACCGTTCGCCTCGGGCGAGCAGGTCGAGAATCTCGCGGGCTTCTTCCCCGGTCTCCAGGAGAATATGGCGGACCCTGATCTCCACGGGTTTCAGATATTCGTCTTTGTGCTCTTCGTAGAAGGTCTCTATCTCTTCCTCGGTCACCTCGACCCGGTCCCGGACCTCCCGGAGAAAGAACTGTTCGTTGAGGATTTTCAGGCGGGCGTCCCTGACGGCCTCGCGAACCAGGGGGTCGTCCAGGTAGCCGTTCTCCCGGGCGAACCGCTCGACGATCCGATCCCTGATCATCCGATCGAGGTACTCCCGCTTTCCTTCCGGCGAGGAGTACCGTGCGCGGTAGACGGGGGGGAGCCGTTCTATCGCACTTTCGAGCTCGAGTGCGGTAATGGGCTCTCCCGCCACCACGGCCGAGACCTCGTCGAAATTCCGCTGGAAGCATCGCTCGCTGCCCGACACGGACAGCTCGGCGTACTCCGTTTCGGGATAGTCGACGGCGACGCGCTCGTAGTAGCCCACCGCATCGTGACACCGTCCGGACTCCTCCAGGATCCTGCCGACCCGGAACAGCGCTTCTCCTTCCCGTTCATCCTCGAACTTCTCGACGATCCTCAGGTAGCAATCGAGAGCACTCGCAGTGTCGGCCAGATCGTCGGTGTACACGAGTGCGAGCTCGTGGAGGGCGCAGGCTTTCTCCCGGTCATCGACGGACAGGTCGAGGGCAGCCTCGTACTTCTCGACCGCCTGCCGTGTCAATCCCAGCCGCATCTCGGCACGCGCAACACGAAGCAGATCCTCGAACTGCTCTTTTTCGTCCCCGGCCCTGGCCCATCCGGCAGGAAACAGCGAGAGAACGAGGGCGAGGGAGAGAATCTTCATAACACGCTCCTGTCAGGAAGCTCCCGATAAAAGGTACATGACGACGCCGCTCGAGACGGGTATGGTGAAGTTGTCGTTTATCCTGAGGGGCAGGAGCTCCACCAGCGCCGCCGCAAAGACACCGGCGGCGGCGGCGGCCGGCTCGACCCTCCCCAGTAACATAAGGACGGGCAGCGAAGAGAAAAAGAACGCGAGAGAGCCTTCCAGCGTTTTGCTTCCGATGCGGTGTCTGCCCCACTTCCTGCCGACGATAGCCGCCATCGTGTCCCCGATGATGAGAACGTACATGCTCGCTTCCGCGATCAGCCGGGGAAAGAGGAGTACGGTCAGCAGAAGGCCGGCGAAGAAGTACGTGGAGCCCACGGTCTGTTTTCTCTCATCGTGCCGCAGGAAGGATCCGAAGTATTTGATGAAGAAGTTCCTCACCGGTCCGGGATAACGCCGGGCCACTTCGATGGAGAACGCCACGGCGGCGCAGCAGGAGAGTATGATGAGGAGGTGTTTCTCGTTCACCAGGTCGAGAGTCGACAGGAAGGGGATGACGAGCGGTGTGAGATGGAGCAGCTTTCTTCTGGCTTCGAAAACGATCTGTTGTTCGTTCACTCTCACCCCGCGTTCAGGGCCGCTCGGGAATCCTTTCCGGGAATACGCCGATGAAGCGGGGAGGCCGGGGCCCGGGCCGGGAGGTATGAAGCGGATGGGGAGAGTCGCTCACAACCCGACCGTCATCGACAGACGATTGCTCGTGCCGAGGTCCTCGTCCACTTCACCGAGCCACGCGTAGTCGAAGTCGAACCTTCCGAAACCCACGCCGGCACCGGCTGAGGGTACTTCTTCATCGATACCTCCCCGCAGTGCAAACCGGATTCCCCTGAGGTGACCGGGGTCGATCTGATACTCTCCCCCGATGTGGTAGGTTCCGCTGACCCGGCCGAAGGCGAAATCGTCGACCTGCGCATCCCGATCTTCGAATCGAAAGACAAAGTCGGTGGCGAGGATGAGTTTCCCGCTCCAGAGACGGATGCCGCCGACCGTCGCGGTTCCGACCCGGACCGACGGATAGATCCGCTCGTGCTTGCCGGTGCTGTACGCGAGGAAGGTCGTCGTGAGATCCTGGACGTTCACGCCGAACTGCAGCGGCGAGAATGACACGGGCGCATAGAGGAGTCCGAAGTCGAATCCGAATCCCGTGGCCGACTCCCGGTAGAGATCCCGGTAGAGGACCTTCAGGTTCCCCCCCAGCCGAAGATCTTCCCTCATCTTCCTGGAGTACCCGAACATGAATGCATAATCGGCCACGGAAAACGTGCTCACCACGACTGGACGGTTGTCCGGCCCGATCGGCCTGGTCGTGTCCGGCAGAGCGGTCTCCTGGAAGCCGGACACACCGAGCCTGAGCATGCCGATTCCGATGGCGCTTCCTGCGGGATCTTCGGAGATCGGCTGGGAGAACCCCAGGTAATCGTAGTCGACTTCTCCCCCGAAGCTCTCGGAGTGCATCGCCATGAATTCACGCTTTTCGAGCCCCGAAATGCCCGCCGGATTCCAGTAGAGCGACGACGAACCTTCTGTGACGGCGACGTACGCGCTCCCCATCCCCAGCCCTCTCCCCCCGACCCCGCGGCTGAAAGACTCCCCGGAGAACTTGTTCTGTCCGGTGAGATCCTCCGGCCACGCGAGGAGGAGGACGGCGCCGAGGATCACTGCGGTCATCCGGTCATACCGGGTCCGGGCCGCGATGAAACGGCTTTCGTGCTCCCGCAATGCCATCTCGGATTCCATACCAGTGCCTACCCCCCCCTGCGGGACAGTGTTCCTACAGCCCGGATTATTCATACGCTTTCGATTTTGGCGGCTGCTTTCGGACTGCTTCATCGTTCACGGCGCTGGCGATCTACCGGGCCGGTTGGTCAGCCTTATCAACGGGAACCTCGACCTCCTTCTGAAAGGACTGCTTGGACGAGTAGGTCGGCCGGGCCCTGATGACGACGGTGGACCCGGACAGCTTCTCCGTGTCGATGTCCCGGAGCGGCAGTGACAGCCGGACGGTCCGGGGAAAGTACCTGCGCCACTCGATGAGGGGTATGTCCTTCTTCTCCACACCCTTCAGGTGGATCGACACTTCCGACGGTTCGGTGATGTCGAACGAGATGTCGAGAACCGGCGGGCCCCTTCGATCGGTACGAATTTCGGCTCGATGAGCATCGCTCCCCCCGGGTGCCAGAATGTCCGTCCCGACCCAGAAATACTGGACACCCGTGGAATCGGCGACGAAGATCTGGCCGAACCGCCGCCAGACGGTGATTCCGGTCGGGGAGAGAAACTCCCCGTCATCGGTACCCTCGGTCCCATAACTGGTGAGGTGGCGAAGGTTCCTGTCGAACTTGTGTATGCAGTGATTGTCCGGATCGGTGACGTACACGTTCGCGTAGTAGTCCGCCGCCAGGTATCCGAACCGGGCGTTCTTTCCGCCGACGGCGTCGGCTGTGACCGATGACTGCCTTTCCCCTTCGATGGACAGCCGCTGGATTCTCCTTCCGTCCATGTCTATGACATACAGGACATTCAGCTCGAAGAAGTTCCAGGGTTCGTCCTCGTCGAGCACGACGACGTCGATGGGACGGAAGATGCCCTCCTCCCCCACATCCCCACCCTCGTACCGGCGCACCACCCGGCCCGCCGTGCTCAGGCAGACGACCTGGTTTCTCAGCCGGTCGGCGACATAGACGGTGGAATCGCGGGCGGCGTAGAGTCCGACCGGCTCGAGAAGCCGGCCCTCATCCGTCGAACCGGCCGTCAGGTAGGAGTCGAACGACATTCTGTTCGATTCGTCCAGCTTCAGCTTCATTATCCAGCCGGTCCCGGCATCGGACACATACACGTTTCCGAACCGATCCACCGCGACATCCCGGGGATCGGTGAACCTGATTTTGTCCGTCTCCTCCCGCCGCGTGATGGATGTCAGGGAGTTGTTGAACAGAATTTCCTTCCTGCCGCTGTTGAGGAGCACCACGAGGAGCTCATCGTCGTCGGATTCCGTGCCCGGATCGTCCCGGCCTGCCAGCTTCACGCAGTCGATACCGAGCGGCCGGGAAAACTCCGCATCCCTCCCCAGGAACATCTTCAGGTGCGCCGATCGTGCCCGGTGACCGAGAGCATGGCTTCGCGGAGGATAGACGAGAGTCGTCGGCCGGTCCGGGGATTCCGTGCGGCCGGAGACCTGCGAGCCGGCACAGAGCGCCAGAACGAGTACGGCTGAAAGAATTCCGGAATGAGAGTTCTGCACGGTTTCTGTCTTTCTGGAGATCATCCAAAAATAGCCATGGAGCTTTTTCCGGTCAAGGGATGCGGCGCTGGAATGATATTTGCACCTTCCGCAAGAGTTCGTACCTGTTGACAGACCAGGTTATCAGGTGTTCCGCACGGAGCACCCGCTGGAGAATTCCATGATCATGACTCCGGATGACGCCAACCGCATTCTCTTCGTCGACGACGATCCGTTCATCCTCTCTTCCTACCGGCGGCAGCTGCGGAGGAGATTCTCCATGGAGACCGCTGCGAGCGGGGAGGAGGGCTGTGCCTCCCTCGAACGAGACGGTCCCTTCGCCGTCGTGGTCGCCGATATGCGGATGCCGGGCATGAGCGGCATCGATTTCCTGCGGAAGGTGAAGTCCCGTTTTCCGGACGTCGTGCGGATGATGCTGACAGGCAACGCCGATCTGGACCTGGCCGTCACCTGTGTCAACGAGGGGAGCATCTTCCGGTTTCTCACGAAGCCGTGCAGACCGGAGACGCTCACGCGATCACTCGAGGAAGGCGTCGAGCAGCACCGGCTCATCACCGCGGAGAAAATACGCCGGAGAGAGCTCGAGCAGAAGATCAGGGAACGAACGAGGGAGATCGAAGAAGCGAGAAAGAACCTCGCGATTCTGAACAGGGCCAAGTCCGATTTCCTGAATCTCATCTCCCACGAGCTGCGGACTCCCCTCACGAGCGCCATGGCCTCCCGTCAGCTGCTCGTCAGGGAAGATCTCGACAGAGAAAAGATGAGGAAGCTGCTCCGATCATTCGATGCATCGCTCTACCGCCTCAACAGGATCGTCGACCAGGCCCTGCTCTTGACCGACATTCAGATTTCAGGCGGCACGAAAGATCCGGAGCCGGTGCCCCTTCAGGAAATCCTGGTGAAAGCCCTGGGGAGCCTGTCGAAGTATGCCACATACCTCGCCGGGAGGAACGATGTGAGCTTCGGTGACATCCCCCGGTGCGACGACGAGGTTCTGGGCGACAGGAAGCTCCTGCCGCAGGCGTTCGCCGCCCTCCTCGAGACGGCGGTGAAGTTCTCGGCCCGGGGAGAAACGATCCGCGTGTCGACCGACACCAAGGACGCCGTCCTGTTCACGCTGCTCGAAACTTCCGGGCCTCGAATCCCCGAAGAAATCCTCCCCACCTTTTTCGAAGTCTTTTCGATCACGAACCCCATCACTCCCGGCGGAGACCTCGGCCTCGGTCCGCCCGTGGCCGAGCGAATCGTCCGGCTGTTCGGAGGCTCGGTCCGGATCGAAAACGTTCCGGGAAAAGGCATCCGGTTTCTGGTCGGACTGAAGCTGGCCCATCACCCGGACAACCTTTTCACTGTCAGGCCGTGGAAGAGCTGACGGCGGTGCACCGTTCTCATCCGTCGCTTCCGCTTCCTGATGACGATTCCGTCGGGAGAAAAATGACGAACGTGGTCCCTCTTCCGATTTCCGTCTCGAAATCGATACTGCCGGAGAGCTTGTTCACCACCACGTCGCGGGCAATGGCAAGACCCTGACCAGTTCCTTTCCCCACATCTTTCGTTGTGAAGAAGGGATCGTAGATTCTCGCTCTCACTTCCTCCGCTATGCCGGTACCCGTGTCGTCGATCCGGATCTCCACCCTGTCCCCTCCATAACGGGTCCTTATCGAAATGGTGCCTTTCTTTTCCGTGTCTCCCACACGCTCAGCGATTGCGTGCGCGGCGTTGGTGACGATATTCAGGATGACCTGATTGAATTCATCCGGCAGACAGGGAACAGGGGGAAGCCGTTCATCCAGTTCGAGCTCCATGTCGGCGACGTATTTCCATTCGTTCCTGGCCACGGCCACCGTCGTCTCGATGGCACGATTGATGTCGACCGGTTCCTTCTCCCCTCTGCCGGGGTGAGAAAATGTCTTCATCGCCGACACGATCCCGGTCACCCGTTCGATGCCCTCGAGAGACTGCCGGAGCGCCCGCGGTATCTCTTCGGCGAGGTAGCGGATCTCCTCGTCCTCGCACACCGATCTCAGCGCCCTCGTGGCAGAGCGGAGCACAGGATTTCCTTTCGCCGTCTCGAGGAAATCACGGAAAGCTTCGACGACGCGGAGGAGACTCCGAAACGAGTCGTCCAGAAACAGCACGTTGTGCTCGATGTACTGCATCGGGGAATTGATCTCATGGGCGATTCCCGCTGCGAGCTGGCCGATGGATTCGAGCTTCTGGCTTTGGATCATCTTCCTCTCCCAGACCTTCCGCAGTGTGATGTCTTCGGCCAGCACGAGAAAGCCGATCTGCTTCCCGTTGTTCCCCGAAAGGGGATTGAGCGTGATGTTCAGGAAGCGCCGTTCGCCGGTCGAACGCTCGAAGGGGAAGTCCTGCAGCGAGACCGGTGCTCTCGACTGCCTGCAGAGCCCGGCACGGCGCCTGAGTTCGGTCTGATCCCACTCTATTCCGCAGGAGAAAAAGTCACGGCCGATGACCGACAAACGGGGAATTTCGAACGTGTTCTCGGCGGCATCGTTCCACAGGGCAACCGTGTCGTTCCAGTCCACGGCGACGAGGATGGAGGATATCGAGGTGATGAGCCGTTCGTTCAGCTGGAGAGCTTCCCGCAGGGCGGCTTCCGTCTGTTTCCATTTCGTGATGTCGATGACCGCTCCGAACGCACCGATGTACCGGCCGTTCTCGTCGAACCGGGGGGTGACCGTGAGCCGTACTTGTTTCCTCGTACCCTCCGCGCCGGAGAGCGGGAGCTCGTAGCTCGACGCCTCCCCCGTCATTCGCTTCCGGGTTTCCCTCTCGAAGACCGGATGGAGCTCCTTCTCGAAGAAGTCCCTGACGTCCCTGCCGAGGAGGCTTTCCACCGTCGTCTCGAAGATCGAGGCGAACGCCGGATTGCAGTAGAGAAGCCGCTCGTTCTCGTCGACGATCCCGATCCCTTCGCCGATGTTGCTGCTGACTTCGAGGAGGAGACGATAGTGCTCCTCCCGATCGTTCCGCCAGTCGATCATTGCCGGAAATCTCCCCCTTCGGCCCCGATGCCGTTGTCGCCGGTTTTTCAGCCTCTCCCCGCTCCGTTCCCTGCGTGCATCGCCGAACGGATGCGGTCGTGCGACGGGCGGGACGACCGGGAATATTGCAGGTTTTGTGCCTTATCCCGGAAGGCTGCGGTGGAGGAAACCACAGGGGAAGGATCTGACCTGTGTTTACACGGTCTCCGGCGGGAAGCATCCCCGCCCGGGGGCGCGGCGGCATCGGACCCGGACCGTGATCCGTGGCAGGAGAAGGGGCGACTCAGCGGAGGAGAAGCATCTTCCTGACGGCCCCGGTTTGGGGGAATGAGGAGAAATACACCCCGGATGGCACCGGCCGGCCATGGCTGTCACGGCCGTCCCAGGTCACCAGGACGGAACCTTCCCGCCGGGGCAGCGGCAGGCTCCTC
>CAZMKB010000026.1:4600-21649 GCA_964566685.1 uncultured Gemmatimonadota bacterium | reverse complement strand
GGGAGCTTTTCGGTCGGGGAAGGGGGCATCGTCTCCTCCTGGGACGGAACACTGGTTCTCGTTCACCTCGTACGCCGGGACTATTGTAGCACATTCGTCAGGGAATTGCAATCGGCTGCGAGCCGTGGATCCGTTGCATCAGAACCGGGATGAGGTCAGCACGATGTCGGCGTACCGCCAGGCCTCTCGAAACCGTCCCTCGACGTCCCCTGCCTTCTCCACTCTGCCCTGCCGGCGGAGGGCCTCGAGAAGGCCGAAAAGAGACCAAGAGATTCCGTACATGAAACAGCTGCCGGCGGTGGACACGGGGATCGATTCCGGGGTTCGGACGGGACTGTTGAAAATCCGGAACGGTTCTCGTATGTTTGAATCGTTTCGGGGTCCGGAGTCATCTCATGAATGAGAAGAAGCTCGTCGAGCGTGCCAGGGACAGCGACTTCGAAGCCTTCCAGGCGCTGGTCGACAGACACAAACACAAGGTCTACGGCCTGGCCCTGCGCCTCACCGGCAACGCCGACGACGCCCAGGACGTGTTCCAGGACGCGCTCCTCAGGGCCATCGACGGAATCGACCGGTTCCGGGGGGAGGCCTCCTTCGGGACCTGGCTCTACCAGATCGCACTGAACCAGGCCCGGGCGCTTTACGCAGGGAAGAATCGGGCCGACCTGAAGCCGATCGAGGAGTTACTGCCGCACGCGTCGGCGCACGAAACCGGTCACGGCGACAGCCGGCTCTTCGACTGGAAGGATCCCCACCGGGTTCTCGAGGAGAGGGAGCTCGAGGAGATCATCGACTCGGTCGTCGACGAGCTTCCGTTTCCCAACCGGGAGGCATTCGTCCTCCGCTACATCGAGGAACTCCCGGTGAAAGAAGTGGCAAGACTCACCGGACAGTCGCCGGCTGCCACGAAGTCGCGGATTCTCAGAGCCCGCCTGGCGCTGCGGCAGCGGCTGTCGGAGATATTCGAGGATCGTTATGGAGAGGAAGTGCCGGGAATTCGTTCATGAACTGAGTGACTACGTCGACGGCGAGCTCGACCCCCGCCTCTGCCGGGAAATCGAGCGGCACGTCGGCGAGTGCGAGAACTGCCGGATCATGATCGACACGCTCCGCCAGACCGTCCGGCTCTGCTGCGAGGGGAAGGAGCACCGCCTGCCGGAGGAGCTCGAGAGGAGGCTCGGCGACCTGCTCCGCGCCTCGTGGGAGAAGAAGTTCGGAAGCTCCCGTTGACACGGCACGAGGGGCCGCCGATCCCGCCGGCCCCGTTTCATCATCTTCTGTATCACATTTGCACTACATCAGCTTTACAGCGGTGCCCGGATCGAGGCGGGGAGCTCTTGAATCATTTCGGGAGAAAATCCATCTTATAGAGAAAGCGCCGCACCGGCAGACAGCGAGGGCGGCGAAACCGCTGATCGAGAGGAAGACAATATGCGAAAGGGAATGACCGAGTTCTCCATCAGGCATCCATGGCTCGTCATCGTGATCACCGTTCTCATCACCGGCTTTTTCGCGATGCAGCTTCCGGATATCACCATCGACACCGATCCCGAGAACATGCTCCGCGAGGACGAACCGAACCGGGTGTTCTACCGGGAGACGAAGGACGCCTTCGACATCAACGATTTCATCGCCGTCGGCGTGGTCAGGGAGTCCGGGGCGTTCACACCGGACCTCGTGAACGCCGTCTACCGGATCACCGAAGAGATCGAGGAGATCGACGGTGTGATCGTGGAAGATATCCTGGCGCTCTCGACCGTGGACGACATCCAGCAGGGAAGCGGAGGGACCCTGATCATCCGGACCCTGATGGAGGACGAGGTGGAGACCCGGGAAGAGGCAGAGCGCCTCCACGGGCGGATCCTCGAGAATCCGATCCTCCGGGGAAAGCTCGCATCGGACGACGGCGAGGCCATTGCACTCATCGTCCCCATCGAGTCGAAGGACATGTCCCACCGGATAGCCGGTGAGATACGGGAGATCACCGAGCGGCACGGACCAGGACAGAAGTTCCTCGTTGCCGGGCTGCCGGTCGCCCAGGACTCCTTCGGGGAGGAGATGTTCTCGCAGATGTTCATCTCGGCTCCGATCGCCATGCTCATCATTCTCCTGCTGCTCCTGGTCTTCTTCCGGAACCTGCGCATCAGCTTCGGCCCCATGATCGTCGCGATCATGTCCGTGATTTGGGCCATGGGGCTCCTGATCATGACCGGCAACACGGTTCACATCATGTCCTCCATGATCCCCATCTTCCTCATACCGATCGCCGTGCTCGACTCCATCCACATCATCTCCGAATTCCACGACCACTTCAAGAAATACAAGCACAAGGACACCACGATACGCTACACCATCAAAGAGCTCTTCCTGCCGATGCTCTTCACCTCTCTGACGACGATGGTGGGATTTCTCTCGCTCGCCATTACTCCCATCCCGCCCGTCCAGGTCTTCGGCATCTTCGTGGCCTTCGGGATCGGCGTGGCCTGGATCCTTTCCATGACGGTGAATCCGGCGGTCGGCATGCTCATCTCCGACAAAACGCTCAGGAAGTTCGGCAGGGAGGACGAGGCCCACGGCCCGCTTTCGAAAATCATGCACCTGCTCCGCGACTTCTCGTCCCGGCGGAACGTGTCGATCATCGCCGCCGCCCTGGTCGTGGTCGTCCTTGCGGTGATCAGCCTCAATCTCATCGTGATCAACGACAACCCGGTCAAGTGGTTCAAGAAATCCCATCTCATCCGCCAGGCAGACATCATCCTGAACAGCCACCTGGCCGGTACCTACATGAACTACCTCGTCTTCCAGGCTCCGGAAGCCGACGCGATGAAGGATCCGGCGCTTCTCCGCTACATCGAGGACATGCAGCGGGAGCTCGAGGAGGAAGAGATCGTCGGAGCCACCACCGGCATCACCGACATCGTGAAGAAGGTCCGCTACGAGCTGTACAGCGCGGATCCCGCCATGATGGAGATTCCCGACAACCGCACCGAGGTCGCGCAGCTGCTCTTCCTGTTCGAGATGTCCGGCGGGGATCCGGACGACCTGTTCAAGTTCGTCACCAACGACTATGCCTCCGCGAACGTCTGGGTACAGATGACCGACGGCGACAACCGGGCGGTGACCTCCGTCGTCGAACGAGCCGAACGATTCATGGAAGAGAATCCGCCGCCCGCGGGGATCGACGTCCGCTGGAGCGGCCTGCCCTACATCAATATCGCCTGGCAGGGGAAGATGGTGGCGGGGATGCGGAACTCGCTCATCGGGTCGTTCGCCGTCGTGTTCGTCATGATGGTCTTCCTCTTCCGCTCGGTCCGCTGGGGGCTGGTTTCCATGCTCCCCCTGTCCATCACCATCATGTTCATCTACGGCCTCATCGGCTACGTCGGGAAGCCCTACGACATGCCGATAGCCATTCTATCGTCGCTAACCCTCGGGCTTTCAATAGATTTTGCCATTCACTTCATCCAGCGCTTCAGGATGATCTTCGAGCGCACGAAGGATTTCCGGGAAACCTACCACGAGATCTTCGAGGGCACGGGACGGGCAATCGGGAGAAACGTTCTCGTCATCTCCATCGGTTTCGTCCCCATGCTCTTCTCGGATCTCGTCCCCTACGTGACGGTCGGGAGCTTCTTCCTGGCGATCATGCTGGTGTCGGGGGTGGTGACCCTGCTGCTCCTCCCGGCCATCGTCAGGACGTTCCGGACCTCCCTCGTTCCATCACCGGAGGAGATCGAGTCTTCGAAGAAAAAAGCACGGAAACAGTCAGCCTGATCACGATGCTTCACCAACGGAAAAGGAGTGTAACGATGAAGACCTTCGCACGGTACGCGGCATCCGCGCTGGTCGGCCTGCTCGTGGCTGCCCCGGCGCTCACCTCCGGGGAGGGCGCTCCCGACGCCACGGAGATCATGAAGAAGTCCCACCTCGCCTACTACTACGCCGGAGACGACGGAGTCGCCGAGGTCGGAATGACCCTCATCGACAAAAACGGACGGGAGCGGGAGCGGGATTTCACGATGCTTCGTCTCGACGTGGAAGACGGCGGGAAGCAGTACTACTACACCTACTTCAAGAAACCCTCGGACGTGGCCCGGTTGACCTTCATGGTGCACAAGCTGCCCGACCAGAACGACCTGCGGTGGATCTACGTTCCGGCCGTCGACCTCATCAGGCCGATATCCGCCGACGACAAGAACTCGAGCTTCGTGGGATCCGACTTCACCTACGAGGACGTGTCCGGCCGGCACTGGAGCGAGGACGGTCACACAATGAAGGAGGAGTCGGATCTGGACGGCAAGGCGGTGTACGTGATCGAGTCGGTCCCGAAGGAGGAGTACGACGGCTTCGCGAAAAAGATCAGCTACATCGACAGGGGGAACTTCCTCCCGCTCAAGGAAGAGTACTACGACAGCAGGGGTGAGCTGATCCGGCTGTTCACCGCCGAGAACATCGAGGAGTCCGACGGCCTCCTGACCGTGACCCGGCGGTCGATGGAGGACGTGAAGGAGGGGAGCAGGACCGTCGTGGAATTCTCGAAGATCGACTACGACGCCGGGCTCGAGGAGGACATCTTCTCCGAGCGCTATCTCAAGAATCCGCCGAGGAAGTACATCAAGTGATGAGACGAGGGGAAATGATAAGACGGACCGGAATGACAGCGCTCATCGCGATCGCCATGCTTGCCGCGCCGGCTCCGGCACAGGTCGAGATCGACGGTTTCGTCCAGGGGCTCTACGGCGGGGGCGTCGACGAGGACAATCCCACGGCGACCGACTACACCGCCGCCGAGACCCGGCTTCAGCTCCGCCTGGCACACTACGCCGAGCGGGGCGAGTTCTTCGGCAGGGTGGACTTCCTCTACGACGGGGCCGATTCGAGCCGGTATGACTGGGAGCTGAGAGAGGCCTACGCCAAGCTCCGGCTCGGGGAGAGCGTCGACATGAAGATCGGCCGGCAGATCCTGACCTGGGGAACCGGCGACCTCCTGTTCATCAACGACGTGTTCGCGAAGGACTACCTCTCCTTCTTCGTCGGCCGCGACACCCAGTACCTGAAAGCGCCCCAGGACGGAGGCCGGTTCGAGCTCTACCACGACCTCGGAAATCTCACCGTCGTCTGGATTCCCCGCTTCGAGCCAAACAGGCTGCCGCAGGGCCGCCGGTTGAGCTACTTCGATCCGTTCTCGGGCGGGATCGTCGGCGAGGACCATACGGCAGGCGGACGCCTCCCCGATCCGACGTTCGACAACTCGGAAGTGGCGCTGAAGTTCTCCCGCTACATCCACTATTTCAACCTGTCGTTCTATTTCTACCGGGGCTTCTACAAGAGCCCGCTGGGTGCGGAGATGGCCGGCGGAGAGCCGGTCCCGATCTATCCCCGACGCTTCGTCAGCGGTGCGTCCATCCGCGGACCGCACGCGGGCGGAATCGTGTGGGCCGAAGTGGGCTGGTCCGATTCCCGGGACGACCGGAGCGGCGACGACCCGCTCCTGCCGAACTCGTCCATCGACTGGTTCGTCGGCTACGAGCGTCAGGTGGCCACGAATCTGACCCTGAACGGACAGTGGCAGGTCAACTACATGCTCGACCACGACTCCTACCGCCTCGGACAGGAGGCGATGGGGGGCTACGTCCGCGACGAGTTCCATCACCTCCTGACCTCCCGCGTGACGAAGCTCCTGATGTCGGAATTTCTGAAGCTGTCCGGCGTGGTCTTCTACTCGCCGACGGACGAAGATCTCTACCTGCGGGTCCTTGCAGAGTACCAGTACAGTGACGAAATTACGGTAACGGCCGGAGGCAACCTGTTCGCGGGCGAACACGAGGCCACGGAGTTCGGCCAGTTCCAGAAAAACGACAACATCTACGGGAAGTTGACCTACGGGTTTTAACCGGAATCAATAACCGGGGCTGAACGGCTGCCCGGGATTTTCCGCAGCCCTTGTGGAAAACACGGAAAAAGGAGGATCACCCATGACACTCGAAAACTCCATCAGGCTCATAGCAGGAAGTTTCGTGCTGATCTCGCTCGCCCTGTCGCAGCTTCACTCCCCGTACTGGCTCCTGTTCACGGCCTTCGTCGGGGTGAATCTCGTCCAGTCGTCGTTCACGAAGTTCTGCCCGGCCGAGATGATACTCAGGAAGCTGTATTACGAGAAAAAAGGAGCCGCCGGACCCACCGGCTCGCGCGCCCGGAGCGTATAGGGAGAATCTCACTCCCTACCGCTGCGGCCATCGGCACTTCAATGTAACCGGTTCGTTCTCACAGAGACTGTTCTCCGCAGAAGCGCGTTTCCGTGCCTCCGCCAGCGGCGAACCGTGACGCACCGCGGCCGGCTCCCCCCTGATCGGCTCGTCGCCATGCGACGGGTCACCCATCATTGCCTGATTCGCTCTCCCGTTGTATTATTAACGAACACACGGTGCCGGAGGGACAGGTGGACAGGAGTCGGATCAGGCGGATTCTTCGGAAGGTTTCCCGGGGGGAGACGGGCGTCGATGAGGCTCTGGGCCTGCTCGAGTCGCTTCCGTTCGAGGAGCTGGGTTTCGCCAAGGTCGACCATCACCGTACCCTCCGGAAGCATTTCCCGGAGGTCATCTACTGCGAGGGGAAGACGGTCGATCAGATCGTGGAGATCTCGCGGCGGATCCTGTCGAAAAACCGGGAGCTCATGGCCACCCGGGCGCGCCGGGAGATCTTCGAGGCGCTGCGCGAGGCGGACGGAGACGCCGTCTACCACGAGGCGGCGCGCATCGTCCTGGTGCAGAGGAAGAAACGGCGGAAAACCGGCAGCGTCCTCGTCCTTTCGGCAGGGACATCCGACATCCCGGTGGCCGAGGAAGCCCGTGTGACGGCCGAGGTTCTCGGCAGCAGGGTGGAGGCGATCTACGACGTCGGCGTGGCCGGCATCCACCGCCTCCTCGCCCACGCCGAAGCTCTCAGGAAGGCGAGGGTCATCGTGGTGGTGGCGGGCATGGAAGGAGCCCTCGCCTCGGTGGTCGGCGGCATCGTCTCCTGTCCGGTCATCGCCGTGCCCGTGAGCAGCGGTTACGGGGCCAGCTTCGGCGGCATTGCGGCACTTCTGACGATGCTCAACAGCTGCGCGGTCGGCGTGGTCGTGGTGAACATCGACAACGGCTTCGGGGCGGGGTATACGGCGAGCCTGATCAACAGGACTCCCGGCAGGGGCTCTTGAGTGCGGGCCGGGCCGGGCGTATATTCTGTCATGAGGTTACGTTCGTGAAACATTTTCCGTCCCGGGGCGAGGGACGGTGGTGACGAGGTGCGCGGATCATGTCCATCCAGAGCATGACGGGCTACGGAAGGCACAAGGAGGAGACCGGGCTGGGGATCCTCGATGTCGAAGTCAGGTCGGTCAATCACCGCTACACAGATCTGAACTTAAGAATTCCGCGAGACTTCCAGAGCATCGAGGACAGGATAAAAAAGCTCATATCCCGGAAGATCACCCGCGGAAGGATCAGCGTCGCCGTCACCGTCGAAGGAAGAACCGATGCCCGGTCGTCTCTGGGATACGACGAGCAGGTCGTCGACGACTACCTGCGGGTATTTCGGAGAATCAAGGAGAGGTACGGCCTCCAGGGAGAGGTGGATCTGGGGCTCATCGCCGGTTTTCCCGACATCATCACACGTGCGCAGCCGGCTCCCGATGACGAGACCGTGTGGGCCGGCATCGAGCCGGTGCTGGCGCGCGCTCTGGCCGACTGCATTTCGATGCGCGAGCGCGAGGGCAGGGAGCTCGCCGACGTCGTGAACGGCAGTCTCGACAACATGAAGCGGCTCATCGATGATGTCGAGGAGCTCGCACCGGGGCGGATCGAGAGAGTGCGGGAGCGGCTTCGCAGGGCGGTGTCGGAGGTTGCGGCGGGAATGAACATCGAGGACAGCAGGCTCCTCTACGAGGTGTCACTCGTCGCGGAACGGTGGGACATCACCGAAGAGATCGACCGGAGCAAGTCGCACCTTGCGCAGTTTCGCGCCTATCTCGAGGAAGGAGGCGTCCTCGGCAAGAGATTGACGTTTCTCTGTCAGGAGCTTCACAGAGAGGCGAATACGATCGCCGCGAAAGCGAACGATTCAGAGATCGTTCAGATCATCGTGCTCGTCAAGGAAGAGATCGAAAAGATCCGGGAGCAGCTCGAAAATCTGGAGTGACGGTACCGTGCGATCGCTTTCGAAACCCTTCATCGCTCTCATATCCGGCCCGTCCGGGGTGGGAAAGAGCACCGTGGTGAGGGAGCTGCTTCGCCGGGATCCCGATCTCGTGTACTCCGTTTCGGTGACGACCCGCGAAAGGAGGGAGAGCGAGGTCGAGGGATGCGATTACCACTTCGTGACGAAAGCACAGTTCGAAGAACTCATCGAATCCGGAGAACTTCTCGAGTGGGCAGAAGTGTACGGGGAATATTACGGCACACCGCGTGTGTTCATCGAAAAGGAGCTCAACCGGGGCAGCTGCGTTCTCATCGACGCCGACACGCAGGGCGGGGCGAAGCTGAGAGAGCACTTCACGGACGGTGTTTTTATTTTTCTCCTCCCTCCGTCACGTGACGTGCTGAAGAAGAGGCTCTCCGGCAGAGGATCCGAACCGAAGGAGGTGATACAGAGGAGGACGGAAAATGCAGCACGGGAGATGGATGAGGCTTCGGAGTATACGTATGCAGTGATAAACGATATTCTCGAAGAAACCATCCAGATCATCATGAGTATCATCAGAGCCGAGCAGCACAGGGTCGCCCGCTATCGCGACCTGAGCGGCCGGGTCAGTGCAGTGAGAGGAACGAGTACCACGTAACCATTATGGATGATAGTCTGAGTGGAAAGAACATCCTCGCCGGTGTGACCGGCAGTATTGCCGCATTCAAGGCCTGCGAGCTCGTGAGCCGCCTGGTTCAGGCGGGAGCTTCGGTTCGCGTGGTCATGACCGGGAGCGGCAGCCGGTTCGTGTCGCCGCTCACGTTCGAGGCGCTGTCGGGCCGGAAGGTGTACACGGACATGTTCGCCACGGAAGGCGACACGCCCTATGCGCACCTCGAGCTCGCCGAATTCCCCCATGCGGTCGTGATCGCGCCGGCTACCGCCAACGTTCTCGGAAAACTGGCCGCCGGAGTCGCCGACGATCTTCTTTCCACCATTCTCCTGGCCGTCGAGTGTCCGATCATCATCGCCCCTGCCATGAACAGCAGGATGTTTCTGAATCGGACCGTCCAGGAGAACATGTCGAAGCTCATCTCGAGAGGAGTGACCATCCTCCCGCCCGGCGAGGGTCCGCTCGCATGCGGTGAAACCGGGCCGGGAAGGCTCACCGACATCGACGTGATCGTGAACGCGATCCGTCTGTGTCTTTCGGTGTCCGTCCAGCTCGAGGGAAAACGGGTTCTCGTGACCGCGGGGCGCACGGAAGAACCGCTCGACCCTGTCAGGTTCATCACCAACGGATCGAGCGGAAAGATGGGTTACGCCGTCGCCCGGGCGGCACGGCGCCGGAGCGCCACCGTGACACTGGTGAGCGGTCCGACGAACCTGACGGAGCCATACGGGATAGAACGAGTCCCGGTCCGGACGGCCGGAGAGATGCAGCAGGCTGTTCTGGGCCGCATCGGGGAAACGGACATCCTGGTCATGGCTGCGGCGGTCGGGGATTTTACACCTGCCGTGTACTCGGAGAAGAAGTTGAGCCGCGGAAAGGACCCGGTCTCCATCGACCTGGTTCCGACAATGGACATCCTGAAAGAGGCGCGGAAGGCGGCGTCACCGGAAACTCTGTTCGTCGGCTTCGCCGTCGAGTACGAGCAGGAGCTCGAGAGGGCGCGCGGGAAGCTCCGGGAGAAGGGCCTCGACATGATCGTCGTCAACAACCCCGCCGAAGACGGGTCGGGGTTCGGGAGCGACACCAACAGAGCGACAATCCTCATCCAGAACGGGGATGAAATCCCTCTTCCTCTCATGAGCAAGGACGAGCTTGCAGACAGGATATTCGATGCCATAGCATCCCTCTGACTGCATGCATGAGGCCCGGTACAGTCCGCATCGTCCTCTGCCCGGCAGATGATTCTCGTCTTCATCCGCATCCATCGTTTCCGGGAACGAGACAATCGCCATTCATCATGATCGAATCCTGAGGGAAAAAGGAGATCCGACATGGCGGATATCGTAACGAACACCTCGAGGAAACTCTCCACGGAACGGACCCCGCCGCAGTCGTACGAAGCCGAGGCCTCGGTGCTGGGTGCCATGCTGCTCGAGAAAGTGGCCGTCACACGGGCCCTGGAACATCTCGACGAGAGCTACTTCCACCACCCGGGGCACCGGATCCTGTTCCGGGCGATGGCCTGCCTGTTCGAGTCGAACAAGGTCATCGATCCGATCACGCTGACGGAAGAGTTACGAAGAACCGGTGAACTCGAGGATGCCGGGGGGCAAATCTACATCATGGATCTCCTCTCGGCGGTACCGACCACGGCGAACATGGAATATCACATCAAAATCGTCCTCGAGAAAGCCCTGCTGAGGCGGCTGATCGAAACGTCCACCGGCATCGTCACGGAGGCGTACGAGGGGAAGGGCGACGTCGACCAGATCCTCGACAGAGCGGAGAGCCGGATCTTCGAGATCTCCCAGCGCCGGGTGAAGCAGGGATTCATGTCGATCAAGAGTATTCTCAAATCGGCGTTCGAGCTGATCGAGACGCTCCACCAGCGGAAGGGCGGCGTCACCGGGATCGAGACGGGCTACGTCGACCTCGATGAGATGACTGCAGGGCTCCAGGATTCGGAGCTGATCGTCATTGCCGGAAGACCTTCCATGGGGAAAACGAGCTTCGCACTGAACATCAGCCAGTTCGTCGCCATCGAGCGCGGTATACCTGTTGCGATCTTCAGTCTCGAGATGTCGAAGGACCAGGTCGTTCAGCGTCTCCTGTGCTCGGAAGCCCGCGTCGACGGGGCCAAGCTCAGGACCGGCTACCTCTCCGAGTCGGACTGGCCGAAACTGGCATCCGCCGCCGGCATTCTCGGCGATGCACCGATCTACATCGATGACTCGCCGACCACCACCATCCTGGAGATGAAAGCGAAAGCCAGGCGGCTCAAGAGCGAGGTCAATCTCGGCCTGGTCGTGGTGGACTACCTGCAGCTGATCCAGGGTCCGAAAATTTCGGAAAGCCGCCAGCAGGAGATCTCTTCGATATCCCGGTCGCTGAAGGCGCTCGCGAAAGAGCTCAAGATACCGGTCATTGCGCTGTCACAGCTTTCCCGTGCTCCCGAGATGCGGAAGGACCGCCGTCCGACACTCGCCGATCTGCGCGAGTCCGGAGCCATCGAGCAGGACGCGGACGTGGTCGTCTTCATCTACCGGGAGGAGCAGTACGAACGGACCGGGGAGCGGGACATCGCGGAGATCATCATCGGTAAACAGAGAAACGGTCCCACCGGGACCGTCGAACTCTTCTTCCGCAAGGAATCGACGACATTCGAGAATCTCTCGAGAAGAACACAGTAGGAAACCCGAAAGGAGGACTGCACCCCGACATGTTTCGAACCGCATCATGTACCGGATCATGATAACGGCAATTGAATGGATGAAGCAGTAGATCAACAGGAGGAATCATCTTGAATATCATGAGAGTCGTATTCGCACTGCTGCTCGCGCTCTGTGCGTTCATCATGGGCAACTTCGAATCGACGGTCAACACCGTCCTGACGTTTCTGGCCCTGATCGTCGTTGTCCTGTTTTCCTTCTTCATCGATTTCAGGCTGCAGATGAAGAAGCTGCGAGGTACGTTGGTCGGGGCTCTGGGTCTCGTCCTCGGGCTGCTCATCGCCCGTCTCTTCGCGTCACAGGTCGTCACCCCGATCCTCTCGGAGATATTCGCGTCACCGGCCGAGCTCGGCACGTTCGCCTCATACGCCCTGCTCGTGTTCTCCATCGTATTCGGCTACTTCGGATACCTGATCGGCAGAAACACCGCCGACGACATTCGGTTGTTCAGCGAAGACGGGCCGAAGTCGGAAAAACGGACGCTCTACATCATGGACATGGATGCGCTCATCGACGGACGCCTCGTCCGGATCGCCACATCCCCCCTCCTGCGAGGTGAGATGGTCATCCCGCGGTACGTGGTGGAAGAGCTCGAGAGCCAGAACTCCTCGAAGGATCCCATTCAGAAGAGCAGGGGCCAGAGGGGGCTCGACAACCTCAAGACCCTCGAGAGCCAGCGGGACATCAGGCTCTACATCCGGGACATCGACATCAGGCCGGGTACCGAGGACCGGGCTCTCCTCAAGTACGCCCAGGAGCACGGCGCCGTTCTGATCTCGAAGCGGGACGAGTTCAAGAAGACGGCCCAGCGCGCCAACGTCCCGCTCATCGACTTCAACGAGATCTCGAGCCTCCTGTCGCCCGACGTGGCGACCGGGGACGAGTTCGTCATCAAGCTCATCAAGCCGGGCAAGGAGATGGACCAGGCGGTCGGCTACCTCAACGACGGGAACATGGTCGTCGTGGAGAACGCCCGATCCGAGATCGGGAAGACGGTCCGCGTGGCCGTCACCGGCATTCACCAGACGAAGGCCGGTACGCTCATTTTCGCTCAGCTGAAGAGATAGCCGCCCATGATCGGAGCAGTGATCGCCGCGGCCGGCGAAGGACGGCGCTACGGGGAGCGGAAGCAGTTCGCCCCGCTGGGGACGAAGCACGTCCTCTGGTATGCGCTGGAGCCGTTCCTCGCCCACCGGGCGGTGGAGTCCATCGTCGTCGTCCTGCCGCCGGAGGATCGAGGGACGGGGACTGCACCCGTCTCCCTGCCGGAAGATCCGAGGCTCGAGACCGTCCCCGGAGGGCCGGAGCGGCAGGAGTCGGTGTACAACGGGATTGCCCGCCTGCCTGAGTCGTGCCGGATCGTACTCGTTCACGACGGGGCTCGACCTCTTCTGAGCGACATGCTGCTCGAAGCCCTCCTCCGGGAGGCCACGGACGACACGGCCGTGGTTCCCGGGATACCGGTCAGCGACACGGTGAAGGAGGTGCTGGACGGGGAGGTCGTGCGGACCGTGGACCGGAAGAACCTCTACGCCATCCAGACTCCGCAGGTGTTTCCGTACCGGCTCCTTCGCGAGGCTCACGAGCGGGCGCGGTCCGAGGGCCGGGCATCGACGGACGACGCGGAGCTCGTCGAAGCCGCCGACGGCAGGGTCCGCCTGGTTCCGGGGGATACGCAGAACATCAAGATCACGACGCCGTTCGACCTCGAGATCGCGCGGCTCGTTCTCGCCGAGAGGGGAGGTGGACGATGAGGATCGGACAGGGATTCGACCTCCACCTCCTCCAGAGGGGGCGAAGGCTCGTGATCGGCGGCACGGAGATTCCCTTCGAGATGGGGCTGGCAGGCCACTCAGACGGCGACGTTCTCCTCCACGCCGTCATCGACGCCGTGCTCGGCGCTCTGTCCCTCGGCACCATCGGCAGTTACTTCCCGTCCAGCTCGACCGAGTGGAAGGACGCCGACAGCATGATGCTGCTCGAGCGGGTCGTGGCGATGATGCGCGGGAAGTCGTATGCGCTTTCGAATCTCGACTCCACCATCTACGCCGACCGGCCGGTGCTCGAGCCCCGGCTCGGGGCCATGTCCGGGAACATCGCCGCCGCGTTCGGTACGGCCGCTGACAGAGTGAGCGTCAAGGCCAAGAGCCTCGAGGGCCTGAGCTCCTTTCTGCCGGAGCCCGTCATCGCGGCTTCCGCCGTCGTCGCCCTCCGGGAAGGAACGGAGTGATCCATGAAGGAAGGCAGGGTACTCTACCTCGATGCATTCTCCGGTATCAGCGGAGACATGATTCTGGCCGCCCTCCTCGACTGCGGCCTCACGCTGCCCGCTCTCGAGGAGGAGCTGTCGAAGCTCGGGATTTCGGGGTACCGCATGTCGCGGAAAACCGTGAGGAGAGGGGGGATAAGAGCCGTCCTGCTCAACATCGACCTGTCGAAGACTCCCCGCTTCCCGCACCTCTCCGACATGAAGGACCTGATTGCCAGGAGCAGGCTCGACGAAAGCGCGAAAGAACAGTCGGTCCGCGTGCTCGAGTGCCTGGCGGCCGCAGAGGCCGGGGTGCACGGGAAGAAGCGCGATCACGTCCATTTCCACGAGCTGGGCGACTTCGACACGCTGCTGGACGTCGTGGGTGCGGTCGTGGGGATGAAGCGACTCGGCATCAGTACCGTCTATGCGTCCCCGCTGCCGCTCGGAAGGGGGACCATCGCGACCGACCACGGTACAGTCGCCGCGCCCGCACCTGCCACGGTCGAGATCCTGAGGGGCGTCCCCGTCAGAATGACGGGAAGGCAGGGGGAGCTGACCACTCCCACCGGCGCCGCTCTGGCCAGGACGATGGCCGTGGAGTTCACCGATGTCATCAACATGCGGATCGAGCGCATCGGCTACGGGGCGGGAACCCGGGTGACCCCCGACCTCCCGAACGTCCTCAGGGTCTTCCTCGGAACGGAGGACTCTCCGGCTGCCTCCGAGCGGGTGTACGCCGTCGAGACCAACATCGACGACATGGATCCGCAGGTCTATCCCCACCTGTCCGACATGCTGCTGCGGGCGGGGGCCCACGATGTCTACCTGACGCCGGTTCAGATGAAGAAGGGCCGTCCCGGCACGCTCATCACGGTCATCGCGGATCCGAAGTCGCTCGACCGGATCAGCGGACTCCTGTTCTCGGAGACGACGACGATCGGCCTCAGATTCTGGGAGGTCAGGAGGCGGGTGTCGAACAGGAGAATGCTCAGGCTCAGGAGCTCGCTGGGAGAAGTGCGCGTGAAGGAGGTCGACCTCCCGGGTGCGGGGACCAGGCGCAAAGTGGAGTTCGAGGACATCGCGAGGATCGCCCGGAAGACGGGGCGGCCGGTGGTGGATGTCCAGCGGGAGCTCGCCAGGGAGCTCGACTTGACAGGCGATTGAGGCAGGGGTATATTCCACGGGCGAAAGGAGACCGGTGCCATGGCCCGACGAGCGAAATCGAAGAGTGAACGTCCGGTTCGGGGAGGGAAGCGGCCCGCCGAGAAGAGCCGCCCGTCCTCCGAGGTGGGTCTCGCACCGACCAACATCAAGATGCTCCTCGGATCGGTCCTTGTCATCATCGCCGGTTTCATCCTCCTCTCCCGGGGGTCCATCACCCTGGCGCCGCTCCTGCTCGTGCTCGGCTACTGCGTCCTCGTCCCGGTTTCCATCATCTACCGCCCGAAGAAGTAAGAAGACCGGTCACCAGACCCCTCACAGCCGTGACATGATGACGCCCTTCGAGAGGCTGCTCAAGTTCGTTCTGGATGCCGTCCTCTGGCTGGCGGCTCTGTTCGTCCTCCTCGTTCTCTTCATGATGGTCTGCAACGATTCGTGATCTCTCCCGCTCCGCCCGGTATCCGATGAAATGATTCAGGCCTCACGTATTGTCTTCCATCCCGGGCCAACTTTTTCCGTGAACGGGAAGCCGCACCACGGCGGCCACGGTTGACAGTGCCCGAGCACCGAGGTAGATTTACGTCACGACATCATCACAGCTCGGAGGAAGCGCCTGTTGTCGATCATGCTGTCGACATGCTGAAGAAATATCAGCGCCGTCTTTCTCGCATGCACCACATTCCGGATCAACAGCATGCAGGGGTTTCGGTGGGCGAATGGCTCAGCTGGTCCAGAGCGCCTGCCTTACAAGCAGGAGGTCACAGGTTCGAATCCTGTTTCGCCCACCACGAGTCCCTCTCTCGTCTCAGGGGTTCCCGGCTCCCGGAACCCCTCTTTCGTTGCCGGTGCCGGCAGAGCGCCAACACAGCATGAGCAGAGCGGATCCGACAGAACAGCACAGAGTCCCGGAACGCGCCGTTGAGCGGGGATCCTCCCCCCCGGGCGGGTTTCTCACCGCGCGGGTTGCGAGGATGGTTCTCGTCCTGCTTCTCCTCCTGGTTCCGGCCGGTGCGGCCTTCCGTCCCCTCGAGGCCCAGGAGGAAGAAGTCTACACCCCGGAAGCTTGGGAAGTCGCAAAGATCGATTTCAAGGGCAACGAGTCGATCGGCGACGGGGAGCTCCGTGAAATCATGACCCTCGAGGAGGGGGAGACCTTTCTCGAGTGGCAGCTCCAGTCCGATCTCGACGCCATCAGGCTTCACTACGTAGGAATGGGATTCATCGACGCCAGTGTGAGCGAAGATCGCGACGTCAGGCTGGAGGAGAAGAAGGTCGACATAGAAATCTCGATTTACGAGGGGAAGCAGGTCCATGTCGCAGCGGTCAGAATCAGCGATGTTCAGGTCGTCTCGAAGGACGCCGTCAGGAAGCAGCTGGATCTCGAGTCCGGCGATCCCTTCAGCAACCGCAGGCTCGAAGAGTTCGAAACGGTCCTGCACGACATGTATGCATCGAGAGGCTACCCCTACCTCTCGGTCGAGCACGAAATATCATTCACGCCGGACAGGGACTCCGTCGACATCACGGTCGACATCGAGGAAGGGAAAATCGCCTACTTCGGCGACGTCACCGTAGTGGGAAACGAACGCATCGACACCGATATCATCATGCGGATGCTGAGGGTCGAGAGCGGGAATGTCTTCGATCCTGAAAAGATCCAGGTCTCCCAGGAAAACGTCTATCAGATCGGCCTGTTCCGGAGCGTGTTCTTCGACGTCCAGGGACTCGAAGAACAGCGGGACACGCTCGACCTCCTCATCGAAGTCAGGGAGGACGATTTCAAATCGATCGGATTCGGTGTCGGTTACGGCTCCGCCCAGGGCGTGAAGCTCTCGGGGGAGTGGGGCCGGGCAAACACATTCGACCGGGCGGAACAGCTCACGCTGCGGGCGGAAGGTTCGAAGGCTTTCGACTTCGAGTCGGCCTACAACAGCACCGGTTCTTTCGCCGTCTCCTGGGGCGAACCGGTCTTCTTCCCACTGAACATGCGTTCTCTGTACAGTGTCTCCTACCAGGACCTCGATCTCAAGGCGTTCGACAAAAGAGGGCTCTCGGGGAGCCTTCAGCTGACACGG
>CAZMKB010000026.1:0-4590 GCA_964566685.1 uncultured Gemmatimonadota bacterium | reverse complement strand
ACTCGTCCAGTCCTCCGAGATCGACAATGTGGACGAGGACGAGGAGGACCTGCCGGACGACATCAGGAGGAACATCGGCAGGCATCTCAGAAATACCGTCGAGCTCTCCTACATCCGTGACCGCACGGACGATTTCTTCAATCCGACGAGGGGAGCGGTTTTGAAAGTTTCGACGGCGGTGGCCGGCGGACCTCTCATCGGCGACCGTGACTACTACAGGGCCGTCGGGGAGTATGTTCTCTACCGGGGCGTGCGTTTCCTGGGCATCGGCCTGACCGCCGCCAGCCGCCTCAAGGTCGGCGTGGTCAGGGAATTCGGGACATCCGAGCCGGTACCGCCCGAGGAGCAGTTCGCAATCGGCGGAGCCAACAGCCTGCGTGGATACCGGGAGCTCTCCATCGGCCTGATATCCGGTGACATTCAGCGGCCTGGCAATTACCTCATCCAGTTGAACGTGGAGGGGCGTTTCCCGATATGGCGGGCGCTCGACGGGGTGCTGTTCTTCGACGTGGCGAACATCTATGACACCGGTTTCCATCCCAGGCGGCCGTTTCTCCTGAGCTCCACCGGGGCGGGACTTCGCTACCGGACTCCCATCGGTCCGGTCAGAGTCGAGCAGGCCGTGCGGCTGGACGGGAACTTCGGAACCGGAAAGACGATCGGCAGACTCCACATCAGCATAGGAAATCCGTTCTGATGAAACGATACACGCTTTTTTTCATCATCTTCATGCTGCTCATCGTACTGGGAGGAGTCTGGATTCTCCAGAGCGCCGTCCCGACGTGGAGACGGGAGTTTGCGGAGTGGGCATCCGAGAAGGCGACCGAGGCTCTCGACACGCCGGTCACGATCGAATCGATCTCTCTGACGAGGTGGGCAGGCGTCGAGGTCCGGGGAGTGACCATCATGGATCCGCTGGGAGGAGACGAGGCGTTCTTCTCCTCGCCGCGGATCGAGGTGAGGTTCAAACCGCTCAAAATGATCGAGGGGAGCATCGAGTTCCGGTTGATCGCGATCGACTCCCCCGAGATCCGTATCGTGAAACAGGAGAAGTGGAACCTCAAATCGTTCGGAAAGCCCAGGGAGAAGACCCGGGAAAAGCGGGAACCGTTCAGGATGAGCATCGACCGGCTGGTACTCCGGGATTCGTGGACCAGGGTCACGGGCCTGACCGGCGAGCCCTTCGAGACCAGAATGGATTTCAACGGCGGGCTCGAGATCGGCGAGGGCGGGGTGCTCATCAAGATGGACCGGAGCTCCCTCAACACGACCTTCGTCTCGTTCGGAGAGTTCCTCTTCGAGGGGGATCTGACGATTCAGGGAAAGAAGCTCATCCTCGACGGCTTCCGGCTCCTGAAGGATGAGACGGATGTGGGCGGCAACGGCTACATCCTGTTCGAGGGCCCGCCCACCTGTCACTTCGATATCGACTCGCCTCACTTCGATTTCGCCCACATCCCGCCCGGCGTCGGAACGAGGCCTCATTTGAGGGGCTCCGCCGGGATCGAAGCCGTCCTCGACGGGAAGCTCCTCCACCCTGATGTCAGCGCCTCGGTCGAAAGGTGCAGCGGCGACTTCATCGGCTACCGGTTCAATAATCTCTCTTCGGACGATGTCTCGTACTCCGACCGGCACCTGGAAGTGAACGGTCTCTCCACCGATTTCTGCAACGGCGCTCTGCGCGGAGATTTCATCTTCGATTTCGACACGTCCCCGTCGTCGTACTCGGCGGTCGTGACCTTCGACGATTTCGACGTCGTCGAGCTCCCTCACCCCGTCCCGGGGGGCCTCTCCGGAGGAGTGAACGGGGCGCTCGTGTTCAGGGGAGAGGGGTTCAACAGGAGGGATTTCAGTGCAGAGAGCGTCGTCTCCTTCTATGAAGGAACGGTCGGGAACGTCGGGTTCAGTGCCCTCGATGCGACGTGCGAGCTCGACGGCCGGGGCCTGACCATCGTCGACAGTGACATCTCGTTTCCCCGGGGAGCCGCCGCCTGCAGCGGTACGATCTTCACCGGCGGCATGGCCCTCGACATCATCGGACGGCGTGTCGACATCGAGCAGTTCCCGTCGCTCCTTCCCGACGAGGACCTGTCGGGATACCTCGATTTCGAGGGCTGGATACAGGGCGACTATGACAGGTTCGACATCGAGGGAAACTACGTTCTCCACTCGCTGTCGGAGAGGGACCGATTGAAAGCAGCCGTGGTCGAGGGCAGCTGCCGGGTTGCCGACTTCGCCGGCGTGCCAGAGGGCGAAGTGTCGGTCGATGCGCGGGACATCGACCTGGCGGGTCTCGGGCTCGAGTCCGTCGAAACCGATATCCGGATCACCGGAGATGATTACGTGATGAGGAACGTGTTCGTGCGGATCGACTCGACGAAGTTCCTCGAATTCAGCCTTGACCTCGAGAGCGCCGGGAACAGTACGGTTCTCTCCCTGTCCGATCTCACGATATTCCACGCCGGGAACGCGTCCTCGAGCCCGGGGGCGGTAGTGCTCAGGAAGGAACCTGACCGGTGGGTACTCGAAGAGAGCGAGCTGCAATTCGCCGGAGGCCGGCTGCTCGGACACGGGGTGCTGAAGGACGATCGGACCGTCGACCTCGAGGTCAGCGCCGATTCCATCGGTTTCTACCGGACGAGCCAGTTCTTCCAGGTCGGGAGGCAGTTGGAGGGACGCTTCTCCTCCTCCGTCCGGATGAACGGCACGCTCGACGAACCCATCATGTCCATGACGCTGCAGGCCGACGATGTCTACCTGGAGGATACGCACGTCGACTCGGTGAGCCTCGAGGCCTCCTATGCCAGCAGGATGCTCTTCATCGACGAAGTCGCTCTGTGGAAGGGCGACCATCGCTCGCGAGGGACGCTCAATCTGCCGGTCGACCTGGCTCTGGCCGGCAGGGCCGACCGCCTCGACCACGACGGGGAACTGTTCGGCGAGCTGATCGTGGACATCCCGCTCACGTTCGTCAACCTGCTCGACTCCGATCTCAGGGCCTCCGGCGGGACGATCGCAGCAAGTGTCTGGATCGGGGGGACGGCCGGCGAACCGGTGTGGAACGGCGCTAGTGAGATCCGAAGCGGGAGCGGACTGTTCATCCCCACCAATACCTACTTCGACGGTATCCACGCCGTCTTCCACATGGGGGAAGACACACTGTTCGTCGACTCATTCGAAGCGAGCTCCATGGGCGGCGCCGTCCAATCTTCGGGCTACGTGGGATTCAGCGGGTTGTCTCCCGGCGGCATGCGCTTCGAGATCCATCTCCGGGATTACGGCGTCCACCAGATCAAGCACGTCGCCGAACTCTCTCTGGACGGAGATCTCGTCCTCGAGCGGCGGCGTGACCGGGGAATGATCCTCCGGGGCATCGTTGAGCTGAACGACGGCGAGTTCAGCATCGCCTTCGGCCGGCAGGAGGACCTGAACGGGAGGGGACAGATCATCACCTTCCCCATCGAGCTCGACGTGATTCTCCAGAGCGGGGAGAATGTCTGGTTCAGAAACAATCAGGCCAACGTCCAGATGGACATCGATCTCACCCTGAAAGGCGGTCAGAACGGCGTCAGAGTCTCCGGGGAAATGATCACGGAGCGCGGCTTCTACCTGTTCAACGGCAGAAAGTTCGAGATCGAGGAGGGGTCGGTCGATTTCGTGGGTGCCGCAGAGCTCAACCCCATCCTGGATGTCAATGCTTCGAGAATCGTCAGGGGACGCAGTAGGGAAGGCGAGCCGATTCAGAACACCATCGACCTTCACATTGGAGGATTCTACGACGAGGTGCAGTTCGAGGTCGACATCTACGACGAGACCGGCACCCGGATGCCGGTCAGCCGTGAAGAGGCATTCGCCCTTCTCATCCTGGATCTGACGAAGGAAGAGTACGATGCGCGCTCCGGGAGTTTCTACAGCGACCGTCTCGGCAATCAGGTCGCCAATCTCATGACGCAGCAGGCGGCCTCTCTTCTCCAGGACGCGACGCCGCTCGATCTCATCACGATCGATGCGAACCTCCTGTCCGCGGAGAGCGGGACGGAGAGTGCCCAGATTTCCGTCGGGAAGTACCTGACGAAGCGTGTCTTTCTGACGTACTCGCAGGATGTTATCAATCCCTCGATCAACAACATCTCGGTCGAGTACGCGCTCAGGAAGCGGATGTTCCTCATCGGCCAGACGAATTCCACCGGAACGCGCACGGATTACAGTGTCGATTTCAAATATCGATTCAAGTATTAGCCCGAATTATTCATACGCTTTCGATTTCGGCGGCCGCTTTCGGACTGCTTCATCGTTCTCGGAGTTCGCAATCCTCAACGTACCCTCCGGGTACGCCTCCGGGTTGCTCGCGCCTCGGGCCTCGAATCAGTCCCGAAATCGTCTCGCCAAATGTGTGCTTCGATCTAGTTGAGATCCGTCACTTTTGTGCTGTCACATGGCTATCGATAATAATGAACCTCCTGCTCAAAAGTGTATGAATAACTCGGGCTTGAATGAAGAGTTCCTGTGGCCGGAACCCTTGGTGGCCCTGGACATACTACGGGGAGCACATTATAGTTTACATTGCCCTCTGAAGTAATTGAAGAATTG
>CAZMKB010000025.1:14267-21757 GCA_964566685.1 uncultured Gemmatimonadota bacterium | reverse complement strand
GTCTTCCGAGTGCGGATCGTCGACCGCATCGACGAGCACGTGGTCTCCTTCCTCGAACTCCCCGGTCAGCATCTTCCTGGCGAGAGGATCGAGAATGTCCTTCTGAATCCGCCTCTTGAGGGGTCTCGCCCCGTAGAGCGGATCGAACGCCCTTCTGACGAGGAGCTCCCTGGCCCGGTCGGTCAGCTCGATATCCAGAGCCTTCTCTTCGAGCCGTTCCTCGACGAGAGCCAGCTGGATGTCGACGATCTTCATCAGGTCATCATGGGTGAGTGCGTTGAAGATCACCACCTCGTCGATCCGGTTCAGGAACTCGGGCCTGAACTGCTGCTTGAGCGCCTCGAGCACCTCTTTCTTGATCTCCTGGTACTCGTTGATCACCTCGGTGGTCGACTCGTCCGCCCCGACCGCGTGCCTGAATCCGATCCGCTTCTGGTACTCCTGGATCAGCTGGCTGCCGATGTTCGAGGTCATGATGATGAGCGTGTTTCTGAAATCGACCGTCCGCCCCTTTCCGTCCGTCAGCCTTCCGTCTTCCAGAATCTGGAGCAGGGCGTTGAACGTGTCCGGGTGCGCCTTCTCGATTTCATCGAAGAGGACGATCGAGAACGGTCTCCGCCGCACGGCTTCCGTGAGATAGCCTCCTTCGTCGTAACCGACGTACCCGGGGGGTGCGCCGATGAGCCGGGCGACGCCGTGCTTCTCCATGAACTCCGACATGTCGAGCCTGATCATGGCCCTCTCGTCGTCGAAGAGAAAGGCCGCGAGCGCTCTGGCGAGCTCCGTCTTGCCGACACCCGTCGGGCCGAGGAAGATGAAGCTTCCGATCGGCCGCGCGGGATCGCCGAGACCGGCGCGGGCCCTTCGGACCGCATCCGACACGACGGCGATGGCGTCTTCCTGCCCGATGACACGGGTCATGAGCCGTTCTTCCATCTTCACCAGTTTCTCCGTCTCTCCCTCGAGGAGCCTCGAGACCGGAATACCGGTCCACCGGGAGACGACCTCTGCCACGTCTTCGGCGTCGACCTCCTCCTTGAGCATCTTCACGTCCTTCTGGAGATCGTGCAGACGCTGATTGAGGTCACGGAGCTCTTTGTCGTATTCGGGAATCACCGAGTAGCGGATCTCTGAAGCCTTCCCCAGCTCCCCCGCCCGCTCGGCGCTCTGCGCCTCGCCCCTGGCCTCCTCGATCTTCCGCTTGGTGTCGCGAATGGCGGCGATGGTGTCACGCTCGTTCGTCCACTGCGCCTTGAGGCTGCTGATCTCCTCCCTCAGATCGGCGAGATCCTTCTCGAGCTCCGCCAGCCGCTCTCTCGAGGACGGGTCTTTCTCCCTGAGCAGCGCCTGTCTCTCGATCTCGAGAGCGGTGATCTTCCGATCGACCTGATCCACCTCCGTGGGCATGCTGTCGATCTCGATTCTCAGCTTGGACGCCGCCTCGTCGATGAGGTCGATCGCCTTGTCCGGGAGGAATCGATCGGAAATGTAACGGCGCGAGAGCCGAACCGCCGCCACGATGGCGGGATCGGTGATCCGCACGCCGTGGTGCACTTCGTAGCGCTCTTTCAGCCCTCTCAGGATCGAGATGGCGTCCTCGACGGAGGGCTCACCGATCAGCACCGGCTGGAACCGGCGCTCGAGAGCCGCGTCCTTCTCGATGTGCTTCCGGTACTCGTCGAGCGTGGTCGCACCGATGCAGTGGAGCTCTCCACGGGCCAGCGCCGGCTTGAGCATGTTCGACGCGTCGATCGCGCCTTCCGCTGCGCCGGCACCCACGATGGTGTGCATCTCGTCGATGAACAGGATGATTTCTCCTGCCGAATCCGTGACGGCCTTGAGTACCGCCTTGAGCCTGTCCTCGAACTCGCCCCGGTACTTCGTGCCGGCGACCAGGGAACCCATGTCGAGCTGCACGATGCGCTTGTCCCTGAGAGAATCGGGAACATCACCGGCGACGATCCGCTGGGCGAGGCCTTCCGCGATGGCCGTCTTCCCGACACCGGGCTCACCGATCAGGACCGGATTGTTCTTGGTCCTCCGGGAGAGAACCTGGATGACCCGTCTGACCTCGTCATCTCTCCCGATGACCGGATCGAGCTTGTTCTGCCGCGCGAGGGCGACGAGATCCCTGCCGAACCGGTCGAGCGCCTGGTACCTGTCCTCGGCGTGCGGGTCGGCGACGCGCTGGGGGCCTCGTATGCCCACGAGCGACTTCAGGATGTTTTCCCTCGTGAGATCGTGATCCCGCATGATCTCTCCCGAGCGGTCCTTCCCCTGCGACATCGCGAGGAGCAGGTGCTCGGTCGACACGTACTCGTCCTTCAGGTTGTCCATCTCCCTGAACGCCTGCATGAGGTTCTGCCTGAGCCCCTGGGAGATGCCGACCTGGCCGACACCTCCTCCCGACATTCTGGGCTGCCGCTCCAGATCCTGCTCGACCGCACCGAGCAGGTCATCGCGGGAGGCCCCCAGCTTGTCCACGATGGGACCGGTCGTCCCGTCGGTCTGCCGGAGGAGGGCGGAGAGGAGATGCAGCGAATCCACCTCCGGATGCCCCCGCTCGAGCGCGAGCTCCTGGGCGGCGCCGACCGCCTCCTGTGCCTTGATCGTCAGTCTGTCCATTCTCATTGAACATTCCTCCTCAACATTCTATTCGAGTAACTCCTGATCCATCACATCCGCATTCTGTTCAGGCGTTCGACCCGCTCCTCCACGCTGGGGTGCGTGCTGAAGAGCTTCGCCAATGATTTTGCCCGCAGCGGGTTGACGATGAAGAGGTGCGCCGTCGAAGGATTCGCTTTCATGGGCCGCCGCCGGGCCGCCGCCTCGAGCTTCCTGAGCGCGGCCGCCAGCCCGCGCGGGTTGCCGGCAATCCGTGCGCCGGCCTGATCGGCCTGATACTCCCTCGACCTGGACAGAGCGAACTGGATCAGCATCGCCGCGATGGGAGCGACGATAGCCGTCGCCAGCAGACCGAAGATTCCTCCCTCTTCGTCGTCCCGGCCGAATCCGCCGAATATCGCCGCCCACCTGGCCATGCTCGCGATGATCATGACCGCACCGGCGAGCGTCGCCGCAATCGAGCTGATCAGGATGTCCCTGTTCTTCACGTGTCCGAGCTCGTGCGCGATGACACCTTCGATCTCCTCGGTGTCCATGAGCTCGAGCAGACCCGAGGTCACCGCCACCGCGGCATGTTCCGGATTCCTGCCGGTTGCGAAGGCGTTCGGCGATGCGTTGTCGATGATGTAGAGCCCCGGCATCGGCAGTCGCGCCCTCTGTGCGAGCCGCCGGACCATGTCGTGGAGCCCCGGCGCTTCCGACTCCGTCACCTTCCGCGCACGATAGAGCGAGAGGACGATCCGGTCGGAGAACCAGTAGCTTCCGATGTTCATGACAGCAGCCAGGACGAATGCGATTATCATTCCGCCCTGCCCGCCGATGAGCCGCCCGACCACGATGATGAGGGCGGTGAGCGAAACGAGCAGAATCGTCGTTTTCAGCTGATTTCCCATAGGTTTCACCTCCTGGAGCGCCGCCGGGTGACCCCTGCGGTCTCTCTCCCCCGAGGAGAGCAAGAGATATGCCAGCGGGAGGCCCCGTTGCTCAATTCCTTACCATTATATACCACAACAAGTTACGCGATCCACCGGAGAGAGCTGGCCGGGCGGGGCGCTCGGAGCGGACGATCTCCACCGCCATTCTGACAGGCCGCTGCCTTTCCGGCAGCGGTGGAGCTGTTGTTCTGTCGCGGCCCTGCAGTTCCGGCAGTCAGGGCTGCCGGTGCTGGTGAGCGACGCATTGGGCTGCGGCCCGGAGCATCTTCAGCGGGAGTTCGGGAAATCGGCCGGCTCATCGGGGCGAAGCGGCGTGATCCGGTCGGGGAGAGCCCCGGTGCCCCCTTCCCCACCGGCGTCGATCTCCTCCAGGCGGCGGACGAAGGTGATGATCTGATTGAGCTCGAGGGTCATCCGCCGGAGCTCGTCCCGATCGAGCTCCAGCCTGGCTAGCCGGGCGATTCGCGCGACGGCCTCTGCAGTCACCGTCACGGGAAGGTCACTCCCCCTCCCGGGACGACCGGGGGCCGAGCCGGCTGATCCTCCCGCGACAGAACCGGACTATGTGCCGGGCGATGTGCAGCATGTCGACGCTCATCTCCTCGTCGGGAAACTCGTTCCAGCCGAGGGTGTCCGGTGTGCATCGGACGATCTGGAGATAGGCGCGATCCAGCCTCCGCGCGTTGACGAGAAGGTGCGGCGGTGCGACCGATCCGGTCTCCCGCTCGACCATACGGATCATCCGGCCGAGACCGGCCGTCCCCGGATCGACGCCGCACGACAGGAGAACCGCCTCCAGGCTGAGCTGAGCCGAGCTGAAGGAGTGCCTGATCGATGACTCCCACTCTCCGCCGTAGAGGTGCGACACGGACCGGTTGATCGTGTCGACGCTCCGGTCGAGCAGCAGTCCCGTTCTCGAGTGAAGGTCAGTGTCCATGCAGGTTTCCGGCAGCCGTGCGAGCCCCGGCACGGAGCCATGGTTGCGGCCGCGGGTTCGTCACGAGACGGGAAACGTCACGAGAAACACCGTGCCCTTGTTCTCCATGGTCGAAACGAGCTGGATGCTTCCCCCGTGATACTCGGAGATGATCCGTTTCGCGAGCGAGAGGCCGACTCCCCAGCCGTGCTCCTTGGTGGTGATGCCGGCCTTGAAGATCCTCCTGCGGAGGTTCTTCGGTATCCCCGTCCCCGTATCGGAAATGGAAATGTGAATGTTCCGGTCCTGGCGCAGCCAGGCTTTCACGTCGATCACCCCACCCCGTCCCTCCAGTGCGTCGATGCTGTTGCGAATGATATTCTCGAAGGCCCACTCCAGGAGTTCCGGGTTTCCGGAGATCGGCGGCAGGTCGGACACGTCGAAGTTGAGCTTGATGCTGCTCGTTCTCTGCGGAATACGGGTGCGGAAATAGCTCTCGATGTGCCTCAGGATGTCCTCGACGTGCGTCTCGTAGAGCCTCGGCGTCCTGCCGATGAGCTCGAAGCGGTTGGCGATCTTCGTGAGCCTGCCGAGGTCCTCGTCCATCTCCTGTGTGATCTCTTTCAGGGTGCTGGACAGGATGCCCTGCCGCGACCCCGAGCTCACAGCCGCCTCCTCCCGGAGCCGGAGCAGCTCCACCCAGCCTCTGAGCGAGGAGAGTGGCGTGCCCAGCTGGTGAGCGCTCTCCCTCGCCATTCCGATCCAGATGAGCTTGCGCTCCGCGCGGAAGTTGTAGCGGACGACCCAGACGGCAAGCAGCGAGAAGACGATGAGAACCGCGGCCTGGAGGTACGGCATGTACCGGAGCTCACGGATGATCCTCGACTCACCGTAGTGGACCGTTGCGAAGTTCTTCTCGCCCCCGGGGCCGGTCATGGTGAACGGCTCGTTCGCTGCGTCCAGCTCCTCCGCTATGACACGCACCTTCTCGAGCGATTCGGGATCGCGGGCGTCGACCGCGACACCGATGTTCTCCCAGTGCAGGGGCTTACCCCTGGCGTTTATCACCACCACGGGGAAGTCGATTTTGCTGAAGATCGACTGCAGCACCTCGAGCTCCCGTCCCTCCTGGAATGCCGTGGCCCAGAATTTTCCGTAGGCCTCGGAGAGGGAGGCTTCCTCCTCTTTGAGCTCGTTCACCAGGTTGTGGCTGTAGATGACGTACAGGCCGAACAGGACGAGAAACGACAGAAGCAGCAGCGTCGGACTCATCCTGGACAGCTTTTCCGTGACGGTGCTCATCGATCAGATTCCTTTCCGATCGTCAGCGAATGACTTCCATCCCGTCCATGTACGGGCGGAGGACCTCCGGGACGGTGACCGACCCGTCCTCGTTCTGACAGTTCTCCAGCAGTGCGATGACAGTTCTGGGCAGTGCCAGGCCGGATCCGTTCAGGGTGTGCACGAACCGGGGCTTCTCCCCCTTCGCCGGCCGGAACCTGATGTTGCCCCGTCGGGCCTGGAAGTCCAGAAAATTGGAGCACGACGAGACCTCGAGGTACGTGCCCACCCCTGCGGCCCAGACTTCGATGTCGTAGCACTTCGCAGCCGCGAAACTGAGATCGCCGGTCGACAGCAGCATGACCCGGTAGGAGAGGCCGAGCATCCGGAGGATGTCCTCGGCGTCGGCGAGAAGCTTCTCCAGCTCGTCGTACGACTCCTCCGGCCGGGTGAACTTCACGAGCTCCACCTTGTCGAACTGGTGAACCCGTATCAGGCCCCGGGTGTCCTTCCCGTGGGCGCCCGCCTCCCGCCTGAAGCACGGCGTGTAGGCCACGTAGTATTTCGGAAGACCGTCAGCGGGTATCATCTCGTCCCGGTGCAGGTTGGTCACCGGCACTTCCGCCGTCGGAATGAGGAAGAGATCGTCGAGTGTGACGAGGTACATGTCGTTCTCGAGCTTGGGGAGCTGCCCGGTGGTGGTCATGCTCTCCCGGTTCACCACGAACGGAGGGGAGACCTCTGTGTAACCGTGCTTCTCGACGTGGACATCGATCATGAAGTTGATGAGGGCGCGCTCGAGCCTGGCTCCGACCCCCCGGTAATGAATGAATCCGCTGCCCGTGAGTTTCCCGCCGCGCTCGATGTCGATCATCCCGAGCCTGTCGCCGATGTCCCAGTGCGGGCGCGGATCGAAGTCGAAGGCCGGCTTCCCGCCCCACGAGCGGACCTCCTCGTTCGCACTCTCGTCCTCTCCGACCGGAACGTCTTCGTGCGGCACGTTCGGAACGTACAGGAGCAGGTCATCCAGGTTCTGCTCGACTTCGTGGAGGTCCCGGTCATACTCCTTGATGCGGTTCGAGACGTCCTTCATGTGCTCCAGGAGCTCCGTCGGATTCTCCCCGCTTTTCTTGTGCTCCGCGATTTCCTTCGAGCGCCTGTTCCGTTCCTCTTTGAGCGTTTCCACTTCCCCGATGATTCTCCGCCGCTCTCCGTCGAGCTCGAGAATCCTGTCGATGTCGACGGACTCTCCCTTGTCGAGCGCCGCCTTCCTGACCAGGTCGGTGTGTTCCCTGATGTATTTCAGATCGAGCACGCTCTCCTCCGGTGAGTTACCTTCCTCCTGATTGTCCGAAACCGGCTGCCCTGTTCGAGCACCTGAGCCGTTCCGCAATCCCCGTACCGGATGCAGCCGCATCCTCCCGAGATCCTCTCTCCTAAAAATATGATTTTATGGCTTCGATGACAATCTCGATTTCTTCGGCGCCCATCTCCGGGTAGATCGGCAGACAGAGCACCTCTCTCGCGGCCCGCTCGCTGACGGGAAAATCCCCCTCCCGGTATCCGAGAAACGAGAACGCCGGCTGCAGATGCAGCGGAAGCGGATAGTGCACCGCCGTCTGCACTCCTTTCGCGAGGAGATGGTCGCGAAGGTCGTCTCTGCCCATGAATCGGATGCTGTACTGGTGATAGATGTGTTTTCCATACGGGAGGGCCTTCGGGAGCTCGATCGG
>CAZMKB010000025.1:11137-14257 GCA_964566685.1 uncultured Gemmatimonadota bacterium | reverse complement strand
GGGAGATCCGAGAGCCCGCGGTCGTACTCGGCCGCGATGCGGGCCCTCCGGTCGTTCCAGGCGTCGAGGTGCTTCAGCTTGACCCGGATGACCGCGGCCTGAAGCGTGTCGAGCCTGCTGTTGGTGCCGAGCAGGGCATGCTGGTATTTCTTCGCGCTGCCGTGAACCCGCATCTTTCCCACGGTGCCCGCGAGTTCGACATCCCGGACCGCCACCATGCCGCCGTCGCCGAGGCAGCCGAGGTTCTTGGTGGGGAAGAAGCTGAAGCAGCCGATGCCGCCGATGGTCCCCAGCTTTCTGCCTCTGTAGTCCGCCCCGACGGCCTGGGCCGCGTCCTCGACGACCGCAAGATCCCGCCCACCCGCGATGTCGAGGATGGGGTCCATGTCGGCGCTCTGGCCGTACAGGTGCACCGGAATGACGGCCCTGGTCCTGTCTGTGACAGCCTCCTCGATCTTTGCGGGATCGATGTTGAAGCTGTCCTGTTCGATGTCGGCGAACACGGGCCGGGCACCGCGCAGGCTGATGACCTCCGCCGTCGAAATGAATGTGAACGGGGTCGTGATCACTTCGTCACCCGGTCCGATTTCGTAGGCGAGCAGGGCGAGCTCGAGCGCTCCAGTTCCCGAGGAGCAGCCGAACGCCCACTCGACCCCGAGAAACTCTCTCATCTCCCGCTCGAGAGCATCGACGTCGTCTCCCATGATGAACTGTCCGCTCTCGATGACGGCGTCGATGGCTCCGTCGATTTCCTTCCGCAGCTTCCGGTGCTGTGCACCGAGGTTCACGATCGGCACTCTGATGTTCACGCTACTTCATCCCTTCCTGGTTTTCGACCAGCTGCTCCTCCGGCGTCTCCTTCATGAACCTGGCCGGCACACCGCAATACACTTTGCGGGGCTCCAGGTTCTTCGTGACGACCGAGCCTGCGGCGACCACCGCCTCCTCGCCGATTTCCACACCCGGCAGGAGGACGGCTCCGCCGCCGATCCTCGCCCCCCGCCTGATCGTGGCGCCCTTCCGATGCTTGAACCGCTCCTTCGTCCTCCCGAGGAAGTTGTCGTTGGTGGTCGTCACCATGGGGGCGATGAAGCAGTAATCCCCGACGACGGAGTGCGCCGTGATGTAGCAGTTCGTCTCGAGCTTGCAGTATTTCCCGATGCTGGTCTGGTTCTCTATCGCGACTCCCCGTCCGACGATGGAGTACTCTCCCACCGTGACGTCCTCCCTGATCGTGGCGAGGTCGGCGACCATCACATACCTGCCCAGAACGCATCCGGCGTACAGAACGACCCCGGTGCCTATCGTGACGTCGTCATCCACGGTGAGCGTGCCGGGACCTTCGGCCTGCTTCAGAGTGCTGAATCGAGCTCTCATCGGCAGCTTGCCGAGCACGGTGCCGTCACCGACCCGTACCCTGTTCCCGAGCACCACGTCGGCGTGCACGACCACGTTGCTCCCCAGGACGCACTCCCCGCCGATCCTGGCGCCGTCCATGACGATCGTCCCTCTTCCGATTTCCGACCCTTCACCGATGGTGGCGGTCTCAGCGATGTACTGTTCCATAGACCGGTCGATTCCCCCTTCCGTCCGTGTTCAGCAGGCGCCCGGATGGAGCCGGTGCCCGGGAAATGGGCCCGTGACAGTGTCGGTTTTCCGGACGGTGAACATTACCAGGCAGGCTGTGAAATCGAATCCTCGACGGGACACGAGCCCGGGCTAAAGCTTCTCCGCCGGAACCTCCTCAACCTCATCCACGTCCTTCCCTGCATCTTCACCGGTTCGGTGCGGGCCGGTCTCGGCGTCGTACTCGTGCATCAGCTCCTGCTTGGAGGCTGCCGCGAACTCTATGTAGCCGAGCCTCCGGACGCCGATGAAGACGATGATTCCCACGATGAGAAGAAGTACCGCCGTGAATTCATCGTTTGCAGCCGTGAGCAGGAAAGCGATTATCCCGAACATCATGCTGACCCCGTAGATCAGGACCACCGCCTGCCTGTGCGTGAGGCCCAGGTGAAGCAGCCGATGATGTATGTGCTCCCTGTCGCCCTTGAGCGGATTGACGCCTTTCCTGGCCCGCCTGAGGATCGCATAGAGCGTGTCCACGATGGGCACGCCGAGGGCGATGATGGGAATGAGGATCGCGACGGCCGTCGATGTCTGGTACGCTCCCTGGATGGAGATGAGGGCCAGCAGGAACCCGATGAAGAGGCTTCCCGTGTCGCCCATGAATATCATGGCCGGATTGAAGTTGTACTTCAGAAAACCGAGAATCGACCCCACCAGGATGGCGGTCAGAAACATCGCCGGGATGTTTCCCGTGTACGTGGCGATGAGAAACAACGTCAAGCCCGTCACGCTCGCGACTCCGGCCGCGAGACCGTCGAGCCCGTCGATCAGGTTGATGGCATTGGTGATGCCGACGATCCAGAGGAGCGTGAGCGGAACGGAGAACGAGCCCAGCTCGACCGGCTGCCCGAAGGGATTGTTGATCATGGTGATCTTGAATCCGAAGTAGACGGCGATGAGCGCGGCGAGTGTCTGCCCGATGAATTTCTGGAAGCAGTTCGTGCCCCGCACGTCATCGTAGATCCCGACCAGGAGGACGACGGTGCCGCCGAGAACCACTCCGATCATCTGCTCGCCGATCGACTGGAAAGGATCGGGCGAGAGCAGCATTGCCACGAGCAGCCCGAACATGAAGCTCAGGAAGATGGCGATCCCTCCCAGTTCGGGGACGAACCTCTCTCTCATCCTCACTCCTTGGAGCCGTATGGCGAGACGCCAGATGAACGGCGTGACGAGCAGAGAGAGGACGAGTGAAATCCCAAAGACCAGCAGAACGTAAAAGAGGATTTTCTCCGTTCCCATCAGCATGTCCAGGTTGATGCTCAGAAGTTGGAAAAATATTAACATTGTCGTTCAAAAATGCAAAGATTTTTCCGGGCTTCGATCGGCGTGCGAGCTCGTCCCGTCATCCGGTGATTTCATCACGCCGAGCACGTGTTCGATGATTCTCTCCGCCGCCCTGCCGTCCCCGTAGATTTCCCTCTTCCCCTCCGGAACGTTCGGCGATTGTCCGAGCAGTCTGGATGCCTGCTCCACGATACCATCTTCCCG
>CAZMKB010000025.1:0-11127 GCA_964566685.1 uncultured Gemmatimonadota bacterium | reverse complement strand
GGTGACGAATCCCGCCTCCACCGCTTCCGGCCGTTCGGTGATGTCGCGCATGAGGAGAACCCGCTTCCCCAGAAAACAGGCTTCCTCCTGGATGCCGCCCGAATCGGTCAGGATGAGGTCGGCACGGCGCATGAGGTGCACGAAGTCGGGGTACATGAGCGGCTCGGTGAGTGAAACGGCCCCACGATCCCCCAGGATGCGCTGTACGGTCCCGCGTACCCGCGGGTTGGGATGCACGGGAAAGAGAACGCGTATGCCGGGATGGCTCCGCACGAGCCGGTCGAGAGCCCTGCAGATCTCCTCGAGCGGCCGTCCGAAGCTCTCCCTCCGGTGGGCCGTCACCAGCACGACCCGTTCGTCACCGACGGCTTCGACGAGATCCTTCACGCTGTTTCCCGCGGGACCTCTCTCGAGAACGATCCTCAGTGCGTCGATGACGGGATTGCCGGTCACCTTGATGGCTCCGGGACTGATGTTTTCGGCGAGCAGGTTCCGGCGCGCCGACTCGGTCGGTGCATAGTGATAGGTGGCGAGGGCGCTGGTCATCTGCCGGTGCTTCTCCTCCGGAAACGGCTGGTAACGACGGGAGGTCCTGAGTCCGGCCTCGACGTGGGCGACCGGGATCTGATGATAGAACGCCGCGAGCGCCACGACGAAGGTGGTCGTGGTGTCACCCTGGACCATGACGAGGTCGGGACGTTCACGGCGGAGCACACCGTCGAGCAGCGTGAGGCTCCGGCTCGCTATGTGGAAGATGCTCTGATCGTCGATCATCAGGTCGAGATCGTGCTGAGGTTCCAGCCGGAAATATCCGAGCAGCGGATCGACCAGGTCACGGTGCTGGGCTGTCAGGCAGACGACGGCATCCAGGGCGTCCGCGTGCCCGCGGGCCTGTTCGACCACCGCGGCCATCTTGATGACCTCGGGCCGCGTGCCGAGTACGAACAGGATCTTCTTTCTGTACCGGGGTCCCATCTCACCTCTGCAGGGCTGCGATCGCAATGATGATGGTGGAAACCGAGGCGAACGGCACGAGCAGATTGCCGAGCCTGCGAACCAGCTTCTGGTCGACGATGATCGTTTCTCCCGGGAGAACGGGGTCGTCTTTATCGACATCACGTTTGTCACCGTTCACGTCGATGACGTGCCATCCCCGTCCCGAGCCGAGGTCGTTCGGCCCGCCGGCGAGTCCCACGTAATCCCTCACCCGGAAGGCCGGCTCATAGGGAAAGGGTCCCGGCCTGTTGACGGAGCCCATCACGTAGACGAATTCCATCCTCAGGGGTACGTCGATGACATCTCCCGGGTACACGGCGAAGTCTAGGCTGTCGGCATCGGAAAAATAGAGCGGGCGGAGATCCGCCGTGAATACCGTGTCGCCGTCCGAGCCGCCGGCTCTTCTCACCATGACACGGGAGAGGTCCGCGCTCTCGGCGAAGCCCCCCGTCATTTCGATGACACCGCTCACCCTGTCTCCGGGTTTGTACTCGATGGTGAGCTCTTCTCTCGGATACGTGAACATGTTGTCCCCGATCGGCGTCGGCTCCTTCTCCTCGATGCGGAGGCCGTTCACCTCACCACGCACACGGATGAATTTCTCTTTCTGAGGTACGTGGATCCTGTCCCCGTCCATGAGGTGCGGGTTGTCTTCCGGTGTTCCTCGCACGAAGTAGCTGAGGAGATCGAGTGTCTCGACGGTCCCGTCCCGCCGTTCCAGTGAAATAGAGCGCCGGGCCGCTCCCTGTCGCAGATCGCCGGCGAGATTGATCGCATCCAGTACTCTGTCGATCGGCGTCGCAACCAGGGAGCCCTGCCTGTTCACCTGACCCGAAACGGACACCTTGATGGTTCTGACACCGGTGAGAGAGAGGCTGATGTTCTCATTCTTATAGTAATGCCCGAGGATTTTGACAACCCCCTCCTCGGCTTCGCTGACGCTCTTCCCGGCCACGTGGATGACGCCGACGCTGGGTACGATGATCGTACCCTCGGGGGTCACGAACACCTCGATGATCTTCTCTTCTCCTCCCCAGATGCCGATGGTCAGCTGATCGTTCGGGCCGATGACATAGTGTTCCCGGTCGACCGGACCGCTGAGCGGCACAGGCTCGCCCCTCGGCAGCCGGGGAGCCTCTTCCCGCTCTTTCATGAGCTCCTGCAGCCTGATGCCGCCGTCGAGAGCGGTCTGTGCGGAAAGAAACGGTGTGAGAACAAGGAAGAAGAAGACCGCCGCTGCCGGTCCCGTCGGGAAGATCAAACCCGGACAAAAACAAAAGCCCGAGCGGATGCACTCAGGCCGTCGAATCGGAAAGATCTGCATTATCGCCTCTACCGAAGACAAGCACCCGACTCATTACAGAAGACGCCTCTCACGCAGAGCCGTTTTCAATCTGTCATTCGAGCCTGTAGCAAGCTAAGCGATGGGGATGACCTCCTTCCGGTAGATGGCGTCCATAAGTATATAAGCATGAATGATTTTTGTCAACCCTTTTCCGGGTCACGGCGGCCCGCCCGGCGCCGCTGCCGCCTCATCCCAACCCGTTCTGCACCAAAGAGATATATGATTTCAGGTCGCCGTCCGTCCCCGCCAGAACTCGAGCAGCTCTCCCATGGTTTCATCGATGTCGTGGCGCGGTTCCCAGTCCGTCTCGCTCCGGATCCTGGCCGTGTCGCCGACCTGGTAATCGATGTCGACCTTCCGGACCCGGCGCGGGTCCCGGACGATTTCGATCGGCGTCCTCGCCCGGGAGGCCAGCCGTTCGAGCAGGCTCTCGAGCGACCTGCCCTTCCCCCCGGCGACATTGTATACTTCCCCGTCACGTCCGTGCTCGAGCAGCGCCCCGTAGGCACGAACGACGTCCCGCACGTCACTGTAGTCGCGAACGACATCGAGATTGCCGACTCTGATCTTCCCGGTGCCGCTTTGTTCGACCGCAGCGATCTGCTTCGCGAAGCTCGACAGCGCGAATGCGTCGCTCTGTCCCGGCCCTGTGTGCGGAAAGGACCTCGCTCTGATCGAGCGGACCTGGCCGTGCCGGTGAAACTCCGCGGCCGCCAGCTCGGCCATCACCTTGCTCGCGGCATAGTGGCCCACCGGTGCATACGGGTCATCCTCCCGCGCCGGCCGGGGAGGTGTGATCCGTCCGTAGACATCGGCGGTGCTGACGAGGAGCACTCTCCCGTCCCAGTCGAGGCGCCGGACGGTGTCGAACAGGTTCACCGTCCCCAGGACATTGATGCGATACGTCGTCACCGGGTCTTTCGCCGCCAGGGCTCCCGAGCTCTGCGCGGCGAGGTGCACGATGGCGTCTGGTTTCCACTTCGAGACCGGCTCTACCAGGCCGGTGGCGAACCGGAGATCGACCTGGGCCAGCGCAACCCCGGGAAAGAGGCTCTTCATCTCGTCCAGATCGACCGCCCTGAGAACCGTGCCGCACGGTTCGTGCCCGCGGCTGCTCAGGTAATTCGCAAGATACCTGCCAACAAAGCCCTCGATACCGGTGATCAGGATCTTCATGTGCTGTGCCTGACTTTTTCCCGTTCCCGGCCCGGTTCACAACCGTGTGCGGGCGGATCAGGGAAAAACCGTGAATCCCCTGAGAACCCAGGTCTCGCCGTCCTCTATCTCTCTGCGGACCATTCCGACATCCGGTGCGTACCACTCGCGGACGACGGTTTCGCCGGTGAATGTCCCCCCGATCGGGTCCGAGACGGTTGTCAGTATGCGGAGGTCGACGGCGACGGCCTCCTGGAAAAAATCGGCCTGTGTCTGGACGGGCTCCACGCCAGTGATCGTCCCTTCGAGCGTCGACTCGATCCGGTACGTGAGGCCGGCGAACGTCACTTCGTTCTCGTAGCGGTCCGTCCAGGTGTTCCCTTCCGCGGGCGGCAGCTCGAGCCTCTTTCGCCAGCGCGCTTCGAGCGTGACGATCTCGTCGGAGAAGGTTCGGGTCGTGACGACCCATTCGTAGAGACCGTCATCCTGGCGGGTCAAGTAGATGAGATCTTCGTCCTCCTGTATCTCGACGGCGGAGAGCCCTCCGAGCTCTATTCTCCGGTTCGTGTCCCACACGAGATCGAACGTGTCTTCTGACTGGACCACGAACTCCCAGGTATTTCCGACGTTCGTGTAGGGAGCGTACTCGCTCGCGAGCCGCTGGAAGAACGTCCGTGACTCGCAGGAGAGAAGGAGGAGAACGAGGGAGAGAACCGCGGAGGCGACGGAAATTCTCATACCATTCCTCTCAGAACATTGCGCGGACCGACGGAGCCACGGTAATTCCACGCCCCCCGTCGGCAGCGAGAAACCAGAGGTGCGTCACGTCCATGCCGAGACTGATCCTGTCGCCGACGGGCAGGAGGACGCCGCCGCCGAGACGAACGAAGACATCGAAATCGGAGTTTTGCCCGGTCCCCACCTCGAGCGTTTCGCGTGCCATGCCCCCCTCTGCAAGGAGGTGAGGGAGAAAGGGAACCGGGGCGGAGCGGATGCGGTACTCGAGGACGGCGGCCGACATGAGAAAGTCGATGGATGCGTGGCCGGCTTCCGCGTCCAGGCTCACCATCCCGAATGCCCCTCCGATGAACAGGTCTCTCGAGAAGGGATAGAGGACCTCAGCATGCAGAGCGGCGCCGCTCGAGAACCCGTTGCTCCAGTCGCCGTAAGGGAGAAACCAGCCGGGGCCCGCCCCGATCTCCAGCGCCTGCACCCCGCCGGCGCTGGTGAGGACGACCACGAGGGCGACCAGGAGCAACCTCCCCGGGCGGAAAACCGTCTCAGGTCTTTCGTTCATGCAGCCACTCCTCGCGCTCGGTCGCGGTTCGCTGGTAGACGGTTTCGATCAGGGAGCGCACGGCGGTATCGAAGGCGACACCGCGCCTGCCCATGACCGTCCCGGCCGTCTCGAGGAAGGCGTCGAGACGGTAGGCCTCGTACCGGCCGGATCCTCCCCAGACGAACGGCGGCGTGTACTTCGGAATCAGCCCGCCCCCGAAGAGGCTCGATCCGGTGCCGACGACCGAACCGGTGTTGAGCAGGGTGCCGATGCCGGTTTTGACGTGATCGCCGATGAGAGCACCCATTTTGATCATCCCCGTGTCGATGGTGCACTGCCCGAAGGTGATCCGGACGGTGCCGTAATTGTTCTTCAGATCGGAGTTCGTCGTTCCTGCGCCGAGGTTGACCCACTCACCCACGAAGGAATGGCCGAGAAACCCTTCGTGAACCTTGTTCGTGTATCCCTGCAGCAGCGAGCACTCCAGTTCTCCCCCCACCCGGCAGTGAGCGCCGATGGTCGTCCCGCCGCTGACGCGGGCGGCACACAGGATACTACCCTTCCCGATGAATGCGGGTCCCCGGATGTGGGAAAACGGCATGATGCGGGCCCCGCCCTCGATCAGGACGGGACCGGATGATGCGTCGATGACGACGCCGGGACCGACATCGACCGGATTCTCCAGCAGGATCCAGTGTTCATCCCGGACATGGACGCCGTCCGGAATCGGAGCACCCCCTCCCGCTGCCTCCCGGACGAGTTCGTAGTCGTAGGTGAGGATCCTCTCGTTCATCTCGATGAGGTCCCACACCCCCCCGGCCAGGATCGAGTCGAGGTCACAATCCCGGACACGGGTGCCGATGAGCCGCTCGAGCCGCCCGGAATCGGCGGCAGGGTCCAGATCGACGAGCTCACCGGCGGAAAGCTCCCTCTCGAGCGGCGGTGCCACGAATCCCGCGATGGTGCCACCTCTGCGGAAGACGGTGCCAGGGGCTTCGGTGAGGAATCGCCGGGCATCCGAGGGCGTGGGCACCAGCGTCGAGCTGAGAAAGAGGACGGGAACGGATGAACGCAGGCCCCCGGACGTGATGCTGATCCGCTCCTCCCCGTTCAGGCCGGGGAGTCGAACCCGGATCAGGTGGTCGAGGGAGGGATCGGTGTAGATGTGCACCGTTTGCAGGCCGGTGAGCAACTCGATGCGGCTTCTCAGCGTGAACATTCCGCACCGCAGCTCCGACAGCGGCCGGTAAAGCGACAGGGGAGAGAACCTGTCTCTCCCCGCGTCGAACAGGCACAGGAGCCGTCCGTCGCTGTCCGTGTGTCCGGAATCGTGCGTCCGATCTGTTCTCAGCGAATCCTCCTCACCGGCGACGGTCCGCGGTTCTGATGGTGGTTTCGACGATCCACGCATCAGCGAAACCTCTCGACGACACGTGCTGTCTCATCTGTTCGGCCTGTTCCCGGTCCGGGTAGTCACCGATCCGGACCTTGTAGAGAGGCTCGTAGAACTCGATGTAGACGTCGACGGAGAAGAGACGCTGGGCCGATTCGGCCACATTACGCGCCTTATCGACGTCTCTCGTCGCATACAGCTGTACACGGTATCCGTACGTGTACTCCTCGTCCCGGGACGCGGGGCGACGGAGCTGCCCTTCTTCGACACGCCCCTCCCTGACCCTGTCCCCGCCGTTCTCGACCGTCGACCGCTTCGAGCACGAGAGGACGAGAACGAGCAGGAGCGGGATCAGGACCGGTAGACGGAGCGCCGGCGACGGACTGCGGTGCCTCCAGACTTCGACGCCTCTAGCGGTTCCGCCGGTCAGAAACGACGATGGAACCTTCCTGACCTTTTCCATACTCTTTCACCTGTGCGGCGATGGTGCTGAGCTGCGCAGGGTGATTGTACCTCCCCTTCTCGTTGTCCACACGCGCCATGGTGACGAAGAGCTCCGTCCGGACCCTGGCTCCGACATTGTTTCGTGTCGTGTGCTGGTAAAAGCCGCGCCTGAGGTCGCTCTGGGGGAAGAAGCGGTGGGATTCCTTCTTGAGGCTCTCGATGATGTAGTCGGTGATGGGACCGACATGATCCCGCGCGCAGATGATGATGAAGTCGTCACCTCCGACATGACCCACGAAATCCGTTCCGTCGCCGCGCTTCTCGAGTGCATCGACCAGGAGCTGAGCGACGAACTTGATGACCCTGTCGCCCTGAAGGAAGCCGTAGTGATCGTTGTAGTTCTTGAAGTCATCGATGTCCACGTACACCCAGGAGAACTCCGGATCGGTCCGGAGGCGCATCCTCGTCTCCTTCTCGATCGCCACGTTTCCCGGAAGCCCGGTCAGCGGGCTCACCGTCCTCCAGGAGGTGCATTTCTCGAGCGTGCTCTCGACCCTGGCCCGAAGCTCCCTGGTGTCGAACGGCTTCGTGATGTAGTCGACCGCCCCTTCGGCCAGTCCCTCTACAATCTCGTCGACCTCGCGCTTCGCGGTGAGGAAGATGATGGGGATGTGGCTCGTCTTGAAACTGGATCTGAGACGCTTCAGGAGATCCGTCCCGTTCATCCGCGGCATGAGGATGTCGAGCAGGATGAGATCCGGAGCGAAGTCTTCGACGAGGTCGAGCGCCTCTTTTCCGTCGGATGCGATCGCCACGCGATACGGTTTTCCCTCCACGTTCTCGAGCGTGAGCTTGACGATCTTCCTGATCTCATGCTCGTCATCGACGACGAGAATGCGTTTCTGCTGTTCCCTTATCATATTGATAATTTATCGAAAGGGTTTCACACCTGTCAAGCCCGTCCGGACAGGCATCAGCCGATCCTGAGGAGCCTGAGGCTTTGCCGGTAGCGCTTCTGGAGCTCCCGCCGCAGAACGGAATTTTCCTGCCCTGACAGTGACGGATCGGCCTGGAGGATGCGGAACGCCAGGGCTCTCGCACGTTCGAGCAGGTCGTGATCCTCCACGAGATCGGCCACCCGGAAAGCGGGGAGCCCGTGCTGCCGCGTTCCGATGAGCTCGCCCGGTCCCCGGAGCTTCAGGTCCGCCTCGGCGATCTCGAAACCATCCCTGGTCCGCGTGAAGAGGTCGAGCCTCTTCATGGAGCGCTCCGGAGCGTCCTCGTCCGCGAAGAGCAGGCAGTAGGAATCTTTCGTCCCGCGGCCGATGCGTCCCCGCAGCTGGTGAAGCTGGGAGAGCCCGAACCGCTCGGCGTGCTCGATGAGCATGATCGACGCTTCCGGGACGTCGACCCCCACCTCGACGACCGTGGTGGCGACCAGGATGTCGATCTCGTGGTCGCGGAAGCGCCTCATCGTCTCCTCCTTCTCCTGGTGAGCCATCCTGCCGTGCACCAGGCTCACGCGAAACGAGGGGAAGATCTCCTTCTCGAACTTCTCGTGCCAGCGCGAGGCGTCCTTCAGGGCCAGCTTCTCGGACTCCTCGACGAGAGGGTAGACGGCGAACACCTGGTCTCCCTGCCTCACCCGTTCCTGGATGAACGAGTACACCCTGTTCCGGTCCTTCTCCGGCACCAGCTTCGTGACGACCTCCCGGCGTCCGGGAGGGAGTTCGTCGATGATGATCACGTCGAGGTCGCCGTACAGCGTCATCGCGAGCGACCGGGGAATGGGGGTTGCCGTCATGACGATGCAGTCGGGGTTCGACCCTTTCTCCACGAGCCTGACCCGCTGGTGAACGCCGAACCGGTGCTGCTCGTCGACGACCACCAGGCCGAGGCCGTCCATGGTCACTCCTTCCTGGATGAGGGCATGGGTTCCGATCATGATGAGCGGTTCCCCGTCTTTGACGAGACCGAGAACCCGCTCCCGTTCCTTTCCCTTCACGGCACCGGTGAGGAGCACAGTGCGGACCCCGAGTCCAGCCGTCAGATGCCGTATTGTCCGGTGATGCTGCTCGGCGAGGACCTCGGTCGGCGCCATGAGCGCCGCGGTGTATCCCCGCTCGACGGCGTGGAGCATCGCGAAAAGCGCCACGACGGTCTTTCCGGAGCCCACGTCTCCCTGGACGAGCACGTTCATGGGCGCTTCGTCGCCCATCAGCTGGAATATCCGGCGCAGGGCGCCCTGCTGGGCACCGGTCAGGGTGAAGGGGAGCTCCTTCAGAAGCTCCTTCGTCAGTTCCCCTGCGGGCCCGAATCCGATACCTTCCTGCTTTCTCCGCCGGCGGTGTCGCAGGGCCAGGAGCATCTCCAGATAGAAGAACTCTTCGAACGCGAGCCTGCGCCGTGCGGCGTCGCGTTCCTCCCGGTCGGAGGGATAGTGCATCTTCTCGAGGGCCAAGGCATGCGGCAGAAGCCCCGTCTCCTCGAGAAGGTACTCCGGAAGGGTTTCCTCCACCTCCCCGAGCGCCCGGGTCACCGCCCGCTCGATGATCTTCCTGATAGTTTTGCGATGGAGGCCCTGGGTCGCACCGTAGACGGGGATGACTCTACCCTCCTCGAGGTTCATGTCCTCCTCGTCGATTTCGAGGATTTCCTCTTCTGCGGGATAGAACTTCACCCCCTGATAGTACCGGGCCTTCCCGACGAGGAGCACGAAGTCTCCGGTCGAGAAGCGCCTGTCGAGATAGGTCCGGCCGAACCAGACACACTCGATGGTGCCCGTACGGTCCGCGACCATCATGGTGAACATGCTCCCCCTGTTCCGGAGACGCCTCGTCGACTTGTCCAGCACGCGTCCGACGATGGTCAGCCGCTCTCCGACGGAGAGTTCGGCGATCGGTGTGACCGAGCGTGCATCGATGTATCTCCGGGGAAAGTAGAAGATGACGTCACGGACCGTCCGCACGCCGAGCTTCTCGAAGAGCTCCGCCCGGTGCGGCCCGACTCCCGGGAGGTACTGTACCGGTGAGTCGATGATCCCTTTTCCGGCTTGCTTCGTCATAGAGAGTTCAGGGAGTCGTCAGTCCTTCCACGAACGGGTCGGGGTCGAACGGGACAAGGTCGTCGAGCGACTCTCCGAGCCCCACGTACTTGACCGGAAGGCCGAATTCACCGGCGACGGACACGACCGTCCCGCCTTTCGCCGTGCCGTCGAGCTTCACGAGAACGAGCCCGGTCACGCCCAGGTAGTCGTGAAACGTCCGGGCCTGGATGACCGCATTCTGACCGGTCGTGGCATCGAGGACAAGGAGGATCTCGTGAGGTGCACCCTCCACCTTCTTCGCGATGATCTTCTTCATCTTCGAGAGCTCGTCCATGAGGTCTCGCTGGGTGTGGAGTCTTCCGGAGGTGTCGCAGATCAGGACATCCGCCTGGCGGGCACGGGCCGCGTCGATCGCATCGAACACGACGGCGGCCGGGCTGGTACCCGGCTCCTGCCTGACGACGTCGACGCCAACGCGTTCTCCCCAGATCACGAGCTGTTCGATGGCTCCGGCCCGGAACGTGTCGGCGGCGGCGAGGACTACTTTTTTTTCGGCACCGTCCAGGCGGTGCGCCAGCTTCGCGATGGTCGTGGTCTTGCCCACTCCGTTGACACCGACGACCATGTAGACGGTGAGGCGTTCGGGCGGCGGTGCCGTGACCAGGTCCCCACCGGATCCCGTCTCCGTGAGTATCTCGCGGATGCCGTCCCTGAGAGGCTCGAGCGGGCTTTCGGCGGATCCGCCGTTCTTTCTGACCCGTTCGACGAGCCGCTGAGTGAGATCGAATCCGAAATCGGCCTCGATGAGGATCTCCTCGAGGTCGGAAAGCTCTTCCTCTGTGTATGAGTTCTTCAGTCCAGCCAGGCGGGCGATGCCCCGGACCCGTTCCCACAGCACTCCCATGATACCACACTCCCTGTTCGGTGAACGGTGATGAATACGCCCCTGTCCGGGGACGCAGCATGGCTGTAATCTACGATGGGGCGGGACTCTTGTCAAAGCCGCCCTGACTGGAACGGGTGCCGGCGGAGGATCGGGAGGAAGAAGGAGACGGGGATGTTCAGCTGTTCCGCATTTCCCGCTCGACGAACTCGATGTCGCTGTCGACCATCATCCTGACCATCTCTTCGAACGAGACCTCGGGCTCCCACCCGAGCTGCTCCCGTGAGGGGTCGCCGAGCAGGTGGTCGACGTCGGTGGGCCGCATGAAGGTGGGGTCGACCTCGACGTGGTCGCGCCAGTCGAGCCCGGCGTGCGAGAAGGCGAGCTCCGCGAACTCCTGAACGGAGTGGTCCCGGCCGGTCGCCACCACGTAGTCACGGGCTTCGTCCTGCTGCAGCATCAGCCACATGGCCCTGACGTAGTCGCCCGCGTACCCCCAGTCCCTCCGGGCATCGAGGTTTCCCAACCTGAGCCTGTCGGTCAGGCCGTGCTTGATCCGGGCGACGCCGTAAGTGATCTTCCGGGT
>CAZMKB010000024.1:13104-22031 GCA_964566685.1 uncultured Gemmatimonadota bacterium | reverse complement strand
AAGACTCCCGGTACATACACCTCGGCATGACGTCCTCCGACCTGCTCGACACCGCCCTCGCCATCCAGCTCGTGGAGGCGTCGATGGAAATACGCCAGGCTCTCGACGACCTGATGAAGGCCGTCAGGAGAAAGGCGATCGAGCACAAAAAGACCTTCATGATAGGCCGCACGCACGGCGTCCACGCCGAACCTATCACCCTGGGCTTCAAGATGGCTCACTGGTACGACGACCTGAGGCGTGCCGGCGAGCGGTTCGACAGGTCGGTGGAAGAGGTGTCGTGCGGAAAGTTATCCGGGGCCGTCGGGAACTTCGCCCACCTCGATCCCGACATCGAGGAGGAAGTGTGCAGCGAGCTCGGCCTCCGTCACTGCCCGATCTCGACCCAAGTCGTCGGGAGGGACCGTCACGCCTCCTATCTCTCGGCACTCGCCCTGGCAGCCGCCATCCTGGAGAAAATGGCGCTGGAGATCCGGGCGCTGCAGAAGACGGAGGTGAGGGAGCTCGAGGAACCTTTCAGAAAAGGCCAGAAGGGCTCCTCGGCGATGCCGCACAAGAGGAATCCCATCCTCTGCGAGCGCATCACCGGAAGTGCCCGGCTCATCCGCTCGAACCTGATCGCCGCTCTCGAAAACATCGCTCTCTGGCACGAGCGGGACATCAGCCACTCCTCGGTCGAACGGGTCATCCTCCCCGACTCGACGACGCTGGTCCACTACATCCTCGTGAAGATGCGAACCGTCATCGAGGATCTCGCGATCTACCCGGAGAACATGGAGAAGAACATCGGTATCACCGGAGGGCTCGTGTTCTCGCAGAGTCTCCTCCTCGAGCTGGCACGGAAAGGCCTGGGCAGGGTGGAGGCATACGATCTCGTGCAGGGGGCAGCGATGAAATCCTGGGAATCCGGACGGCCCTTCCGCGATGTCCTGGCCGGGAGCGACAAGATCAGGGAGCACTTCAGCGAACAGGAGCTCGACGGGATCTTCTCGCTGGAGAGCTACGCGAAAAACATCGATGCGGTGTTCGAACGAGTGGGAATTCGCGAGAGGTGACCCCGTGATCAATTCGTTCCGGAAAAGAAGTATCGACCTGGGCGACATGAAGCTTGAATTCGGTTGCTTCGGCGACCAGATTCTACCAGCCCGAGTTATACAATGATTGCAGGCATCTCGTCAGAAGCCGGGGCCGTTCTAAAGATCACCGTGCCGGCGGGTGTGTGTCTCGCGGTCGTTTTCAGCGTGGTCAGTCCCGGACTCGGACTGGCATTCGGACTGCTCACGGTCGCGGCTGTGTCGTTCATCCTCTTCTTCTTCCGCGATCCGTACCGGACCGCGCCGGAAGGCGAGAACCTGGTGCTGGCACCGGCCGACGGGAAGATCATCGACGTCTCGCAGCAGACCGGTGAGGAGTTCGTCGAGGGCGGGTGCATCAGGATCTCGATCTTCATGAGCGTGTTCAACGTTCATGTGAACAGAGTACCGGTGGCGGGCGTGGTGGAGTACATGAAGTATCACCCCGGCAGGTTCTTTGCAGCGTTCAAGGAAAAGGCCGCCCGGAGCAACGAGATGCAGTCGATCGGCATCAACACGGGCAGGCACAGGGTGCTCGTCCGCCAGATCGCGGGCGTCATCGCGAGGCGGATCCGCACCTCCGTCGACGTCGGCGATCGGGTCGCGTGCAGCTCGAAGCTCGGCATGATCGTTTTCGGATCCCGCGTCGACATCTTCCTGCCACGGGAGTGCCGCGTCGGTGTACAGCCCGGGCAGAGAACAAGGGCTGGAGAATCAATCCTGGGGGTGCTGTCATGAAATTGAGAAGAACCCGGCTCGTCCTGCCGAGCGCCTTCACGGCGGGAAATCTCTTCTTCGGACTCTTCGCCATGGTGTCCGCGTTCCGGGGAGAGCTCAGGATCGCTTCCTGGTTCGTCATCTTCGGCGGCATCCTCGACTTCATCGACGGAAAAGTGGCGAAGATCTCGAAGACGCACACGCAGTTCGGAGCGGAGCTCGACTCGCTGGCGGACATCGTCAGCTTCGGAGTGGCCCCCGCCGTCGTCATGTACTTCTTCATCTTCGACAACCGCGGCGAGTGGTCGTGGCTCCTGATGTTCTTCTTCGTCCTCGCCGGCGCTCTGCGTCTCGCCAGGTTCAATGTGGAGAGCCCGGGACCCGAAAAGCGGGGCTTCACCGGACTGCCGATACCGGTGGCCGGCGGTGTCCTGGTGTCGTTCATCCCCTTCAGCCAAACGGGAATCCCGGAATTCCTGCTCCGCGGATTCGGGCAGGGAAAGTTCATCGCCGTTCTCATCACCATTCTCTCCATCCTCATGGTCAGCCAGGTGCGATATCCGACGGTTCCGAAGATCCGAATTCGTACGATCGGCGGCATCGCGAAGCTCGTCACGCTGCTGGCGATGATCGCCGCCATGATCGTCTATCCCGAGTACACCCTTTTCCCCTTCGGTTTCCTGTACATTCTCGGCGGCCTCCTGAAGGAGGTGATCGGAAGCTCCATCGACGACGCGGGCCAGAAATCCGACCGGTCCGTCGACCGGCCGATCATACTCGAAGGGAAGCGAAATGACAAGGACGAATCATCTCTCTCACCCTAAGATCGAACACAACTGCGGCCTCTACGGTGTCTACAACTGCGAACGCGCCGCCGAGCTGGTGTACATCGGTCTCTACGCGCTGCAGCACCGGGGCCAGGAGAGTGCGGGAATCGTTTCCCGCGACGACACTGGCCACCATATGCACCGGGGCATGGGGCTCGTCAGCGAGGTGTTCGACTCCCCGACGCTGACCCGCCTGAGCGGAAACATCGCAATCGGCCACAACAGGTATTCGACCACCGGCTCCTCACGCCTCATCAACACCCAGCCGCTGCTCATCAACTACAAGGACGGCAACCTGGCCATCGCGCACAACGGAAATCTCGTCAACTCGGGCGAGCTGCGGAAAACCCTCGAAGAGCGGGGTTCCATATTCCAGTCGACCATGGACACCGAGGTCATCGTGCACCTCATTGCCTCGTCGAAGGAGAGGACGCTGCTCGACAGGGTCATCGACGCACTCGGGAAGGTCCAGGGGGCGTACTCGCTTCTCATTCTCTCCGGCGACGAGCTGCTGGCCGTGAAAGATCCGAGGAGTTGGAGGCCGCTCTGCCTGGGACGCCTCGAAAGCGGATACGTCATCAGCTCCGAGTCCTGCGGCTTCGACATCCTGGGAGTGGAATACGTGCGCGAGATCGAAGCCGGCGAGGTGCTCCACCTGTCCTCCGACGGACTGCGTTCGCATCATCCCTTCCCCGGGGAAAGGAAAGCACACTGCGTTTTCGAGTTCATCTACTTCTCCCGGCCGGACAGCGTCATCTTCGGCCAGAACGCCGATCTCGCACGCCGGCGGTACGGCCGGAAGCTGGCCGAGGAACATCCGGCCGATGCCGACCTGGTCATATCGGTGCCCGACTCGAGCAACTCCGCCGCCATCGGATACGCGGAGGAGCAAGGTATTCCCCTCGACATCGGCCTGATAAGGAATCACTATATCGGCCGCACCTTCATCCACCCCGTACAGAATGTGAGAGACCTCAACGTGAGAATCAAATTCAATCCGGTCCGCGGGGTTCTCAAGAAGAAACGCGTCGTCCTGGTCGACGATTCCATCGTCCGGGGAACGACGTCGAAGAAACTGGTGAACATGCTGCGGAGCGCCGGGGCGGGAGAAGTGCACGTGAGGATCGCCTCCCCGCCGATCACCCACCCCTGCTTCTACGGCATCGACATGCCGACGAGGGACGAGCTCATCGCTTCGGGGATGACCGTGGAGGACATTCGGAACTACCTCGCCGTCGATTCCCTCGGCTACCTCAGCCTGGAGGGCCTTCTCGCCTCCACTCCCGTGCCCGACGAAGACCTGTGCCATGCCTGTTTCTCGGGAGACTATCCGATACGAAACTGCAATGAAGAATACGACAAGTATCTGCATGAAAGAAGTCACAACATGTTTTAGTGTTCAGTCCCAGGAGTACGTTGACAATAGCAGCGAGCAACCGAGGTTTCTGGCAAGGCGAGACGACGAAGGAGTATTTGAAGGTACTTCGAGGAGGATCAACGCAGCCAGGGACTTCGAGAGCCGCCGATAATGGTGATGTACTCCTGGGACGGGACACTGGCCCGAGTTATTCATACGATTTCGAGCAGGAGTTTCATCTTCACGGATGAGCCATTTGACAGCAAGGAGAGGATACAGATGGCGGACAAGAGAGTCTACTTCTTCGGTGAAGGAAAAGCCGACGGAAACGAATCGATGCGGAAGATCCTGGGTGGAAAGGGAGCCGGCCTCGCCGAGATGACCAATCTCGGGATTCCGGTCCCACCGGGCTTCACCATCTCGGCGGAAGTCTGTTTCGAGTACCTGGAGAGCGGGGAGCGCCTGCCGGACCCGGTCGTCGAGGAGGTACGCGATGCCCTGCGAAGCGTCGAGAAGATCATGGAAAGGAAGTTCGGGGATCCGAAGAACCCGCTCCTCCTCTCCATCCGCTCGGGAGCGGCCGTCTCCATGCCGGGCATGATGGACACCGTGCTGAATCTGGGCCTCAACGAAAAAACGGTCGCAGGGCTTGCGGAGCTCTCGTCGGACGAACGCTTCGCATACGACAGCTACCGGCGCCTCATACAGATGTACAGCGACGTCGTCATCGGCCTCGAGCACGACAGGTTCGAGGAGATCCTCAACGATGTCAAACGGGACCGGAAGATCCGCCTGGACCTCGAGCTCGACGTTCCTGCCCTGAAGGAAATCGTCGACAGGTACCGGGAGCTCGTCCGTGAAGAGACCGGGAAGGATTTTCCCGACGGTCCGTTCGACCAGCTGTGGGGCGGGATCGGTGCAGTGTTCAAGTCGTGGAACACGAAGCGCGCAATCGAGTACCGGCGTCTCAACAGGATCCCCGAGGACATGGGCACTGCGGTGAACGTCCAGACGATGGTCTTCGGGAACCTCGGGCAAACGAGCGCAACCGGTGTCGCGTTCACGCGGAATCCCTCCACGGGGGAGAGACGCCACTACGGCGAATTCCTCCGCAACGCCCAGGGAGAAGACGTGGTCGCCGGCATCAGGACACCGATGCCGCTCAGCAGATCGCGCGAGTCGGAAGAGGTCGACGAGTCGCTCGAGAGCCTGATGCCCGACATCCACCGCGAGCTCGTGTCGATCTTCGAGCGACTGGAAAAACACTACCGGGACATGCAGGACATCGAGTTCACCATACAGGAAGGCAAGCTCTGGATCCTGCAGACGAGGAGCGGGAAGCGCACCGGGCGCGCGGCCGTCAAGGTCGCCGTCGACATGGTCGAAGAGGGGCTCCTGGAGAAGAAGGAAGCCCTGAAGCGGGTAGCACCGGGCTCGGTGGACCAGCTGCTCCACCCGATGATCGATCCGAAATCGACTCCCGACGTGATCGCGAAGGGCCTGCCGGCTTCTCCCGGAGCGGCCAGCGGCATTGCGGTGTTCACGGCCGACGACGCCCGTGACATGGCTGAAGAGGGCCACGACGTCATCCTGGTCCGCTCTGAGACCTCCCCCGACGACATCCACGGAATGGCCGCGAGCCGCGGCATCCTCACCTCGACCGGTGGAATGACCTCCCACGCGGCGATCGTCGCACGTGGCATGGGGAAACCCTGCGTGGTCGGCTGCGAGGCCCTGCACGTCAACGTGAAGAAGGAAGAGCTTTCCATCGACACCCTGAAAGTGAACAAGGGGAGCCTCATCACCATCGACGGCACCACCGGAAACGTCATGCTGGACCGCGTGCCGACCATCCCGCCCGCTCTGACCGACGAGTTCGGGACACTGATGGAGTGGGCCGATGAATTCAGGAAACTCGGGGTCCGGGCGAACGCCGACACTCCCCGTGACGCGAAAATGGCCCGCGAATTCGGCGCAGAGGGCATCGGGCTCTGCCGGACGGAACACATGTTCTTCGAGGGGGAGCGGATCGATGCGATGCGTGAGATGATCCTGGCCGACGACACGGAGGGCAGAAGAAAAGCCCTGGAGAAGATCCTCCCCATGCAGAGACACGACTTCGAGGAGATTCTGAAGGCGATGGACGGCCTCCCGGTGACGATCAGGCTGCTCGACCCGCCGCTTCACGAGTTCCTGCCGAAGACCGCCGAGGAGTACGCCCATCTCTCCAGGCTCCTGGATGTAGACGTCGAGGAGATCGAGAAGATCTCCGAATCGCTGAGGGAAGCGAATCCCATGCTCGGCCACCGCGGCTGCAGGCTCGGCATCTCCTTCCCGGAGATCACGGAGATGCAGGCGACGGCCATCTTCGAGGCCGCGATCAACGTCGCCCGGGAGGGAGGCAAACCGCTGCCGGAGATCATGATCCCGCTCACCGCCACGGAGACGGAGTTCACGGCCCAGAGGGACATCATCGTCCGCGTCGGCGAGGAGCTCCTGAAAAAGCACGGTTCCGGTGTCTCCTATCTCGTCGGCACCATGATCGAGCTGCCGCGGGCCGCCCTCGTGGCGGACCGGATCGCGCGGCACGCCGACTTCTTCTCGTTCGGGACCAACGATCTCACCCAGACGACGTTCGGCCTGTCGCGTGACGACATCGGAAGATTTCTCCCGCTCTACCTCAAGCAGGGGATCTTCAAGGACGATCCGTTCCAGGTCCTCGACACTGAAGGTGTCGGCCGGCTCGTTGCCATGGCGACGGAGAAGGGCCGCTCGGAGAACGGCAAGCTGAAGGTCGGGATCTGCGGCGAGCACGGCGGCGAGCCGAGCTCGATAGACTTCTTCCACAGGACCGGTTTGAATTACGTGAGCTGCTCACCCTACCGGGTCCCGATCGCACGGCTGGCGGCGTCTCATGCTGCACTCACATAGGAGCGGTGCTCGGCTCGTCCCTGTTTTCGCACTCCTGTTCTTCATCCTGACGGAATCCGCCCTGCTTCCGGCTGGTCCGGCCGGACAGGAGGAAGAAACCCGGCTCCGCCTGCCGAAGGTGCTGATCGAGGGGATATCGTCGACCTGCACGGTGGTGCGGGGAGACATCGCCCCCGGCGACTCGACCTCCTTCACTCTCAGGGTGAAGGCGAGGGACACCGGCCGTCTCCTGGGGGAGTATCACGGTGTGCTCCATCCATCCGGTCCGGTGACCGTCGAGCTCGATGATTTCTCCGACCCGGGCATGCTGCTCTTCTCCCTGATCACCGACGGCCGGGTGCTCGAGAAAGAGGTCCGGGTCATCCCGGGATTCCTGAGCATCCTCCCTCCCCTCATCGCCATCCTCTTCTCCCTGATCTTTCGGGAGGTCATCATCTCGCTCACCATCGGCATCTGGCTGGGCGCGCTCTTCCTCTTCGACTACTCGCCCTTCCGTGCCCTCCTGGGAGTCGTCGACTACTTCGCCGCCCAGGTTCTCCAGGACCGCGACCACGTGCTCATCGTCATGTTCACCCTGTTCCTGGGCGGTGTCGTCGGGGTGATCACGAAGAGCGGCGGGATGAGGGGGATGGTCGAGAAGATTTCGCGGTTCGCCGACTCGTCGAGAAAGGGACAGGTCGCCACGTGGCTCATCGGTCTCCTCATCTTCTTCGACGATTACGCGAACTGCCTCATCGTGGGGAACACGATGAGGCCCATCACCGACAGGCTCCGTATCTCGCGCGAGAAGCTCTCCTACATCGTGGATGCCACCGCGGCCCCGGTTTCGAGCATCGCACTCATCTCGACATGGATCGGTTTCGAGGTGGGCCTGATCGGCGACGGGCTCGTGAAATACGGCATCGGGGGCGACCCCTACCTGATCTTCCTCCAGACGATACCGTACCGGTTCTACCCCATTCTCTCCATCGTCATGGTCATCATCGTCATCAGGCAGAACCGGGACATCGGGTCGATGTACGCCGCCGAGCAGAGAGCCCGCTCTTCGGGAGTGGTTCTGAGGCCCGGATCCGTTCCCATCACCGACACGAGCTCGGAGTCGATCCAGCCCGACGAGAACGTGCCGGTACGATGGTCGAACGCCGCCGTGCCGATCGCATTCCTGGTCCTGGGGACCTTCTTCGGCCTCTACGTCGACGGGTACCGGACAATGGCTTCCCGCGATCCGCTCCTCCTCGGGACCGCTTCCATCAACGAGATCCTGGCCTATGCCGACTCGTTCAAGGTCCTCCTCTGGACGTCGTTCCTGGGAGTGATCATCGCCGTCGCGATGGCCGTCGCCCGGAGGATCCTGACGCTCAGAGATTCGCTGAACGCGATGGTGAGCGGGATGCGTGCGATGATGATGGCCATGATCATCCTCGTTCTCGCCTGGTCGATCGGCTCGGTCTGCAAAGAGCTGGAGACGGCGAACTACATCGTGGATGTCTGTTCCGGCGTCATCACCCCTTCCCTGCTCCCTTTCCTGACCTTTCTGATGTCGGCGATCATCAGCTTCGCGACGGGATCCTCATGGGCGACGATGGCGATCCTCATTCCCATCATCATCCCGGTGGCGCACCAGATCGGTCTGGAACACACAGCCGTGGAGAACGGCCAGATGCACACCCTGGTGACGAGCCTCTCCAGCATCCTCGCCGGCTCGGTGTTCGGAGACCACTGTTCACCGATCTCGGACACGACGATCATGTCTTCCATGGCCGCGGCGGTGGACCACATCGATCACGTGCGGACACAGCTGCCCTACGCCGTCTCCGTGGCGACGGTCGGTATCCTCGCGGGGGACATTCCGTCGGGATTCGGATTGAGTCCATGGATTTCGCTCGTGATCGGTGCCGCCCTGCTGGTGGCCGTGGTGCGGTTCGTCGGGAGGCTGCACGAGCTGTGAGGAAGGACGGGCGGAAGCGGCCGCAGGGGGAGCGTCACATGTTCTTTCTAGCGAAGACCACGCGCTTTCTCATG
>CAZMKB010000024.1:5931-13094 GCA_964566685.1 uncultured Gemmatimonadota bacterium | reverse complement strand
AGCCCCAGGGCCTTGAGGCGCCTTCTGAGCTCGAGCCAGTTGATCTTCTCGTTGTCGAACCGCTCGCTGTCGAGGGTGTTTCTGATCTCGCGGGTGTTGAACTCAGGATTCTCCCTCGCGATCACCATGATCTTCTCGTCGATGGAGATGTTCTTCACGTCGACCTGGTCCAGGGAGGAGTTCCCGTTCTTCATCATGCCCCGGAGAGCCTGAATCGGCGAAGTGGCGATTTTCGTCGAATCGTTCTCGTCTTCGGCATCGGATTCGGACGGCGGTTTTGCGCCTTCCTCGTCTTTCTCCTGTCCGTCCCAGGCGAATTCCCGGATGGCATCCTGCAGGGAGTCATAGGCTTCGAGGATGTTGTGGAACTCGAGAAGCTCGAACACCTCGTACACGTCCGGGACCATTCTGACGAGCTTCAGGTCGCCGCCCCGCTCGCGGATGCTCTTGATTTCGCTGATGAAGATCCCCCACCCGGCGCTGCTGATGTAGTCGACGGCGCCGAGATCGACGATGATCTTCTTGACATCCGAGCGGATCAGCTTTTCGATGGCATCTTCCAGCTCGATCGACGTGGTGGTATCGACGTAACCTCCGACTTTCACGAGGACGAGGTCTTCCCTGTCGAGCCTGTCGACCGTTACCTGGATGCCTTCCATGGTGTTCCTCCCTCGAATAGTTCCCCTAACAATATTGCGGAGAATCCATCATGTCAATACAAAGCCCCGGAGACACCGTACAGAAAAATGCAATATATGTACCAGATTCATCGCATGTACGGCACCGGACGGTTCTCATCGACCCGCTTCCGGACCGTCCTCGCTGCCGACAGCGGTATTCAGGAGCGGGAGAGTGACGTTGTCCGCGGAAGAAAAAAGCCGGGTAAAGCAGAGGGAATGACAGTACGGGGATGATCGGGAGACAACCCGGGGCGTCCTCGATCAGTAGCTCTGGAACAACTTACCCCACTTCGTCTCGAGTGCTTTCTTCACCCGCCTCCGGCCGATGAGCGGGTACCAATACACGTCGTGGTAGAGCCAGGATGCAACGTAGGACCAGGGAGTGATGAAGGTGCGCAGGAGAAGATGCTCGAGCGGCTTGAGCGGCCCCCAGTAGATGAACTTCTGTCCCCTACTTGCGAGGGGTGTTCTTCGTCCCGGTGAAACCGAAGTTCACCCGGGAGATGTCCTCGCCGACGATCTCGATTTCATGAGAGCCCTCACCCCCTTATGTATCAGGTGGCGTAAATGATGATTCCGGCCGTCACGATCCAGAGAATCGTGTTTATCATCAGAGGCCGGTCGGTCAAAAGAACCGCCGTCGGGTTTCCCCCCACCTTTTTCTGATGTATCAGGTAATAATAGCGAAAGATGCCATAGAGCACAAACGGAACGGTGAGTATCAGCCCCCGGGTTTCGAACTTCGTCACCGTCTCCTCGGACAGGGTGTAGAGCGTGTAGGACACGACGGTCGAGGCAGTGGCGACGGATATCATCTGGTCGAGAAAGTAGGGGCTGTATTCGGCGAGTATCTTCCTGTGCTGGACCGCTTCCTGGTCGAGGATGACGATCTCGTGTCTCCTCTTCGAGAACGCGAGAAACAGGGCGAGGAGAATGGTGCAGATCAGGAGCCACGAGGAGACGGAGACATTGATCACTTCGGCCCCGCCGAGGACCCTCAGGAAGAAGCCGCTGGCGACGATGAAGACATCGACGATCACGACGTTCTTGAGATAGAAGGAGTACAGGATGTTGAGGAGGAAATAGATCGAAGCGATGATGCAGAATGTCTCGTCGAGGTAGAAGGAGAAGATGAACGACACGACGAACAGGAAAACCGCGAACGCCCTGGCCTTCGTCACGCCGATCTGCCCGGAGGCCAGCGGCCGGAAGCGCTTGAGCGGGTGCAGCCTGTCCTTCTCGAGGTCCATGATGTCATTGAGGATGTACACGCAGCCGGAGAGGAGGCAGAAGATGGCGAAGGCCAGCAGGGAGCGGAGGACGAGTTCGGTTTCGAAGAGATTTTCCGAGAATACGAGAGGGGCGAAAATGAAAAAGTTCTTGACCCACTGTTTCGGCCGCATCGACCAGAGATATTTCTTCATGTTCCGTTATTTCCCTCCGGTGAACAGAGCTTGCTCCACGAGACCGCACAGGATGTGACCGATGGTGATGTGGACTTCCTGTATGCGGCAGGTTCTCTCCTCCGGGACCGTGATCGCAATGTCCACTTCATCCTTCATTGCGCCTCCGTCCCGGCCCATGAAGCCGATCCGAAGGCAGCCGATCTCGGCCCCGGCGCGCAGAGCCCGGATCACATTGGGTGAGTTGCCGCTGGTGCTGATTCCGATCAGGACATCGCCCTCCCGGGCCAGCCCACGGACCTGTCTCTCGAAGACGGCGTCGAATCCGTAGTCGTTACCGATCGCGGTCACGTTGGACGGATTGGAGACGAGAGTGACCGCTGGAAGAGGATGCCGCTCCTTTTCGAATCTCCCGACCAGCTCCGCCGCGATGTGCTCGGCATCCGCGGCGCTGCCTCCGTTGCCGAAGAGGATCACCTTGAACCCGCTGTCCAGCGCCCGGATGACCCGCCACGCCGCCTCGGCGATGACCTCGTCGAGCTCGACCGCCACGCGCTCTTTCAGCGCGGCGCTTTCGCGCAGCTCGTTTTGGACCGTTTTCCTGAAGTCAATGACTCTCGCGCTGCTCGATCTGCCTTGCATAGTCGATGATTTCCTGCCCGGTTTTCACTTTCCTCAAAATCCTGTCCAGCGCCAGGTCCCGGTACACCCTGTCGAACTCCTCGTTCACGTTCTGGAGAAAGATGTCACCGCCCTTCTCCCTCACTCTTCTCAGGTGGCGTGTCACTGAATTCCAGTTGAAGATGTCTCCCGGACCGAGCTGACCGAGGTCAAATATAATTATTTTCTTGCCCATATCCAGAGTCCTCGACACTTCCTTCTCCACGAAAGCGTCGAGATCGTCGCCGTTTCGCATGATCAGCGGGATCGTCCGCACACAGGGATGGGAGACATATCCCGATTTGCCGTTTCCATCCTTCCGGACGGGAACCGGCTTCGTCTCCCCGGGAGGCTTCTTCGACCCGGGTTCCTCCGGAGGACCTTCTTTGAATCCCGGCCACAGCGGGCTCGGAGGCGGCAGTTTCTTTTTCTCCTGAGGACCCTGTCGGGTGACGCCGGGCAGAGACCGGGGCAGAATTTCCTTCGGCGGCGGTGCGTTCTCGATTGCCGGCCGGGGAAGCTTCTTCAGGGACGGCGGCGGAATCGAGCCCTGCGTGATCACCCGACCATCGATGGTGATGAGAGGAGTCCCGGGCGGCTTGAGCCGTTTCGCCCCCTTCCCACTCCGCTCGACGAACGCCTTTCTCTGTTTGACGGTGTTGAGCTTGAGCTTCTTCAGCTCCCGGTAGACGAGGTTCTCCGACACGACCGTGTTCTCGTACCGTTCGGTCGCCAGGGCGTCCGTGATCCTCTTCACGCCGTACTCCGGGTGATGCTTCACGATGTCCAACAGCTTGGCCTGATCTTCGATGCTCATGTGACGCGTCGATATGTCCTGGACGGTCGGAACATCCGTCAGCGGTTCGTCGATGCCCTCTTCCCACCGCTTCCTGTATCTGTAGAAGGTCGAAGTCGAGATCCCGATTCTGCGGCAGGCCTCTTTCACCTTCAGTCCTTCCACCTCCACCATGTCCAGCACCTTCTTCCCCAGGTCGTGGAGATACTCCTCGCGGGACATGTTCTCCTGAATCACGAGGAGCGTGATGTCGTCGTTCTGAGGATGGCCCTGGGTGAAATCGAGTATTTCGTCCTGCAGCGAGCGGACGAAGTCGCCTACCGGGAGGTGGCCGTAGCGGCGGATGGCGTCGAGGAACCGCTCCTCACCGTACTGCTCCCGGTCGGGATTCATCGCCTCCGTCACTCCGTCCGTGTAGGCGATCAGCAGATCTCCCTTCACCAGACCGATACTGTCGGTGCGAATGGATTTTGCGAAGAGGTTTTCGTCATCGATCGAGATACCGACGGGAAAGCCTTCGGGGTTGAGATAGTAGGACTTCTTCTGCGAGGAACGATACAGGATCACCGGATTGTGTCCGGCGCTCGAGAAGTTGACGATCCTGTTCCTCGAGTCGAGGACGATGTAGAACATGGTGATGAACATGCCCTTCTTGATGTCCTCGGAGACGAACTCGTTGACCTTCACCAGGACGTCCGACGATGACAGGTTGCCGCGCGCTTCCAGGCGGAGCGCCGTCCGGATCATCGTCATGACGAGCGAGCCCGGAACCCCCTTCCCCGAAACATCGGCGATGGCGATGCCCAGCGTGTCCTTGTCGACCCACACGAAGTCGAAGTAATCACCGCCGACTTCCTTCGCGGCCTTGTAGAACGAGGCGATCTCGTAGCCTTCTATCCGGGGGAAGCCGCGGGGGAGCAGCATGTGCTGAATTTCCTTGGCCACTTCGATTTCCTGCTGGAGCCGCTCCTTCTCGACGAGCTCGCTCTGGGCGAACCTGAACTTTCGCGCCATGTCGTTGAAAGCATCGGCGATCTCTCCCAGATCGTCGTCGGAGTCGATGATCAACGAGTCCTCGAGGGTTCCTTCTCCGATGCCCCGCACCCAGGTTGCGAGCTTCTTGAACGGCATCATGAGGATGTGGACGAGAAAGAGAATTCCGACGTTCCCGAAGACGAAGAGGAGCCCCGCGAAGATGAGCGTCTTCTTCTGAGCCTCCTCGACCTCGGCCGAGATCGTCCTGCCGGAGATGCGGACGACGGCGCTTCCGATGACATTCTCCGACGAGGCCTCGCCGCTGACATGGATCGGTGCCGTTACCTGATAGATCTCCTCTCCATCGGGTATTCTGAAACTGGTTATGACGTAGTCTTTTCTGGACACGAACGGAGCCTGCTTCGGGGGAGGGCTATACTGCTCGAAGATCATGTATGGATTCGAGTGACCGACGATCCTGTTCGTCGTGTCGAGGATGATGACTTCCCTGATCAGTTTGCTGTCAGAAGCAGCGTTACGGGCAAGAGACGCCAGCGTCAGATCATCCTGATCGATGATGTGCGACCACGCGTTTTTCGACAGGTGCTGGGCGATGCCGAGCACCTGCTGGAGAAGCTGCCGCCTGATGTCGTCGTGCTGGTTGTTGTAGATCTTCCAGGACGAAGACGCAAGCACGGCACTGAAGATGAGCGTTGCCGCAAGAGTCACTTTCCACCTGAGTGAAACCCTGACCGGAACGACTTTCCCTGCCTTGGCCTGCCGGTGCGGCCTCCTCTTCGTCAACCACAGCTCGTTCCCGCGATTCGTGACGTGGTACTCGACATCGTCCATGAGCTTTTTCATCAGGAAGATGCCGAGCCCCCCCTTCTTCCCGATCTTCATGTATGTCTGCAGGTTGGGATCGCTCGCCTTCTTGAAATCGAAGTTCTTCCCCTGGTCGATGAGGACGAACGAGACGGCTGTGGGTTTGACGATGGAGAGGATCTCTATGAATCCGCCTTCGACGTTCCGGTAGGCATGACGGATGATGTTGGTGCAGCCTTCATCGACGGCGAGTTTGATGCTGTTGATGTCCTTTGCATCGAATCCCAGGCCGGAGGCGATCTCGGTGATGAAATCACGTACCTGCGAAAGATGGATCTCCGCCGCTGGAATTCTCAGCTTCCGTTCACTGGTCCTGACGAGTCCTGGCATGTCTGTCCTACTCACGGAGACTCCGGAGAGCCTCGATCCTTGCCCGGGCTTCTTCGATGTTGCGCAAAACCTTGGTGTTGTACGGATCCTCCTCGAGGATCCTGTTCCAGACTTCTATGGCCTGTTCGTATTTGCCCTGGAGATAGAGATCCACGCCTTCCAGGTACAGCCGCTCCATCTCGGGGCCGATTTCCGTCGTGCCGCCTGTCATCTTCGATTCGGTGAGGCCGATGTACTCGTCGATGAGCGTGTTCCCGGGATTGAGGTCGAGAGCCTGGTCGAAGTCTTCGAGAGCGCTCTCGTAGTCCCCGGCCAGGTACGACGCGAGGCCTCTTCTGAACCGGTCGTTCGAGCGTATTTTGTTCTCGACACGACGGATTCTCCGTTCGATTTCCTCGGTATCCGAGTCGTAGCGCATCGCCCTGTGGAGCTCGTTCAGGGCCGAGGGGTAGTCGGCCGCACGCTCGTAGGCGGACGCGCGTGCCAGGTGCTGCTCGACGAGGAGCTGCATTTCCTCCCTGGCCCGCTGGATGTACTCGAGGGCGAGCTCGTGCTCGGGCTCGATTTCGAGGACCCGCAGCCAGGAGTTCACGGCGTCGTTGTAGCGCTCCTGGGTGTAGCTGATCACTCCGGCCTCGAACAGCTGCTGCACGGCGGCCTGGTTTGCGATGTCGATGTTCTGCAGCTCCTGCTGCCGGTTGAGGTCTTCCATGATATCGTCGATCGAACTGAGCGCCCGGTCGTTGTCCTCATCCCAGGCGAGCACCCCCTGCCAGAACCCGAGAGCGTCGAAATAGTCGCCTGCCTCGTAGGCCTGCTCCGCCTGGGTAATGCGCCGGTCGATCTCCTCTTCCCGCCTCGTCTCGAGCCGCTGCCTGGCTTCCTCCTCGACGTGTTGCCTCTCCCTCTCCAGCTCTTCCCCGCGCATCTCCTCCCGGGTCTTTCCGAAACGGTAGGAGATGGATACGAGATGGCTGGTCATGAAGTCGGAATCCCTCATGGCGTAATCCACGGTGAACGAGCGGTACCTGACACCGAGTCCCGCGGAGAACGAATCGGCGCTGAAGCCCGCCCGGCCCTGGATGAACGAATCGTAGTCGTACTCCACGCCGAACCTTTGGCGCCAGTATCTCTTGAAATTCTTTTCCACGTCGAAGAAGAGCGACAGCCGGTGATCCTCCTCCAGGTCGATGTCCCGGGAAACCCCGAAGGCCACCTTCCGTGAGAGCGTCTCCCGCTCCCGGGAGAGCCTGAGCGACGGTGCGATCAGATTCCGGAGGACGAGTCCGGCATCGAGCCCTTCGAGGAACCGGTGGAAGCTGTCGAGTTCCTGATGATAGGCCACATCCACACCGAGGCCGGTCGCGCTCTCTTCCATCATCTGCTGATTGTCGATATTCACGCTGACGCCGACGGATGACTCCCTGACCAGGA
>CAZMKB010000024.1:0-5921 GCA_964566685.1 uncultured Gemmatimonadota bacterium | reverse complement strand
AAATCGGATCTGAGCCCGTAGGCGAAGAGATACCGGTACTGGGAGTACGAGAAGGTGCCCGTCCGTATGCCGAACGCGTCGGTGGCCTCGATGTCGCCCGTGCTGATGCGGAACAGCCCGGCGGCGAACGTCCCGATGTGCAGCGTCGGATATGTGACCGAGAAGAAATCATACGGTGTGTCCTCGAGAAACGAGGTGTGGAAGAAGTTCGCGTTCGCAATCGACACCCGGTCAAGATACGCCGGATTCCAGTACAGGGTGGAGGGTTCCGTCGGCCGGCCGATTCCCGTGCTTCCGCGTCCGACCATGTCCGCACCGGTACCGAAGTCGAACACTCCTTCCACTCCTCCGTCCTCGGTCTGCGCCCGGAGGCTCGAGACCGGCGGTATCGTCCCGAAGATCAGGAAGAGAAAAAGCACTGTTGCCGGAATGCGCTCCGTCATTTCATCACCGCAATCTTGTGCCGGTGCGTGAGCACCTGTCCGCTCCCGAGCCTGGCTGTCGCCATGCACAGGTAGACGCCGTTGAGCACGACTTCACCTTTCCCGTTCCGGCCGTTCCACCTGAACTCGTTCATGGTGTTTCCCGTTCCTCCTTCGGATCCGGCCTCGAAGCTCGACCGGAGGACGAGCTCTCCCGTCAGGGTGTAGATTGAGATCTCCACTCCGGCGTCCTCCGGCAGGAAGTAGGAGAAGGTCGCCTCTTCAGTACCGGCCCGGAAGGGGTTGGGATAGGTCTTGAACGACTCCGCGAAATCATCGGAGTTCAGGACGATGAAATCCGAATCGATCCCGTCGATCTGTTCCCCGAGCACGTCCACGATCTCGACCGGCCTCCCGTTCGACATGTCGGTGGCGAAAATGCCTTCACCGCCGTCGAGATGGAGGAGAATCGTTTCGGTGCCCGGATTCGGAACCAGGTCGAGGAAGAAGAAAAGGGTATCCGACCGGGTCCCCACCGCGAAACCGCTGTTCGTGAGATCGAGCACCACGCGGTCGGTACCCACATCGCTCGAAGAGACCAGAACATCCGACCCGGACAGATCGGTGGACAGCAGGACCTCCTCGACCGCCTCCGATGTTGGTGTAATCTGATCTCCATTCCGCTCCCGGAAGGAGAGCCTGAGACTGTCGAGCCGTACATCGTTTTTCGCATTCCCCCGGTTCGCGAGCTCCAGGACCAGGATAGGGATGCTGTTCTGCCCGGCGTAGACATTGGGCGGCGGCAATCCGGTGAAAGACAGCTTCTCGACCGCCAGCTGGTTTCCCTGGACGACTGAGACGGGAACGATGTCCCGCCCCCCCTGGTAGAGCAGCGCGGACTGCGGAGGATCGGTGTTTTCGTCGTGGGGAACGGATTCGATGTCGATGGCGATCTCGAATAGGCCGGCGCTCACGGTGTCGGGAACGGTGATGGTCCAGACAATGGTGTCCGGGAGGTTCGGGCCGAACGGCATGATCAGGTCGCCGGATGAGAATTCGGTTCCCGACAGGTCCAGTGCCAGGGTTCCCCCATCCATCAATCCGGCCTGACCGCGGTTCTCCACCACGGCTTCCACCTCGAAGTCCTGCCCGACCGTCACCACCGTGTCGCTCCTCTCGGCGTTCACCGAAAGCGTGGCCGGTATCTGGACGAGGACATCATCCGTGCCTACCGTGTCCGCGTAGGTGATCATGTTGGACTCGCCGACGAGCACCACGGTCGGGACGGTCGATCCCGGCTCGTACTGGGACGGGAACGTCGCCGACCGGAACGTCAGCGTCGTCTCCCCCGGTGCGACGCTCGTGGTCCCGGTGCCGTCCAGGAGAGCGAGGTACTGGTCGTCGCCGTCCGTCAGAAGGATGGCGGTTCCGGAAGGATCGAGGTCGAGTACGGCCTCGCCGCTGTTCGAGACACGCAGCTCGAACGCCGTCGTGTAGCCGCGCGAGATCTTCTGCGGATCGAGCGATCCGCTCACATACGAGATGTCAGCGGCCTGCTGAACCAGGACGGAATCGACGGCCGGCAGGAGCTGCTCGAAGTCGGCACCCTGGAGCGTGCGTCCCGAGAGGAAGAGGTCGAGCTCGTGCGGCCCGAGCGGGAATCCGGCGTCGAGCTCTTCCGGTGAGAACATCAGCTCGGTCACGGCACCGCCGCCCGTCATGGTGGTGAGCGAGGCGAGAAAAGCCTCGTACACGTCTTCACCCGACCCGAACGAGACCTTCGTGGAGGAAGTCCTCAGGTTGACCGAGGACTCGCCGTTGTTCCTCACCCTCAGGCTGACGGTATAGTCGCCTCCGGGCGACATGTTCGGCGGGTCGAGGGAGCCCGCAACGTACTGGGCCGTGGCCAGCGAGATCACGACGACGGAGTCTGGGAAGTCCGCCGAATCGTCGCTGACCGGGCTCCCTCCCGCCGTCCCGCTGGCGAAGCCGTCGAGGACGTAGGTTCCAGTCGGCGTCTGGGAGTTCACCTTGAGCCCCACCTGGAGATAGCTGGGGACACCGGCCGGCAGTGTGACCGGCACTTCCACGAACTGCCGGAAGTCTCCGGCCGGGGTAATGATGAGCCCGTATTCATCGAGGATGATCGACTGTTCTCCCGTGTTCTCGACCTGGAGTATCACTACGACCGAGTCCTCCACCGACAGCGTGTCGGCAGCGAGCAGAACCGCGGCGACCCGCATGCTCGATACCCCGAGTGAGTTCGGGTCGAGCTGCAGGTTCAGAGCGTATGGGCTGCCGTTCGTGTCGGTTCCGTCGAAGTCGATCCTGGGCGTGTAACCTCCTGTGGCGATGGAATCGGGGATGGGTTCCTCTGCGAAGACGAGTGTGTCCCAGTCGGCGCCTCCGGGGAGCTGGAGCTCTGCCTCCAGGTCCGAACGGTACAGGTATGTTCCATCGCTGAAGATGAATTCCGTCCCGGTGGAGAGGGTCACGCCGGCCTCTCCCTCGTTCCGCGCGAGAACCCGGAACGAGACCGAATCCCCGGGTGAGACCGTGTTGGGGACCAGGGAACCCGGGAGATAGACGAGGTCCGGCGGCTCCTGGAAGAGGATATCGATGGTCCCGAGCGTGTCGCCGGCCGCGGAACGTGCCGCTGCAAGACAGACACCCGGGGTCGTCCCCGAGCGGATCGTGAACTCGAACCCGCCTTCGGGACCGGTTCCGACCTGTATCCCCGGGGTTCCGGGATCCTGATCGGCGGAGGTGATGGAGCCGATCGTTACCGAGACCGTGATAAGGGTGGCTGCTTCCACGATGTTTCCGCACGAGTCGAGGACGGCGTCCGACTCGACGATCGTTGTCGAGGAGCCGTTCGCCGTGAGCGTGTCCCGGCCGGCCGTGAGGAGCACGGATCCGGCCGGATCTCCGGGTTCGATGTAGACCTGTGACTTGGCGGCCGGGGAGAGGAACGTCCCCGAGGTGTCCACATCCGCGGCCGTGAGCGTGTCGTTGTCGGCGGCCAGGCAGCTCCTCACCCCGAGCGTGTCAGAGCCTTCCGAGAGCCGGAACTCGAACTCGGTGAACGATGTCTCGAATCCGTCCTTCGAGAACTCCATGGCACCGGTTGACGAGGTGACCGAGACGAGGGTGGTGTCATCGTCGTCGACATTGCCGTACCCGTCCTGGGCTTCGATGATGATCGAGAATATCTCGCCGGCCGTCACACGGATCTCCTCCGGGTCGACCGGCTTGATCACGAGCTTCGTCGCGCCCGAATCGACCGTCGTGATGGTCACATCGGCCACCTCCCCCTGCGGGATGGTCGGCGTCATGCCGTCGAGGACGTCCTGGAGTCCGGAGATCTCCGGGGCCGTGTAGAGCACCGTGATCGAGCCGGTGGAGTCGGTGTCCCCGGTCTGGAACTGGGCCGTCCCGGTGGTCATGCTGTCTTCCGGGTTCGGGCTCAGGGCGCCGTCGACGGTGTCCTTGATGAGAAAGGTGACGTTGGTTTCCGGCACCCTGTTGTCGTACAGATCGGTGACGACGCCGGTGAAGACCTGGGATGTTCCCACCGTGATCGAGAACGGATCGGGCGGCGAGAGCGCCAGGAACTCGGGAGCTCCCGGGATCACGTCGAACTGTCCCGACTGGTCCTGGACGGATCCGAACTGCGCCGTGAGCCGGTCGTTCTCCATCACCTGCGTGACCACAACGCCATAGGAACCCGCGCCCTGGGAGAAGGTCGTCGTGTCGTCGTACGTGCCGGTCATATCGAAGAGCCTGACGTCGCTCTCGAACTGGGTCACGACGTTGCCGAGCTCGTCCTTCGCCGTCACCGTCACGGTGAAGAGCTCCCCCGCCGCGACCCGGTTCGGAATGGAAGAGAAGTCGAAGTGGTGGAGGCCGGCTGCGACGACGTCGAAGGAATTCGAGTAACTGAACACTGAGCCCGAGTTGACCGTGATCCGGTCGTTGGTGTAGCTCTCATCGATCGTCACCTCCCCCTGCCAGACGCCCTGGCTGAAGGGATCGGTCACGGAGGGATCGATCGTGCCGGTGAGATCGAAGAGAGTCGCTGTGGAGTTGAAGTTCGTTTTCAGATTATCGTACTCGTCGTAGGCGCTGATCCTGATCTGGAAGGGCACCCCGGCTACCTGGTCGCCGATCGGGTCGAAATCGAAGTGGTGAAGGGAAGCGGGCGAGACAGTGAAGGTGTTCGACCTGCCGGTTATGGTGTCCTGGTAGCTCGCCATGATCCACTCACCGATGAGGGCCTGCTGTATCTGGACCGAGACATCTGCACGGCCGTTCGAGAAGGGGCCGGTCGAAGTGGGAAAAATCGTTTCGGTCGAATCGGTGAGCTCCGCCGATCCGGTAAAGCTCTCAACCGGGTTCTCGTACTGGTCGCGGGCCCAGACCCTGATCGAGAAGTTCTGGCCCGCCACCTTGTTCCCGATGGGATCGAAGGTGAAGTGGTCGAGGGCCGCCGCGACGACGTTGAAGGCGTTCGAGGTCCCGGTGATCCCGTTCACGGTGTCCTCGGCGGTGATCACATCACCGTCCATCGCCGCGGTGATGCTGACGTTTCCGGTCCACTCGCCGTTCACGAAAAGGCCCGTCTGCATGGGATTGATGGTCCCCGTGAGATCGCTGAGGAAGGCCTGGCCGTCGTACGACTCCACCGTGTTGCCGAGGTTGTCCTTCGCATAGATGGTGATGGAGAAGTCGATCCCGGCGGTCTTGTTTCCGGAGATCGTCTGGAACTCGAAGTGGTCGACCTCGCTCGCCGTGACGTCGAAGGCGTTGGAATAGCCTGTTCTTTCGAGGGCGAATGCATAGATGCGATCGTTCGTGTAGACCGAGCTGATGGTCACGGGACCGGTCCAGATGCCGGCCGTGAACGCGTCGGAGGAGTCGGGAGTCATGTCGCCCGAGAGATCGTTCAGGTACACCTTGTCCACGAACGATTCCACCACGTTGCCGAACTCATCGAGGGCGGTGACGGTGATGGAGAAGGGCACGCCGGCCACCTGGTCGGCAATGGAGGCGAAGCCGAATCGCTCGAGGTCGGTGTGGGTCACCTCGAAGGTGTTGCTCGTGCCGCTGGCACCACTCCCCGTGGCCGTCACGAAGTCGGAATCGATCGCCTGCGTGATGGTGAGGTTCCCACCCCACTGCCCGCTCGAGAACGCTCCGGTCTGGGTCGGCGTCAGGGTCCCCGTCACGTCCTGTAGCGAGGCGGTACCGGTGAAGTTCTCGACGGTGTTCCCCCAGGCATCCTGCGCGGTGATGGTCACGAAGAAGCTCTGCCCCGCCTCCTGTGGGCTCGGGATCGTGCTGAAGGCGAAACGGTCGAGCGGGCCGTGCTCCACCTCGAACGAGTTGCTCGCACCCGTGTACTCGGTCCACGAAGCAGTGAGCGAGTCGATGGTCACTGCCTGCGTTACGGTGGCGGAGCCGCTCCACCAGCCGGAGCTCAGGGTGACGTTCGTGGGC
>CAZMKB010000023.1:0-22423 GCA_964566685.1 uncultured Gemmatimonadota bacterium | reverse complement strand
CAATCGATTGAACCGAACACAGAAAGTGCTCTCTGTTTTTTCCTTGATATCCTGGCCATTCTCTGATAAAATGTCATTCGGAGTCAATAATCGCTCAGATTAGGTTTATATAACCACTTGGCATTTCGAACAGAGGGGAGAGGGGGTGATAAATTTTGATTTTTTGGATATCCGCGAAAAGCCGCGTGTATCCCGATGCCAGGCTTGCTCACAGCAGTGCGGCAGAAAAATAAGAGACCTCGAATGAAAGAGGATTACGACTAACGGGAACTCGAGGAGAACCACGAACGATGTGAGGGAAAAAAGAAACCTTCAGTGAGAATTAATTCCGAGGAAAAGCATTCTGAAGTATCATGTATCTGTCGAGGTCAGGGAGAACAAGCAACCGCGGAGGGAATAAGATTACGACTTCTTACGGTAGTGCTGCCATCCGGTCAGTGGCGGTAGGATAAGAAGTCTAGAATGAAAAGTATCATGTATGACATGATCGCCGCCATCCGCTCCCTGACTCACTGGATGTATCCCAGTGCCCGGAGGTTCTCAATCGTCGCTTCATCGAGGCTACTCGCCTCGACGTCGAGCCGGTGCACATCAGAGACGTCCCGATAGTAGCGGGTGAAGAGAACCTGCTTCAGTCGCTCTGCTTCCTCCGGGTGACTCGTGATGAGATTTCTCTCCTCTCCAGGATCGCTCGCCAGGTCGTAGAGCTGGTACTCGAGCAGAGCGTCCCGGAACGCCGGTTTCCTCCGCAGCCACTCCACCTTGAAGCGCGGGTAGAAGGTGTTGAAGAGGTTGTAGAGACCCTGCCGGCTGAGGCCGAGAGGATTGTAGATGAGCTTCCACCGGCCGTCTGTGATCGCGTGGAGGATCACCCACTCGTGCCGGTCGCCGCCGAGCACATACATGTATTCAGGACCTGCTGAAATTGCCTTCCTCATGATGGGTACGAGGCTCACTCCGTCGAACTGCTGCTCCGTTTCGAGGCCGAGAAAATCGATGATGGTCGGTGCGAGGTCGGCGAGGCTTACCATGGCATCGCTCCATCGTGGCTCACCGAACGATTCGTGGTGGATAACGAGCGGCAGGCGGGCGGTGGGCTCATAGGCGAAGGATCCGTGGGCAAAGTAGTAGTTGTGCTCGGTGAGCGACTCTCCGTGGTCGGCTGTCAGGATGAGGAGTGTACCCTCAGCCAGTCCTGATTCGCTCAGATAGGCGAGGAATCTATCGAACTGGTCGTCGAAATATCGGATCTCGGAGTCGTACATACTGACATAATAATCGATGTCGGTCTCGTGTCCTTCGATAACAACCTCGTCCCTGATGTGCTCCAGAAACGACGTCCCGACGGTTACCTCGAGGTCCCGGAATCGCCCTGCGTATTCGTCGTCGAGAAAGAGACTTCGGTACTCTTCCGGCGGATCGTAGGGCGTGTGAGTGTCTATATAGTGAAGGTACAGGAAAAAAGGATCTTTCTCCTGTTTTCGAACTTTTTCGAGCCACTCGATCGCGGCACTCGTGATCTGTTCAGCCGAAGGCTTCCCACCAGGAAATTCACGCTGGAGTGTATCGAATCCCTGGTCGAAATCAAAGCACTCACTGGCATTCGCGTTTCCGACGAACGAGGCTGTTCCGTATCCATTCTCCTGGAGAAGCTCGGCAAGAGTCGTCAGGCTGCGGTCCAATCGCTGGGCACAATAGTAGATACCGTGCGACTGCGGGTAGAGACCGGTGAAGAGACTCGCCACGGCAGGGCTCGTCTTGGTCTTCGGTGTGAATGCACTGCTGAAGACGATGGAACCTTCGCTACGTGCCCAGCGGTCGATGTCCGGTGAAGTTCTTCGCTCATATCCGTAGAGCGAGAGATGGTCGGCCCGCAGGGCGTCCTGGAGTACGATGATGACATTTTCTCCACTCTGATCGAAATCGCCAGGCTCTCTGCTAATCGAAACCCGCCCCCGATCGATCGCGGGGACAGCCAGGGCCGGATGAGGACCTTCGGTGCCGACCCAAATCCTCACGAGGACGACGACGAGCAGTGAGAGGAGGAACGCAACACCGTGAATTCGTTTTATCCTCGAGAGACTCTTCACGAGAAACAGACGGTGAAATCTACTCACTGCCATGGCTAACGCCAGCGCGATCAGAATGCTTCCGATCGATTGCCAGACACCAATGCGATAACCCCCCTGGATCAACACACTGTTGAAGAGGAATGCTCCCGTGAGCGATATGATGAAAAAGACGCCGATTGATATCCGCCTGCGATCCCTGGCGTCCCGGTAGAAACGAAGGTGGAGCAGGACCACCTCGGCAAGCCTGAGAACCAGGAGGAACAGGAGACCGAGTATCGTACCGGTGAGAATGAATGCGGCCGGCTCGTACACGAGGTAAATCGCTCTATCGACAAGCGAGTGAAAGAGGAAAGAATCTCCCGTCAATTGAATCGCAAGATCGAGTACGAGGCCCATGAGAAGAAATGCGGCGAGGAAGATTGTCGGGATGGGCAGGTAGGTTTCTCTTTGCTCGGTTTTTCTCATGGAGTTCGTTTCTCTCGGATGAGGAAACAGCCAGCGCAACCCATGGACGGCAGAGTAAAAGCTTCCCGGAGCGAGATAATATAGAAATGGCGCCGAAAAATGCAAGAACCTTCCATCTTTCGTGGATTTCCCCGGATTAGCGGGAGACCTTGCTCCCATGGATCTTTGAATAATATCTCCTCATTTCACACCCGAGCCGCTTGACATGTTCCGTTCCGGGGATATATATAGTCTGGCATCCCGATGGCTTCATCCGAATACTGAATCCGGTCGGCAGTTCGGGCACATTAGAAATCTGTTCTCTGACCGGCCCGATCCCCATCCGGACAAGTTCCGGGCCGACGAACGGAGAAGGATTCATGAAGGACATACCTATTTCGGTTCCAGCAATGAGAATGAGTACCATTCGATGATGGAACAACCCGCCTCCCCTTCAGACCAGTCACCTGCCGGACTCACAAAACAGGTCGCGAAAGGTGCCGGAATCGCATTTGTGGGGCAATTCTTCGGCAAGTTCATGATATTCGGCTTTCAGATATTCCTCAGCCGCATACTCGGAGCCTCGGCTTACGGTATCTATGCTCTGGGGTATACAATCCACAACATCCTTACTCAGACACTGCTTTTCGGTCTGCCGAACAGCATTGTCAGATTCGCATCGATCTACCATGGTGAGAGTGACAATCAGCGTCTCAAGGGTCTGCTCAGAATTTCCTTCATCTTCGCGGTGATCTCGGGTGTCTCCGGAGGTACAGCACTATATCTTTTCTCCGAATATCTCGCCCAGCAAATATTCAGGGAATCCGGGTTGGCCAGCTTCATTAAGATCCTGGCCTTTTCCCTCCCATTCTACACTCTGTTTCATGTTTTTTCCGCAACAGCCAGATCCTTTCGAAGGATCGATTACGATGTAGGGGTTCGTGAGATAGTCAATCCGATCCTGAAATTTCTCTTCGTCGGGCTCTCGTTCCTCCTGGGTGCGAGGCTGACGGGTGTCGCGACCGGTATTGTGTTGGCTGCCGTGGTGACCAGTGTACTGGGATACCGTTTCACGAGGAGACTCTTCCCTCAGTTGATATCGACAATCAGGCCGATCTATGAGACAAGACGCCTCTTCGCTTTCTCCATAAGTGTTTTTTTCATCGGATTTTCCTACCTCTGGCTGACCCAGACGGATCGGATCATGCTTGGATGGCTCGGTCAGGCGAAGGACGTCGGAATCTACAATGCCGCTGCGAACGTCGCGAACCAGACCGTCATCTTCTTATCGGCCTTCAATGCCATTTTCGCCCCGATGATCGCCGATCTCTACAACAGAAGAAAAATGGAGGATTTCGAGACCCTCTTCAAAACAACCACCAAGTGGATCGTGATATTTACCCTTCCGCTCTGTCTGGGATTTCTCACGTATTCCCGTCCTATCATGGGGCTGTTCGGTCCCGAATTCACCATTGGATGGATGGTTCTGTCAGTACTCGCATTGGCTCAACTGGTGAACGGAGGTGTAGGCGGTGTGGGCTACATCCTGGTCATGACAGGCCATCAGTGGCTGGAACTCATCAACGGAATCGTACTGGGGGCACTCAACATCTTCATGAACTACTATCTGATACAGAGGTACGGTGCTCTCGGAGCAGGCCTGGCAACAGGTTTCTCGATTGCCGCTATCAATGTCATCCGCGTCATCGAGGTACACTCTCTGTTTTCCATCCATCCTTACAAGTTCTCGTACTACAAGCCTGTCATAGCCGGTCTGGTGACGCTGGCAGCAGGACTCACTCTGAACAGGTACGACGTGTTCCCCGGTTGGTGGTGGGTCCCGGGTCTGGGCTGTCTGTGGCTGATCTATGCGGCAGTGCTCCTACTCCTCAGGCTGGACCAGGAGGACATGCTCGTACTGGAAGCAGTGAGAAACCGCATTTTCAAGGGAAAAAATCGTTGGAACCGGCCTGAAAACAGGTTCTGATTGGAGGGAGAACGAGACAGACTCATCCCCTTCGATTCAATCACCCAGGGGAATGCGAATCGGATAGACAGAGAGATATGGCTTCACATCTCCCTCGAAGAATATCGAAACATCTTCTTTCGGCCGGATATCGAGCTGCCACACATTCCGAAGAGAAGACGCCGGCTCGATCTCTATGTGACCGTCGATCATCACTCCCTCCTGATCGAAGATAACATCCCCCTTACCATCCAGCAGGCGAATATCCACTGGCTCGGTGTAACCGCCGCAGTCGATGTTGAGAGAGAAGGATTTCGCTGTCTTCGGGAGGGAGAAGAAGAGCGTCGAGTTCTGTCTGAAAAGCCCCAGATGCTGTTGTGGAGATGCTTCGAACCAGACCGGGGTCCCCTGGGAAGTAACTATACACGAGCTGCGACCAGTGTCGAGCAGAATGAGGAAGGTACCCGTTTCCCGGGCTCTGACGGTTTCGATCGCAGTACCTCCAGGCTCGACGATTCCTCCTGTCAGCTCCTCCAACTTTTCATCGAGAATCTGATAGCGTACCTCATCGGTGTATCTGGTTACCCGGATGTTCCGGATCGAGAGTTCACATCTCCCTCCAGCTGAAAGATGAAAAAGGCCACGACATTTTCCACGGATCCTGGGAGAAGCAGCTCCTGACAGGGCCATGGACTCAGCGCCAGGGAGCGGTTTCAGACGAGGGATCACTTCGCGGGACATCGACGTCAGAGAAGCACCTTTTTCGCCTGCTGAGTATGACGTTTTCACCTGTATGTGTTTTTTTTCACCTTCAGTTCCCAGAGGAGGTGTAATCTCGAATTGTACAGAGCTTCTACCATATTGATCGGTGGTGGCCGGAAGTGTAGTCGGGACAGTCCATGACGGTTCCACCTTCCATCCTTCCGGAGTCTTGATCCCAGTATCGACCTGCAGAGGACGGTTGAGAACATTGAGCAATTCCACATCGACATGAATGGATTCTCCCGCCATCACGATCCCGTCTCTCCGGGAAACGTCCATGAGAAATGGCAGATCGACCGGTACGGTGAGATCGTTACTGATCTCCATTTTCCTTCCCTGTCTTTCCACCGTCACCGAGGCGTGGATGGTTATAGTGTGTCCGGCAAGTTCCCGATCAGTAATTTCGAGCAGATACTCCCCTATTTCGGTGCTCTTCAGGAAATCCGACACGGTTCCGTTCTGCAGAACTGAAATCTCCTCGATGACTGCCGATTCTCCTCTGAGATGAGCACTGATTTCGACTGACGGATCTTCCCATGATAGAGTGCTGCCTTCACTTCCTCCGTTCATCACCTGGATCTTGAACGACTGAGGCACGTAAGGTACTGCCCTGTTCCATCCACCCTGTTCGATGCAAAGCCAGGCTCCGATTCTGGCACCGGCGGTGTCCTGTTCTGCCTTCTCGGGTGTGACCAGAAGCACCATCGGCAGTCCTTTTGAATTTATTCTCATCCCATCTTTGTGCTGCTCCGGCAGAATTTCTCCAGCCGGGGTCCGCGCAACGACATGATATCCTCGAACCTTTTCCAGGATCACCGATTCCGCTTCACTTATCTCGATCATGAGTCCGGTGCGACCTGCACTCCTGACGGTGAAAGACACCGGAGACATGATACGTACGGGATGTTGTTGAAGAAGTATGAAATCACCATCCCTGGGGGGTTTCTGGACGGTCAATCTCCCCCCGACCGACATCCGGAGCTCGGCACGTTCAGCGTACCAGATACTCGAAGGATCGACTGTGAGCGGCCGGTACACACCATCTCTTCCCGGGCGGAGACAGAGGTAGTGTGATTCATCGATTGCGTCATCCATGTCTTCGGCCGTGGCCGATTGCTGAGGTGAAGAGAACTCATACAGGAAGACTGAGCGTGGCGGAAGATCGAGACCGAAGTTCCGGGGATTCGAAATACTTCCATTATCTGAAACCTCCCGTGGCCAGAGAAGTCGAAGAGAACTCTGCGGATCGGATCCGTACTCCGAAGGATCCACCGAGAGGGATATCGACTGCCGTTGTCCTGTCCAGTTCGTCAGAACGAGCCCGACGGAACCGTCGGGCGCCCGCCAGAGGGATTGCAAAACAGTGGGCATCCTCACCCCGACTTCCTGCTTGTGCATGAACTCGAGTGACCGTACCGGAGCGCTCACATCTGGAGCAGGAAGCCACTCCCCGTACAGGAGGAAACGCTTTCCGACTTGATGATAACAACTAACGACTTCCTTTAGATAGGATGCCGATTCGAGACGTTCCCCAATCGGAGGCGGTCGCTGTTCCGAGAGAGTCGGCTTCACACCCCACACGAAGTGCATGGCGAGGAGGGCGCAGAACGGATCGGTCTCCATCCCGAGGGCACTGTCGCTTCCGTACTGGATAGTGTAGTCGTGATACACAGCCGTGAAGAGCGGAATGACGTTCAGCGGAGGGTTATTCCCACCCCGTGTCACATCGAGCGTGAGAAATCCATCGATCCTGTCGAGATAGATCTCACAGATCTCCTCAGTCAGAAAGACGGCCTCCGGACTCTTCTCTCTGATGCGCTCGCGAAGAGATTCGAGCAGCCCACGGTTGCCCTGACCCCAATAGGTACCGCCGTGAACCAGATGGCCGTGAGTGGTGTCATAGCACATCTTCGGCATTCCAGCCGAAAGGACGTCCAAATAGACTCCGTCAGTCCCGTAGTCCCATATGAGTTTACTGCTGAAGTCGAAGACTTTCTCCTGCCAGCCCTGTGCCGATGGACACATCCAGGCGAAATTGTGCCCCTTGATCGGCCAGATGTAGAAATCACCGTTTTCTTTTTTCGCCGCCGCCTCTGCACCACCATCGAGACGCCAGCTGTCCGTGGTCATGTCCCAGATCGCTCCCTGAGTGTAGGGAATCACCAGCGTTCCCATATCTTTCATATCACGAATACCGCGGAGAAAACCCGACTTCGCCGGCAGAAATTCGGGGTAGCGCTGGTCGAATTCGCTGATGGGATAACGATAGTAGTGAACCGCCATAGGAACGTCGAGATACTGCTTGTGGTCCAGCAATTCACAGAGTACCTTCCCGGGCTCCCCGTAGTACTTCAGCCACAAAGCAGTGTTCTCGAAGCTATCGGGAGGGGATGGTCTATCGACTATCCGGCCTTCATTGCACCACTTCTGACCGAGTGCCCACTGCCGGTACAGCTTCGCCGCATCCTGCCAGTCTCCGCTGAAGGCTCCGATGATTACAGGATACGGAAGCCGGTAACTCACTACCGGATCAGTCGACCACGCCGGGTAGTGAATTGCCCGCCACTCGCCCGTGGCTGTTTTGGAGTCCACAGACCACAGCCATCGTTTCATCCAGGAGTCGGGGTCGTAAGTGGCGAGGTACATCCCCGTCCCGTTGCCGATGTAGGACCAGAACTGCATGGATGCCGGGCAGGGATACACGAGTTCGTATCGTTTCAGCCTCGTGAGAGGATCCCTGACTCCGCAGCCCCAGAAACGGGGGATGGTGAGCATATCATTGGTCCCGTGCCTGCTTATTCCCCCGACGCAGGGGAAGTCGATCTGCAAAAGTCGGAGGTTCTCATCTGTCCAGTCGACCGAAATCGTCCACTCTGACAGGTGTTCCTGCTCCCTCAGACGTCCCAAGACGGTGACCGATGCCGTGCCATCACCGAGGGCGATGTCTCCCCACGTCATCATGAGAGTGTGCTCCCCTTCTCTCTCATCGGTTCTCAGGGAAGGCACGGATACTGAGTCGGCCCGAAGGCTCAGGACCAGCCCGACATCGGAACGCCAGACCAGCTCCCAGAGTGGAATCGTTCGACCGGAGAGGAATTGAGTCGATGTCGCTATATCTTCGATCTGTATCAGTGAGCAGGAACGCTCCCGGTCACAGACGATTTTCAGCACATCGTTCTCGAGCTGAACTTCCTGTCCATGACAGATCCCGAACTGGAAAAGCAGCATTCCAAGAAGGAAGAACAGGAGATGTTCTCTCGTATCATGGACAATGCACTTTCGGACAAGGCAGGGGGAGTGCGTCTCAGAATCATCAGGAGCGGGAATGATCGGTACCATCGATTATATCCTTCAATTCCTTGCGATTCTCATCGCGGAACTCGAGCATCTGAATAAAGAAGATCGAGAGGAAGAATCCGAAGAAGATGGTCAAAGCCATGATCTGCAGCAGTCTCGGTCTTGCCGGTCTCTCCGGCGGGGCGGCTTCTTCGAGGATCAGCAGATTCGTCGACTTCTTCCTCTCATCGATCTTTGCCTGCTCCACCTGCGTCGTGAGATACTCGACGACCATCTCCCGGAGGCTCACTTCCCGGAACAGGCGTGCATACTCGAGACTCCTGTCGGGCAGTTTCCCCAGCGCTATCAGGGTACTCAACGAATCCTCCGTGACAGTTTCTATCTTCTCCTCGAGAGCCTTTATTCTCTCACTCAACTCGGACAGTCTCGGATGAGCTCCCTCAACCGTTCTCTTGAGATAATCCCTCTCGAGTTCGCTTGCGATCCTTTCCGATTCCAGCTTTGCAGCCAGTGCTATGATCTTCTGTGTCTGCTCCTCGAGGGCAACGATCCCGGTGTTATCCTGGTACTCCTTCAAATCTTCTTCGGCTCTCCGGAGTTCTTCCTGTGCATCCCGGTGACTTCGCTCCATGTAAACCCTGTACTCGGCAGCGCGTTGTCGATTCAGCCGCTCATCGAGCTCCTCGAGATGCCGGTAGAGCGCGTTTGCCATTCGAGCAGCATCGGCGGGATCACTCTTGAATAGACAGAGTATTGTCACTGACCTGTCCATATTATCAATGATGACGATGTCATCCTGCAATTTATCATACAGCTCTTCGCGCACGTCGATACCATATACTTCTTCGAGATCGAATTCATCGATGACAGCATCCATGATGACCCGACTCCTGAGCATATTGATGTAGCGTGAGGGGTGTGATTTCACCACGGAGCTCACCTTGAACGGAGTCGTGATGACGATGCTGGTCATGGGAATAGTCGGCACTTCAGGTTCGACGAGAAAGATGACCCTCGCCATGTACCACGTCGGAGACAGAAACGAATAGAGGAGGGCGAGGACGAGGAGAGATGAATAGAAGATCATGAATGCTCTTCTTCGTTTCCAGAACGTTCTGATGAATTCGAGCAGAATGTTCCTCTCGCTCTTGATATCGCCACGAGTGTCAGGAAACATTTTCCGGATATCCCACTTCGATGCAACGTGTCTTTCGTTCGATCAATAACAGCACCAGACTGCAGTACATCGGAACCATGATCATTTTGAAATAAAAGAAGAAAAATGACATGAACAGAGAATATGTGAGCAGTGACAGCAGATACAGCCTGATCAGTGAGAATTTTTTCAGGTAGACGACGAGCATTTTATACGAAAGAAACCCCCAGATGAACGACAGTGGAATCAATCCCGCCTCTCCAAAATCACCGTAGAGATAACGGACATAGGTGTAGGTATTCATGAGAAAATGCTTTGTTTTCATGAAATCGTAGTGATAAAAGTACGTCAGTATCCTGGGATCTTCATAAAGCCCGAGAACGTTGAACCACTTGATGAAATTCATGAAAATGGAGGCACCATGATAGTACGTAATGTGTCCAAGCAGGTACCGGTCGAGCAGAATGATGTTCCCCACGATGTACGAATAGACGTGTTGACCCACAAGATCCACGATCGAAGCCGACTGTGTCGCGTATTTCTTGACAGCCATGGTTCTGAATATAACGATGTAAATGAAATAGAAGATCACTATGAAAGCCAGGAAGGTCAGTATTTTGATGAGAAGACCGAAAACACGTCTTCTTTCCTCATCAGGAAGATATGCACTCACGTAGAAAACCGCCCCGAACCAGAGAAACGCATTCGTGATGAAAAAGAAACGACCGAATGTCGTAATGCTCTCGAGGAAGGCAAAGACGAGGGGAAGGAACGCTATGAATCGGTATTTCTTCGCACAGGTGAACAGTACGCTGGAGAGAACAATGGCTACGTAATTCATGTTCTTGAATATCGCAAGCAAAGATTCGAAGTGCCTCAATTCGTGTCTGGCTTCCCGGCTCTCTTCCACGAATATGCCACGGGACTTCATAGGATTCAGAAAGTACTCGAACAGGCCCCCTGCCTCGACGGCACGCATGTAGGTATTCACAACCGCCGACAGCAGGCTGAGGAGAAAAATGACGATAATGATAAGAGCGATTTTTCTGCTGTCGATACGCCGGATGAGGGGGGATTCGATCCGGTAATAGATTTTGCTGTAACCGCTGAAGATATAGCTCACATAGAATCCGAGAAGCACTGTCATGTTGCTGGTGAGAAGAATGATCCACGTATAACCATGGAGCTTCTCTGTTTCATAGAGCTGCAGGGCATATAAAACATAGACGAGCACCCATGTCCCGGCGAAGACAATCATGGGCATGTTGAGATAGCTGAATTGGTAAATGTTTTCTCGGCTCACCAAACACACCGTACCTGAAGGGTTGACACATCCATAATCTATCTAACGTGGTACACCACTAAGGATATTCTGATTCAACAAGTCAGACGAGCTGATTGGAAGGAAGCTCACGGATAGCCATCATGGAATGCTCAACCGGTACCGAAGGTCCTGATACTGTATTTCATTGATTCTGCGGTTCTTCGAGGAATTCCCGAATTGTCTGACGGCTGATGCCATATCGCTCCCTGGCCCAGTAGTATCCGCTGCTGAATATGAATCCGAGAAGAGTGATTCCTATGCATACATAAGCGCGTTTCGGCTTGGCTTTTCGCTCGAAGGGAACCGCCCAGTCGAGGACCACGAGGTTGGAGGAAGTTTTCTGTTCCTCTATCCTTGCCTGTTCTACCTGAGGAACAAGGAATTCGATCACTTTCTGCTTTATCTCTATGGACCGGTATAACCGAAGATACATCATCCCGAGATCGGGAACCTGTTCGAGGGGAATGTTGGAATAATCGGAACTCGTTTTCAGCGAACGTATCTTGTCGGAGATGATTTCGATGTTCTTTTCGAGAGATTGCACTTCCGGGTGACCTTCTGTATGGATACTTTCGAGATAGTCCCGCTCGATTTCAAGGGACATTTTCTTCACCTCAAGGACTGCTATCTGCTCAATTAGAGCCTTGAGCTGTTCCTCGATGTCGACCACATCCTGCATGTTCTGAAATGCATTGAGAGAATCCTCCGCGGCGGCAAGATCCCGATAGGCATCTTCAAGAGCCAGCTCCATATACTCGCGGAATTTTCGTGCACGTTCCTGCGACAGAGCAACACTCACGCTCTCCGCCTTGACAAAGAAGAAGTTCGCCATTTCAGCGGCGATGACCGGATCTTCCTTGTAGAGACATTCGATCGTGACGGTACCATCCTCATTGTCGATGAAGGCAGAATTGTTCATGAGACTCTTGTATGCATCTTCCATGTATCTGCTATTATACACCTCCTTGAGATCGAAACGATCGATGACGGCATCGAGAACCCGCCGGCTCTTCAGAATTGCTATATATCTATCGGCCGGTGAAGTCAGCCCCTGTGCGAAGGGGAGCGGGATCGTTCCCACCAGACTTGAAAGTAATGAGGACTGGTCACCCTCTTCTATCATGAATGTGAGACTTGATCGGTACCATTTTGGCAGGAGGAGGCTGATGATCACGGAAGCGATAGCCACCGTGATGTTGATTTTGAGCAGGGGTTTTCTGTACTTCCAGAGAAACTGTATGAAGTCCTTCATATCTCGATCACGGATTTTTTTCCAGAACCCGTCTAATCAGCATTCAACGATTAAGTTACATTGAGAATAGATGGTGTCAAGGTAATTGTGGATTCAATGTCAGGCTGAGAAAAGCCTGTCTTCTCCGAGAAGCACGATACCAATTCCCTTACCAGGATCACTGTTCGCGGAGTTGATGATAGACGCGTACCGTCTGTTCCGCCGCTCTCGACCATGACAATTCCTGAACTCTCTGCTTTCCTCTCTCACTCAATTGCTTCTGTTTTTCATGATCTGACAGCAGGTCAGCTATCGCTGATGCAATATCTTCTGTATCATCAGGGTCAATGTACAAGGCTGAATCACCGGCGATGTCCGGAATACAGCTGGTTTTGGATGCAATGACCGGAACACCGTGACTCATTGCCTCGAAGACAGGGATACCAAAACCCTCGTAGAACGACGGAAGGATGAAGATCGTCGCATGTCGATACAGACGATGGAGTTCCCTGTCGTTGACATAACCCGTAAAGAGTATATCATCCTGCAAATCCATTCGTTCGACGAGGCGCTCCGGTTCCTTATAATCGGCATACGATTTTCCGACGATCACCAGTTTGACGGCTCCCCTCCGCTGACGGCACATCTCGAACGCTTTGATGAGATTTTCGATGTTCTTGTGAGGTCGACGTTCCCCGACAAAGAGAATAAATTGTTCCTCCCCGGTAAAATCCTTGGAGAGTCCCCCGGTTTCCTCTCCCGGATCGGTCCGATTCAATGCAATCCCATGATGAATCACCGTTACCTTGTCCTCTGCAACATGGTAAAGTCTCAGAAGATCTTCTTTTGTTTTCGTCGATACCGCAATGACATGGCTGCTGCGCTTCAGAGAAAGTCCGAGAGCAAACTTTATGTACCAGGCTTTCAATTTCCCGGGCCCCGCCAGAAAGTCGGGCCGCATGATATATTTCAGATCGTGAACCGTGACGACGGAACGAGCCCGCTGGAAGAGGGAGAGATCGAAGTGTGGATAATGGAACACATCCGGATTTTCACGCCAGACGATACGTGCAAGAGACAAATGATGCCTGATTCCGGGACCGGAATGGAGACTTACGAATATCTTTCTGAGGTTGGGAGCGGTGAATGCGAGAAGCGGATGAGACTGCTCGAGATCCGATCGAAGGACAACGACATACTCGCTTTCTCCATCCAGTTCGATGAGGCTGGGTATCAGGTGATTCAGGTAGCGACCCACACCCGTCACTCTGTTCTCTGAAAAATGTGCGGCGATCAGAATCTTCATATTTCTACCGACAGAAAATTCCATTTCCTGGTCAAATCGGAAAGGACGAAGTCGAGCTCAATATCGGTTTCCGGGTATCTCGAGAAACCACACATTCACGCATGCCCGCAGGTGAGCGTCGAGAATTCGAAAATATTCTCCGTCCTGCTTCACCATACCGAGGAACAATACGACGACACTCTCAGTGAACGATGCTGCAGAAAAAATAAATCTGTGCAGAATACTCACAACGGTACCATGATGCTTCTTGAAATAATACAATCTTCCTTGATATCTCCTGATGAGTGAAACCGTCCTCGCCTTTCGCAGACTTTGAGCTTCGAGGTGAACTATCTGTACGCAGGGCCAGTAGAGAACTTGCTTGCCGGTTTTTCTCGCTCGCAGGCACAGATCCATATCTTCGGTGAAGATAAAGAAATTTTCGTCGAATCCTTCCAGCTCTTCGAATAATTTCTTCTCTATTAAAAGGCAGCCTCCGGAAACCCACCCGACTTCCTTCGGACTTTCATGGTCCCAGCTCATATAGTGACTTCCACCGAACAACCTGCGAGAGAGGTTGTGGAGCCTGAAGGACTCCGAAATACTGTGGACGATACTCAGGGGTGGACCGCATGTCAGCTGGCGGGAACCATCGGAATAGACCAGCTTCGGCCCGAGAACACCGGCGGTCGGATGGGTCTTCAGGTGATCGACCATTCGCTCGATCGTTCTCGGCTCCGTGACCGTGTCAGGGTTGAGAAAGAGCAGGTATTCACCTGCTGCAATTTGTGCTCCCTGGTTACACGCACGGGCAAATCCTGTGTTCTTTCGATTGAGTATAAGGTGCCATTGCCCGTACTTTTCCTTCAGGTCAGCGAGAGCCTCGGCAGTGCCATCGGTGGAAGCGTTGTCTACGAGTATCACTTCCATCGGAAAGCTGCCTCCGTTTGAGCCGAGCCGTTCGAGGCAATTCAGGAGAAGTTCTCGGACATTGTAACTGACGATGATCACTGAAACAGAATACTTCACTGATCCCCTCGCCGGAAAGGTAACTTTCCTCGATGCCGGATATCACAGAAATCTGGTTTCATCTCATTGGAAGATTCGCGGTGAGAGAGGAGCGGCATCAGGTGGTTTCGAGCATTTTCTCCAGGCATTCATCCGCTGCTCGATCATACTCTCGTAACAGCCTCCCGATTACCCTCCTCTCATCGAATTCTCTCAAAATCTTTTTCTTGCCCTCCTTTCCCATCTTCTCCCTCATGATGCCGTCTTTCAGAAGGTCCGAGAGAACCCGTGAGAGTGAATCCGCATCGTAGGGATGGATCAGAATACCGTTTCTGTAATTATCGACGACCTCCCGATTTCCCCGCACATCGGTCGCGACGACCGGTTTTTCGTTCACCATGGCTTCGAGTAGAATGCGGGGGACACCCTCACGGAAGGAGGGCAGAACAATGATGTCACAGGCTGAGATGAGCTGTTTCGCATCATCCCGGAAACCGAGAAATCGTACGTTTCTCTCTATTGAAAGGTGTTGTGTCAGCTCCCGGAGTCGGTCGTGGAGAGGTCCTTCACCGGCGATCAGACAGACCGCATTCGGTATTTTTCGAACGACCGATGTAAAAGCATGCAGGAAAAAGGAGTGTCTCTTTATTGGTTCGAGCCGGGCGAAGAAACCGATGAGCGGCGTGTCCTTATCCAGCTGCAATTCGCTCTTGACGTTTCGTTTTCTGCCGGAATCGGCTTCCTCGAGGATGTAGTCGATGTTTATTCCGTTTCCTATGTATCGGATTTTCCTCGGGTTCAGCAGTTTCGTTCGTCTGACTTCCTGAAAATCTTCTCTGTTCTGGAAGAAGATCCTGTCTGATATCCAGCCGCACACTCGTTCAGCGAGTTTCGCGAGTCGAAATGTAATCCAGCTCTGCCCCTTGTAGAAAGAGAATCCGTGAATGGTATGAAGGATGATCGGTATACCCGCGATCCAGGCACTGAATCTCCCGACGAAACCACCCTTTCCCGTGTGCGTATGTACGATATGGAATCGTTTTTCTTTCATATACTTTACGAGACTGATGATCGAGCGAACATCCCTGACAATGTTTATTTCCCTGCTGAACGGAATGTAGGTTACGGTAAAACCCATCTCTTCCAGTTCTGACCGATATTTCCCGGGAGGAGAGAGGAGGTGGACCTCCATCCCTGCCTTCCTGAGCGCAATGAGCTTGTCGAGCAGTAGGTACCGGAAGAAAAAGTCGGTGTTGGCTATTTGAAGAACTCTCATAGGAACGCTGTCGCCTTTCACGATCACGTTCTCCTGTATCTCTGCACGTTTACCTGTTGAAAGAATAGATACTGTCGGCACAAAAGGTTGTCAAGACGACTCGTCGGTTTCGCTCCATACCGATTTCGGGACAGAAGGAAGCTCGTGATATCCGAGTCTTCTGACAAGTTCCCTGTTCTTCACCTCTTCGTGTATTTCTCTCGCCTTTTTATCATTGATGAACGCCCATCCTCTCCCGGGGTGGATGTCTCCAACCAACTCATCTATCCTGGACTCGGCAGGATCCAGACCGGTGAACCGCAGGAGACTTCGAATCTGGTCATGCGGGGAGTGGAGTACTTCTTCGAATTTCAGGTGAAGAACTTTCCCATCCCCGGTCTTTCCGAGCGAAAGTGCTCGTTTCGTATACATTTCCCATAACATTATACCTTCATGTACATCCTCCACTCTGCAGGAATACTGGTACAGGACGGTTCCGGCAAGCGCATATTCTTTCAAACGATTTTTCACTGTTCTTCTGGTTCCCGAAGCGGTTTTCCGCTGTTCGTACTTCTCCCGATTCGCGAGACTCCTTGCAACATCGATCGGATTCCGGTACACGTGAATGAGTTTCATTCGAGAAAAAACGTCCTTCCAGACATCGATCGTGAATGTGTTTCGGGGATCTTTCCAACCCCAGGGAAAATCAAGCTCCCTCAGATCCCGGTATCTGAGGGCTTTCGATATTCCGAGATATTTCTTCCTTCTGCAAAAACTCATGAACTGAAGATCGATGACGCGGAGCATTTCGGATTTCAGAGTAGGATTTATGAAATTGAAATTCTCAGGCCTGTCCCAGGTGGCACCTGCACTGCGAAGCATCCAGTTGTTGAGATCCTGAAAGAAGAACGATTCGTTGTTACGGTCCCTATCGTTACCCATGAACAGCCCGGCTCTTCCGAGTAAACGGGCGATGAGCGATGTCCCCGACCTGTGCATCCCAAGAAGTATGACAGGTTCCCTTTTCATCTTATTGAACTCTGATTTTGAACTGTATTTGGATGAGAAAGGCCCACGTCATCACCAGAAGGGGACACCCCGGCTACCGCATCTTCGAATACGACATCATCTGCTCCGTGAAGTCCCGCGGGTAGTGGATGTCCACGTCCGTGATCCTCCCCGCCTCGTCGGGAATCGGGACGACGTCTGGCATCACGCAGGGGAACCGCTGCGGCAGGCCCACCTCGCGCGCCCTGTTGACGACCTCGTCGCGGATCACGGGATCGAACTTCGTGCCGTAACGGTCGACGAGCCCCTTTATCGCCTCGTAGTCCCCCTCCGCCTTGATCCTCATGAGCTCGGCGAGCAGGCCCCCGATCTCCGTCCTCATCAGTTCGAGGTCGTCAACCACGTAGTAGTGCCTGCCCTCCCGCTCCCGGATGGACACGGCGCCCTTCTCCATGAGGTGCGATACGATCAGGTGCCTTCCCCGGTGGTGGTCCTCCTCGAACTGGTCGCCGTGGGGTACCGCCGCCAGCCCCGTGAGATCCCTGGTGACGTAGTACCGGTAGAGCGTCTCGGCGACCTCCGGGCCGCTCGAAAGCCCCAGCTCCCGGAGCCTTTCGTCCCCGATGTGCCAGAGGGCAACAAGGTCGGCCCGTGCCTCCTCGAGCGTGTTGTAGTACTCCTTCAGGTAGGCCGACGGATCCTCCGTCAGGTGCTCCGCCACCTTCCCGGATCCGTGGCCCAGCACTTCGTGGAGCGCGATGAGCAGGTTCCCCGCCTCGTGGGCGAAGCGGCTCTTGAGCTCCTGTTCCCGCTCGTCGAACGAGAACTCGTCGGTCAGCTTGCTCCCCCGCGCGGCCCGCACCGCCTCGAGGACGTTGGTCAGCATGATGCTCTTCGACCCGTACTTCTCCCGGAACTCCTGTCCGTTCGGCAGGTTCACCCCGCCGACACAGAGCGGCCCGGCGTCGCCAGTCGCGGTGAGCACCTTCACCGCGGAGGCCACCGGCGGCTCGACCCCCTTCTTCCGGTAGCGCTCCTCCCAGGGCATCCGGTCCTCGAAGTACTGGGCATTTTCGGCGAGGCCCCGCATGAGCCTCGTCATCTCCTCGTCGCGCACGGTGACGAGGGCCTGGTACTCGCCCTTCACGGCACGCGGGTCGAGGTAGACCTCGATGAACCCGATGGTGATGTCGACTTTCGGATCGGTCCTGACCCAGGCGAAGTCCGCCTTCTCCCGGGCCTCCGGGTCCCCCGTCCGGAAATGATCGATGAGGTGCCGGATCATCTCTTCCTGTCCCGGAGAAGCATACGGCAGCGACTTCTCCAAGTACGCGATGACACGGCCGAGCTCACTGCTGTAGAGGCCGGGCGGGACGCCGTTCCCCCCTGCCCGGTACACCTGCTCTGTCACCTCGCCGCCTACCCGGGCGAGCCGGGAGTTGAGCGGGTAGCGCTCGTCGAACGCTTCGGCCTCGGCCAGCGTCACCTCGTGGTACAGGTTGTTGGCGCTCCCGGTAAGGACGTCGAGCCCCGGGCCGGGGTTCTTATTCGTGAGGACGGGTTCAGAGACCGGATCGAACATCACCTGCTCGAGGCCGGCCAGCTCCCGCGAGAGATCCTCTTCGGAGTCGAATTCCGGAAAGGCACCGGCCTCGTACGCCCAGACGGCGGCCGTTCGGAACTCATCGGGCGTGAATCCGGGAATGATCTTCCTGCCGGTGTGCTCGTCGTAGGGTCCATTGTTGATCCAGAAGAGTTTCGTGTAGCGATGGATCCTCTCGAACAGGCTCCGGTCGAGGTCCTCCCGGTTCTCGACGACAGCCTCGAGGAGCCTCCTGATCCTGAGTGCGTCCCGGTGATGCTGGTCGAAGGTGATGTCTCTCCCCACGATCGCGGCCATGGTGAGGTAGGAGGCGAAGATCTTCTCCTCGCCCGTGAGCTCCTCGAACTCGTCCAGATACAGCTGGACGACAGCGTCGCCGTCTATTTCTTCCACGACGAAGCGCCGCTCCGGTCCGGGCCGGTCCCCGCTACCGCCGCAGCCGGGAACCGGGCACACCGAGGCTGACATCAGAAGCGCCATGGCCGCACTCCTCATCGCATGCAGGTGTTTCGTCTCCATCGTTCCTCCCGGCGGGACGCCGCGGCCCGACGTCAGGGGCCGCGCTGCTCCCGGAATCGCCTGTAGCGAGATGAACTCCCGGGACATGCTATCAAAACTACTGCCGGAAGGCGGCAATTTCAAGCGGGACGGATCAGTTTCTCGAGCGGAGCATGATGATGGTCACGATCGAGAACACCGCCACCGCCTGGAACAGCTCGAGGAACACCTCGGTGGTGCTGGAGCGTCGTATGATCATGGCCCCCACGCCCAGGATGGCGGTCAGCGCGTAGATGAAGAGGACGCTCTCCTTCATGGAGAGCCCCAGCCGGTTGAGCCGGTGGTGCAGATGATCCTTCCCGGTGTACTCGAGCCACTCCGTGAAGTTGTGCACCTTCCCGGACACCACACGCGAGACGGTGGTGTAGATCATGTCCAGGATGAGCACTCCCAGGATGAGGAGCGGAATGCTCAGAGCCTTCAGCGGATCGTTGTCCGCCCACTCTCCCATGACCGCGATCATGGCCAGCATGAAGCCGATGAAGGTCGATCCGGTGTCGCCGAGGAAAACCGTCGCCGATTTGAGCTGCCGGAAGTTGTACGGCAAAAAGCCGAGCGTTCCCCCCAGGAGCGCCACGCTCACCAGCAGAAACATCTGCTGTCCGGTGCGCATGGCGATGAGGCTGAAGAAGACGCAGACGACGGCGGCGACCCCACCGGCCAGGCCGTCCATGCCGTCCAGGAAGTTGAACGCGTTGGTTATGCCGACGATCCAGAAAATGGTCAATCCCGTCTCGGCGGCGTTTCCGAGAATACCTTCGGGAAAGATGTCGACCGCCACGCCGGCCAGCGGCGGGATGGCTGCGACGGCTATCTGGAGAACGAACTTGATCCTCCCGCTGACTCCCCACACGTCGTCGAGAATGCCCAGGACGAAGAGGAGGCTGCCGGCGGTGAGGACCGCCTTCATCTGCAATGTCGCGGCATCCGTGACCAGCATCGTGATCAGGAACGCCGCGTAGATGGAAACCCCGCCGAGGAGCGGTGTCGGGCGCTCGTGGACCTTCCGTTCGGCGGGAAAATCGAACACCCCGGTCCTGGTCGAGAACCAGCGGACGAGAGGCGTCAGGAGGTAGGAGATCGTGAACGCTCCCAGGAGCACGGTGAGCCACCGGTTCCCGCTCCGCTCGAAGAGGTCGGCAAGCCGGAAATGGTCGAACGCCATGACGGAGAGGACGAAGATCGTGTATCGGATGCACTCGACCGTGTTGATCCTCACGGCGCCCTCCGCCCGTGAATGTCCCTGAGGCACTGCACCGTCGTCGCGACGCAATTCTCCGAATGTTTCCGAATTAAGCATGTGTCCATCACAATTTCCTCCCCTCGAGGATCCCGCGCAGATTCCCCGCGATCATGCGGACCTCTTCCTCGCCGAGAGAAGGGTAGAGCGGCAGCGAGACGAGCGTCTCGTAGGCCTCCCGGCAGCCGGGGAGACCGTCCTCCCCCAGGAACCGGTAGATGGGATCCTCGAAGGGCCTCCTGCACTCGACGCCTGCCGCCTCCATCCCGCGGATGATGTCCCCCACGTCCCGTCCGGCCGTCTCGACGACGAACCGGTACCAGGCCGGCTCACCGCCCCCCGGACCGGTCACGAACCGGAGCTCGAGCCCCTCGAGCGCGCTCCGGTACGCCAGCGCGAGCCTCCGCCGTTTCTCGAGAAACGACTCGAACCCGGCCAGCTGGCTCCTGCCAAGAGCGGCCTGGAGGTCGCTCATGGCATAGGCGAAGGAGCCGTTTCCCGCACGGTGACGGGCCGAGCGCATCCTCCTGACCGCGGCGACGATTCCTTCGTCACCGGAGAGCACCATGCCACCCTCACCCGTCGTCATGAGCTTGGTCGCGAAGAAGGAGCATACGGCCGCCGCGCCGAACGATCCCACCTTCTTTCCTCCCACGACCGCCCCGAGCGACTGGGCCAGGTCCTCGATGACCGGCACCGGGATACCCGGCACCGCTTCCACCGGCCCCGGGAAACCGAGCAGGTGAACGAGGATCACGCCGGACGCGCCGCTTCTGACCGCCCTCATCACGCCACCTGTGTCCATGACGAGGTTCAGGGGATCGACGTCCACGAGTACCGGCCTGCAGCCCGCCAGCCTGAGTCCGTCGAGCACCGACCGGCAGCAGTAGCCCGGCACCGCCACCGCCTGCCCCTCACCGAGGCCGAGCGCGTGGAGGGCCAGGTGGAGCGCCGCCGTCCCCGAGCTCACGGCCGCTCCGCCTCCGACGCCGACGTAGGCCGCGAGCTCGCGCTCGAAGCCGTCCACCTCGGCTCCCCCGGCGAGCCGGCCGCTCTCGAGCACTCGGGCGAGCGCCCGGTGGTCTTCTTCCCGGATCGTCGGGCGCGAATGTCCGATCTTCTGCGTGACATCCGCCTCCGTCTTATGGCCCGAATTACTCATACCATTTCGATTATGTCCCGCCGTGCCCAGGCACCGCGGGCATCCTCACTCAGATGTTTATGAAGAGCCGCAGCGAGGCGAACGCCTCCGCGAACTTCACCCTGCCCTGGATCCCCCGGAACATCGAGGTCGACTCTGCACACTCGATGATGGAGAGGTCCTCGATGTTCGTCTTCGCGATCTGGGAAGCGTGCGCCTCGAGGAGGCGCTTCTTCTCATCCAGCACACCGCCTATGTCCACGTAGACGTTCGGCTGGAAGTTCTGGGTGTTCGGCGTCTCGTAGAAAAGGAAGTTCTTCACGTACCGGGTGGCCGACATGGTGCAGTTCGTCAGGGTCCGGTGGTCCTGATGGGTGTCGTCCCGGTAGTGGGTGAAGATGAAGTTCGGCTTCACCACCCTGATGACCTCTTCGATGTCCTGTATGGGCCGGGGATTGCTGGGGATTTTGGTGTCGGGATACTCACCCCAGAAGATCCTCTCCACCCCCATGATCCTTCCCGCCTCCTCCTGCTCCCGCTTCCTGACTTCGGGGTCCCCGCCCTGGTCGCCGAAGGTCGCTATGAAGAGATAGATGTTGTGCCCCTTCCGGGCGTACTTGACGAGCGTTCCCCCGCAGCCGTATTCGAGGTCGTCCGGGTGCGCCCCGATCGCCAGGATGTTCATCACCGCCCTCCTTCCCGTTCGCCTGAAGCGGCCGGATCCCCGCGGCCCTTCTCTCTGCCGCCGCCCGCCCCGACCTCCTCTTCCCACCTCCGCCCGCTGCCGTTGCCGTTTCCGTTTCCGTTTCCCCCTCCTGCCGTGATCACCTCCAGGCTCCTGTCGCCGCAGTTGAAGATGATGTCCACTGCGCTGAGCCCCGGTATGAAGCGGCCGAACCTCTGCGGGTAGACCACCGGACGGTAGTCCTGGAACACGACCTCGATCCCGCCGCGTTCGAACGCGCCGGTGTCCAGGTATCCGCGGGCCCCGCTCCCCGAGCAGTAGGCCGACGCCCCGAGCTCCCGGCAGATCGCGACGAGCCTGGCCGTCGGCTCCCCGGGCAGACCGTCCA
>CAZMKB010000022.1:0-22707 GCA_964566685.1 uncultured Gemmatimonadota bacterium | reverse complement strand
GCCTGCTCGAGGGCGGCGGTAGCCAGGTCCCAGCTCTCCGGAGTCCCGACGTACATCTCCGGGCGGGTGCTGAGGTAGATTTCATACTCTTCGAAGCCGAAGGTCGTGAGAAAGAACACGGCCAGGTCGATGAGCTTCACGAGCTCCTCGTCCAGCTGATCCGGCCTGCAGAAGATGTGGGCGTCGTCCTGCGTGAATCCCCTGACGCGCATCAGTCCGTGGAGCACGCCGGAGCGCTCGTAGCGGTAGACCGTGCCGAGCTCCGCCCACCTGATGGGAAGGTCACGGTAGCTCCTCATGTCCGACTTGTACATGAGGATGTGAAAGGGGCAGTTCATGGGTTTCAGGATGTAGTCCGTGCCGTCGACGTCGATCGGGCGGTACATGTTCTCGGCGTAGAAGTCGAGGTGGCCGCTCGTCTCCCAGAGCGCGGCGCGCGCTATGTGGGGTGACGACACAAGGTCGTACCCGCGCCGGAGGTGTTCATCCTTCCAGAACGTTTCGATGATGTGACGGATGAGCGCCCCGTTCGGGTGCCAGTAGACGAGGCCGGATCCTCCCTCTTCCTGAATGCTGAAGAGATCGAGAGCGCTCCCGAGCTTCCGGTGGTCGCGCTTCGCCGCTTCTTCCAGCCTCTTCAGGTAGTCCTCGAGACCCTCGCGGGAGGGAAACGAGGTCCCGTAGATCCTCTGGAGCATGGGCCTCGACTCGTCCCCGCGCCAGTAAGCCCCGCCCGTCGAGAGGAGCTTGAAGTTCTTCACGAGACCGGTGGACGGGAGATGCGGCCCCCGGCAGAGGTCGGTGAACGAGCCGCAGCGGTAGAGCGTCACCCGCTCACGCTCTTCCTCATCCATGTCCTCGAGTATCTCGACCTTGAACTCTTCCCCTTCCCTTCCGAACAGCTCGAGCGCCGCCCCGTGGTCGACGGTGATCCGCTCGAACGGTTCGTCGGCCTCCACGATCTCGCCCATCTTCGCTTCGATCTTTTCCAGGTCCTCCGGGGTGAACGGCTCGTCCACGGCGAAGTCGTAGTAGAACCCGTCTTCGATCGACGGACCGATCGCGATCTTCACGTCGTCGTAGAGCTCCCTGACCGCGCACGCCATGACATGCGACGTACTGTGACGCAGGATGTCGACCCCTGCCGGATCGCCCAGCCTGACGAACTCCAGTTTCCCGCCCCGGTGGAGGGGGCGGTGGAGATCGACGGTTTCGCCGTCCAGCGCGGCCGCCACGACTCCGTCGGACTCCTTCCCGGGGAGGGTCTCCAGCACATCGGCCGGCGTCGTGCCCGCCTCGACCCGTATCACCCGGTCGTCGTGCAGCTCGAGCTCGATCATGGTCATTCTCTGATTCCGGTTCCGGCTCCGGTCGTGGAAGGATGGATCCCTTCCGGTTTCATCACGCTGCCGGGGAAAGATGCTCAAATCTACTATGACCTCACCGCTTTGTCAACGCGGGAACACCCGATACACCCCGCTCAGTCGAGGAACCTCCACGAGAATCCCCAGAGAGCGGCGTGCCCCGGTGCAGGGACTCCCTCCAAGGGCTCGTAGACCTCTTCCAGGAGGTTTCGTGCGTGGTAGAAGAGCTCGAGGTCGATGATCCGGACGCCCAGCTTGACGTCCACCAGGACCGCTTCGCCGGCCGAGAGGTACTTTGCGAGGCCGGCCCCCTCCAGCCCGAGGTTTCCGTCCTTCCACGTCTTCTCGAGGAAGGCCGAGAGCGAGATGACCGAGTGGGAGGACGGCACGCCGGCGGGGGCGCCGGCGTCGAGCAGCACCGTGTCGCTCTTCCAGCGGGTGTAGTCGAACCGGAGAGAGAGGAGCTCCGCGGTCCGGTAGCGTGCAGTCGCCCGGAGCGCTCTTCGCCTGCCGGTGGCCGGCGAGGTCGTGAAGAAGTCATGTTCGGGTTCCGAGGGTGGAATGTCCTTTCCGCCGTCCCGCCAGAACCAGGACAGCGTCGTGGACAGACTGCTTCCCAGGTCGATGTCTGTCCCCGCTTCGAACGACAGGTTCTCCTCCTCGAACGCTCCCATGCGCGAGACCCTGGTTCCCGCCGCGGCGGCGGCGTAGGGCCGGACGCGGTCGTGCGCCAGGAGACGCACCGACGCGGCGGCCGTCGATTTCGGATCGTGATCGCGGTAGAGGTCCACCCTGCCGCCGACGAGCACCGACAGCAGGCTGTCCGTGACGAACGTGCCCAGTCCGTACACCGACCCGCGGAGCATACTGTATCCCCCGCCGTCCCGGTAGTCCACCCGTTCCCGCCAGCCCTCCACGCCCCCCTTCACCAGGGCATCGGGCCCGAACCGGCGGGTGAGGGCGACGTCGAAGGAGATCCTGCCCGTCTCCGCGTCCTCGACGGGGAAGTCGTACTCTCCCAGGAATTCGCGCGTGATCCGGGAGAATTTTCCCTCGAGATCCCAGTCATCTCCGAGCTCCCGCCCGGCGGAGAATCCGTAGCCGAGGTACTCGTGGCTCCCGGTCTCGATTCCCGACTCGTTCTCTTTCTCGAGGGCCGTTCGCGACAGCCAGCCCTCGATCCGGGTGCCGGCCAGCTCCAGCGCGGTCCGCCCGGCTGTCTGGGTGCTCGACGAAGGCTCGAACCCGGTCAGGCCGTCGACCGACGTCCTCGTGGCCGAGAGGCTGACGAAGCCCCTGGGGAACAGATGCCGGGAGAACCTTCCCCTCACGATCGTCGCCCCGCCGTCGCCGTCCACGATGGAGATCCTGCTCCGGGCGGCTCCGCCGGAATGGCGGGAGGTCACCAGGTTGACGACCGCCTCGGTCGCTTCCCCGGCGAGAATGGATGCCTGTGGACCCTGGATCACTTCCACACGGGAAATGCTCTCGAGCGGAATCTCGCGCAGGTCCATGAGATCGGTCACCGGCTCACCGGTTCGGTCTCCGTCCACCAGGAACACGATCTCCTGGGGAGAGGCTCCCCGATGGGTGATGTAGCTCTGGTCCGCGAGATACCCGGTTTCTATGATCTGGGCCGATGCGAGCCAGTGGAAGAGCCCGCCCGGCGTCTGTGCCCTGATCCGCTCGATCTCGCTCCGGGTGATGACCAGGACCTCCCCGGGAAGGGCATGCCGCGGCCGCGGATTTCCCGCCACGCCGGCCGCGAGGCCGGGGTCCGTGAACCAGGCGGAGTCGGGCGGAAGGGAGTCGGGCATCACGGCCAGGGTGTCCGTACCGGCCTCCGCCGGAGCCGCCGTCGTGTCGGGAGGCGGGAGGACGAGAGAGTCGGGAAGCTGGATGAACAGAGCGGCTCCGGTTGTGTCCGGACCGGCCGCCCGGTCGGAAGAGACGGAGGTCGTCGTGTCCGGCGGCGGGAAGGCGGTGGAGACAGTCGTGCCGGATCCCGCCAGGAGCGCGGCGGCGATGAGGACGAACCGCGCGGGGGCTGCTGGCGATCCCCGGAGTGGATCACGGTGTTTCCCAAGGAGCCGGAGCTCCCCCGTCCTCCCACTCGAGCACGACCTTTTTTCCATGACGCTCTTCGACAACGAGATCGACACCGAAGGTTCTCCTGAGGTTGCTCTCCCGGATGACGTCCGAGGACGGTCCCCACGCCACGCGTTTCCCGCTCTCGATCATGAGAACGCGGTCGGCATACCTGCCGGCGAGGTTCACGTCGTGAGTGACGAGGAGGATCGTTCTCCCCTTCGTCTTCTTCAGCCAGAACAGGTTTTCCATGACGAGCTTCTGGTGGGCAATGTCCAGCGCGCTCGTGGGCTCGTCGAGGAGAAGCAAGGGCGTGTCCTGAGCGACCGTACGGGCGATCATGACCCGCTGCCTCTCCCCCGCCGACAGTTCGGTGACACTCCGGTTTCGGAAATCCCACACTTCCGCCAGCTCCATGGCCCAGCGGATGATCTCCAGATCATCGGAACCCGATTCCTGGAACTTTCCGAGGTAGGGCGCCCTCCCGAGGAGAACGAGATCGATCACCCTGATCTCGAACGAGACGTCCGTCAGCTGAGTGAGGAGGGAGATCGTTCTCGCCCTCCTTCCCCTCGTCATCCGCTCGATGTCCTCGCCGAACACTTCGACGTTACCCGAGTCCCTCCTGAGCCAGCCGGTCATGAGCCGCAGCAGCGTCGTCTTTCCGCTTCCGTTCCTTCCGATGATGCCCAGGATCTCTCCCGCCGGGACGTCGAACGAGAGGTCGTCGACGACGGCTTTTTCTCCGTAGGAAAACCTCAGGGCATCGGCCCGGATCGCCCTGCTGTCACGATCCGCGGACATTCGTCCTTGTCTCCCTCCTGAGCAGGTAGATGAAAAAGGGAGTACCGAAAATGGCGGTGACGACACCGACCGGAATTTCCTGCACGAACAGCGACCGTGCAACCGTGTCCGAAAGAACGAGGAGCATCGCCCCGGCGAAGAAACTCGCCGGGAGGAGCATGCGGTGGTCCGTGCCCAGTGCCATGCGGACGACGTGCGGAACGATCAGCCCGACGAATCCGATCAGGCCGCTCAGAGAGACCACAGCCCCAGTGATGAGCGATGCCGCGAAGAAGAGAACGAGCTTGGTCCGCTCGACATCGACACCCAGCGAGTGGGCCTGCTCCTCGCCGAGCATGAGGAGGTTGAGGTCTCGGGCACGATGGTAGACGACCGCGGCGCCGGCGGACACCATGATCGTGACGATCGCGACCATGAAGATGGTCTCCCGGGTCCAGATGATTCCGAGGTATCCCATGAGGATGAAGAGCATCTCGTGGAGCTCCTTTTCGGCCCAGGTCATGACGAACATGATGATGGCTCCGAACAGCGTTCCGATGATGACGCCCGAGAGGAGCAGCGTCTCCCGGGGCACGCGGCCGCCGCGCTTCGACAGCAGATACACGGCCAGAGTCGTGAGGAAGGCTCCGGCGAAGGCGAAAACGGGAACCGTGAACGACGAAACGAAACGGGCACTGCCGGTGAGGAGCACGCCGCAGACGGCTCCCAGCGCTCCGCCCGCGCTCGTTCCGAGAATGTAGGGATCGGCGAGCGGATTGCGGAGGACTCCCTGGAACACCGCTCCGGACAGAGCCAGTGTACCGCCGACGATGACGCCCAGTGCGACACGGGGAAGCCGCAGGTCGAGGATGACGCCGGCGGAGGAGCCCGCCGGTCCGATGAAGAGCGCCGCGAAGGAGACCGCTGTGAGGAGAAGAGCGAGGACGCCGACTTTTCTGTATACTTCCGCCTTCCTGTATGCGGGCGGATCAGAGGGCCTCATGTATTCTCTCCTCGAGCAGGCGGAGTCCCTGCAGGATACGCGGACCCGCTCTCAGAACCAGGTCGAGATCCACATCATCGTAGATCCGGCCCCGGTGCACGGCGCTCACCCCTTCCCACCCGATCCGTCGTGCAACGTCCCCGGCATCGGCGAGCCCGTGCAACACGAAAATCACCTCGGGATCGGCTTCCACGATGCGTTCCTGATTGATGATGCAGTAGTCCCTTTCGAGACGACCGACCACGTTGGCACCGCCGGCTCTCCGGATGAGGTCGTCGACGAACGAGCCCTTTCCCGCCGTCATCAGGGGATTGTCTGAGATCTCCACGTAGACACGGGGAATCGGTTCCCCGGGGCCCTCCTCGACCCGCCGGAACCGGTCGAGACGCCGGGAGAAAGCCTCGAGGGAGTCCGCTCCCTGCCGGGGATTTCCGAAAAGAGCAAGGAGGCGGCGCATACTCTCCACGAGCTCGTCGCAGGTTCGCGGATAGACCGTGTAGACCGGGATCCCCAGGGCCGACAGCTTCCTGTTCCACTGCTGCTGCTCCACCGACGTGGCGAGAACCAGGTCTGGAGACAGTGCCACGATCCGTTCGAGGCCGGGATGCGAAAAATCGCCCACGCGGGGCAGCCGGAGTGCCTCCTCCGGCCAGTCACACTGTGTGGTGACGCCGATGAGCCGTCGGGATTCACCGAGGAACCAGACCAGTTCCGTCACGTTGGGAGCGAGCGAGATGATCCGTTGCAGGGAATCGGGAACCTCCACCACGTTCCCCAGGTCGTCGACGACGCGGCGTTTCTCTCCCGCCGGGGATCCCGAATCCCGGCCGCAGCCGGCGAATGTCCAGAGCGAGAGAAGAATCAGAGTGATCGCCAACGACCGGAAACGCATGTATTTCCCTCCGCGAAGATGAGGTAAATGTATTACGGGGGCGGCAGGCTGTCAAACAGGTGAAGAAATCAGTGCGGCCGCACCTCGAAAAACCGTCCGTCGGAAAGCATCCCGATGTTCGAACCGGCCGACTTCCCTGCCGGGACGTCGGTTCTGAACAGATCGGAGCAGAGGGCTTCGACCAGCGAGAGGACGCGGTCGTCCGGCAGTGACCAGCCGACCTCGCTCCCGTCGACGGACAGGAGCGAAACCCGGGGGCTCACCGCCAGCAGGAACGCCGGCGAGCTTGCGTCCTCGCAGCCGTGATGGCTCAGCTTCAGCACCTCCGAGGCGAGCCTGGCCGAGCCGACCGATGCGGAGAGCATCCGCAGTTCCGCCTCCTGTTCCGCGTCTCCGGTCAGGAGAATGTCCATGTCGCCGTACGAGACTCTGAGCACGAGCGATGTGTTGTTGACCTCTGCGTGATCCCCGGGCCAGCCCGAGTTCAGGACTTCCACCCTGATACGGGAATCCCAGCCGAGAGCATCCTGCCGGGAATCATCGGTGTCTCCCGTGCGAAGAACGTGGACACCGATGTCCCGGTCGCGAGCGTATGAGGTGATCGGTCCGAAGGCGGGATCGGTGTCCACGTCCGGAAGAAGGAGGAGAGACGGTGCGTATCGTTCCAGGATCCCGTCCGCCGGAAGGTGTGGAGAGCCGAGCGCTCCGCCTGTGTGATCCTCGTGGGCATGGGTGAGGACGACGACGTCGATTCCGCCCCTCTTCGCAACGCCGGGATGGGTATCGAGATAGAGGACGAGATCATCGAGGTGCCTGCTGCTTCCGCAGTCGACGAGCACCGTCAGGCCCCCGGGAAGAACGAGCAGGTGCGAGTCCCCCCACCCCACGTCGATCATCGTTATTTCGAGGAGCTCCTGCTCACTCCGGCGACCCCCGGCGGAGAAGCGGAGTGTGTCGCTCGTCACGACGCACCCGCGCCGGTCGACACCCTCGAACACCCCTGAGCAGTCACCCCCGGTGATCGAGAGAGGCAACGGGAGGCTGTGGTCGGTCCGGTACTCGCGGGAACAGCCGTACATCCATGCTTCGGAATCCGATCCGCCGGAGACACAGTGCAGCCGGGCGAGGACGGATTCAGGGCTCTGCCAGGTGACGAATCCGTCGGAGGAAACCGAAGGGAGTGCCGGGCTCTGGGGGTGAGGAGCGCCCGTGCAACCGGTGAGTATCAGGAGGAGGGAGGCTTTCGTGATGTCATCTGAGATCCTTCTCGACCCGATCATATCCCCTCTTCCACCACCGCGCCCTGATCTCTTCCATGATCCGTTTCATTTCCTCCACCGTCAGCCCGTGGGTTGCGAGATTTCTCACGAGGACGGCATCCACGAGATGGTCTTCCTCCTCCGGCGGCATCGGATTTCTCGATTTTTTCAGCACTGCCCCGCATTCCCCCGCTTCGTGGATGGTGATGGCACCGGCTGGGACCTCACGCCCCGTGATCCCCTCCCGCGGCCACCAGAACCGGAATGGTATGAATAATCAACTCTCACGGTCTTCTCCGGTCAGCAGTTTCGGTGTGATGAAGATGATGAGATCCCGTTTCTCGTTCCTGGTCGATTTGTGCGTGAACAGATACTTGAGAAGGGGAATGTGTCCGAGGAGCGGCACCCGCGTGTAGGTGTCGATCTCGGCGTCTTTCATCAGGCCGCCGATCACGACCGTCTCTCCCTTCCCCACGGTCACCTGCGTGACGGCCACCCGTTGAGCGATGATCGGCCGATCCTGGAACTGTCCCGTGTAGCCGACGATGTCCTCGACCATGGGCCTGACCTGCAGCGTCATGTCTCCGTTCTCGTGCACGTGGGGAATGACGGAGAGACGGATCGCGACCTCGAGCTCCTCGAACGACTCGAAGACGATCTCTCCGGACAGGCCACGCTCCCGCTGCGAGATCAGGAGCTTCGTCCCGATCCGGATCTGCGCCTCATGGTTGTCGAGTGTGGCGATCTTCGGATTGGAGAGCAGCTTCGCGTTCCCGGTCTGCTCGATCGCCTGGAGGATGCTCCGGAACTGGTGCAGCTTGAGCTGTCCGAAGACGAAATCCCCGTCCTCGAACGTCTTGTTCGGCAGCTGGATACTGGATGATCCGAGCTGTTCCTGAAGTTCGGGATCGACAGGCGGCTCACCGCTGAATTCGGCGTCGACATTCCACTTGATGCCGAGATCGAGATCTTCCGTGACGGAGGTCTCGACGAACTTCACTTCGATCATCACCTGGGGAACCGCCGCGTCGAGCACTTCGACGAGCTCGTCTATCATGTTCACCACATCCGGGTAATCCATGACGAGGAGGATGTCCTTCTTCACCCGGAAGATGCGGTCTTCGTCCAGGTAGCCATCCGGTTTCTCGAGCAGGCTTCTCGAGAAGCTCTCCACGATTCCCTCTTCCGATAGAATTCTGCTGCATGCCGCTTTCACCGCGTCGGCATCGATGTAATCCAGGGTGAAGAGCTTCGTCACCATGTCGCCTTTGCCCTCGAAGCGCTCCTTGGCGATGATGATGTCACCCTGTTTCGCATAACGGTATCCTCCCGCCCGGAGTACCGCTTCGAGGGCTTCCTCCACGTCGACTCCGCTGAGGTCGGTGGTTACCCTGCCTTTCAAGCTCCCGTCGGAAATGATATTGAGACCGTACGTGTCCGAGAGCATCCTGAGAATCGACTCGACTTCGGCGTTTCGCACGGCGAGGTCCATGAGCCTGCGCTTTGCGGCCGGATCGTCCCCAGACTTCTCCTCTTCAGAAGCCCGCCCGCCGGCTTCGTCCGGGGAACCGCTTCCGAGCGCAATGACCACCCGCGATTCTTCGGTTTCGACCCGGAAATCGGGGAGTTCACCGTTCTCGGAGGCCAGATCCAGTACGACCCTGGAGGTCATCGGATCGAGAGAATTCTGTGCCCATCGTATCGAGTTGAGCAGACCGCCTCCGACCTCCATGTACTGCGGACCGCCGGGAGACTGCGTGTCGTGCAGGTCGACGGCGATTCTCGGGGGGTCACGCAGGCATGCCACCTCGTATTCGGATGGACGGGAGAGCTCGATGACCACCGATGGGCGGGAGCCGCTTCCCTCCGTGAGGACTCTCTCTATCATACCCATCGTGTTCCCGCCGGACGTTCCGGCGTACGAATCGCCGGCAGGCACGCCCGAGGCGAACACGAACAGGGCTGAGCAGGCTGCCAGTAGTCTTCTCATACGGAATTCCTCTTCAGATTTTCAGGATGATCTTCTCCGGACCCTTCGACAGAGTCACATGCCCCCGCGATATCCGTTCAACCGTATAGCTGTGGATTCTCTGTCCTTTCCTGTATACCTCTCCATTGATCACCGCCGCTTCCACCTCTCTGTCGATCAGGATGGCCGTCAGTACGAGACGGGGTGCACTCCGTGTTTTCGCATTCCCGGTCCCGTTTCCCCTGGCGGGAGGAGGTGGAGGGAGGAACGGATCGCGCCCCCATGTGTCGTGCGTCGGGAAGTCGACGCCGGCGGGTCGAGCCGACTCGAAAGCCGCCACGGGCAGCGTCTCTTCCCATTTCAGATCCGGTGACGGATCCGGGTGAATCTTCTTCTCCTTCGACCTGTTCGCAACGGACAGGGAAATGCCGGCGATCATCACGGAGAAGAACAGGACGGTTACTTTCCTGTCAGCCTTGAACCGTTTATCAAGCTTCATTTTCATCCCTCTCGGGGGGAACGGATCGCCTCAGCGCATAGACGAGGAACCGGGTGCTGCACGAGACCGGACCCTTTCCCGGTACGGTGGTGCCCATCGACATCTCGACCGGAGTGACATAATAGGGGAAGCCGTCCAGCGTCTCGAGGAATCTTCCGTGAGCGGCAAACGTCCCGCTCGTTTCGATCACCACCGGTACCTCCACGATAACGAGCCCGGGCACTGTGCGCACGACACGCTCCTCGGACCTCCACTCCATGGGAGGAATGACTCTCGTCGGCGTCATACCGAGCTGCCGGCAGCGGTCCGCAAGCTCGAGTGCAACGTCCCCGACGCCGTCATACGGTGCAAACCGCCCGCGGGCTGTTTCCACCTTGTCCCTGAGCGAGGACATCTCGGTGTTTTCGCCGGTGATGTCACCGAGTGCGTCGAGACTCTCCTCTATCTCATGAACCTTGTTCTTCACCATCGTGTGGAACCGGCCGATGCTCGCCTTCTGCGGCGAGAAGACGAACAGGAAGAAGAAGGCCGTGATGGCGGCGAGGACGAGTGTGTGCGCTGCGATGTTGCAATAGAGCTTTCTCATCTTCTCATGCTCCACGGAGCCAGGGGTGCATCGAGCACATCACCGAGAATGTCAGCACATTCTCCCTCTTCTCTTCGCTTCTCTCCCAGGAGATCAGCCTGACATCCTCGAAGAGCCCCGACTCGTTCAGGATTCGATTGAAATTCGAGAGATTCGCTTCGAGGTAGAGCGGTCCTGCGTCTATCACTCCGTCGATGACGATGATCGGTCCCGGCCACTCGTCTCCGGCGCTCTCGGGCATCATCAGCTTCTGTGATCCTCCCGGCCCCGGGCCGCCGCTCGTGTCGTTGGAAATGATCTCGAGCCTCGTGAGCATCACACAGTCCGGGACGATGTGGGACAGCTCTCTCATGAGAGTCACCATGTCGGGCCCCGCGGGAAAATCGTTCCTGAGAAACCGTTCGAGCAGAAGGAGTTCCTCTTTTTCCCCATTCAGTTTTCTGGCCCTGATACCGAGATCGGTTGCCATGATGGTGCTGTAGTTCATGAGAACGGTGTCTATTTTCGATTTCTCCGTTATCCCCTGTGTCAGGATCGTGTATCCGGCTATGAAAGCAGCGGTCGTTGCTACGGCGTTACGAAAGATCCTCCGCTCGAGGCGGAGGAGCTTCCGCACGCGGTACCGTGCCGTTCTCAGAATACCCTGCCGCCCGAGTCCGAGCGGCCCGACGAGAGCGAGAGTCAGGAGGTTGGCCGGCAGCGGGGTGTTCTCTCCCTCATCCGTCCCGAGGACGGTGTCCGGGTATTCGAGGAGCTTCACCTCCACGCCGTGAACCTCCCGCAGATACGTCGTGACGCCGGGAAGGGACGAGCCGCCGCCCGAGAGGAATATCCGGGACGGAGGTGAGCCCAGGGTCGACTTCATGTACTGCACGGTTCTCCTGATCTCCGCAATCAGCTTGTCCAGCTCGCTCTTCAGTATTTCGGGTATGAGTTCGTACGCTTCCTCTGCCGTCCTGTCCGACCGGATCAGTTCACTCGAAACCCCGTACTTCTTCTTCAACCGCTCCGCATGCTCCCCGGTCAGCTCGAGAACACCTTTCGAGGACGAGAACCTCCCCGTGAGGGCTTCGGTGAGGTTCTCACCGCCCATACCGACTTCGCGGTACAGTGCCGTTTTACCGGGCACCGATGCGTAGAAACCCGTCCGTTCGCGTCCCATGTCGAGTATGAGGTACGGCTCGTCGCAGACGAGAGCGTCCCGGTATATCAGAGACACCGCGACGGGACGGATGTCGGCGAATCCGGCGTTCTCGAACGGTTCCACGAAGTCTTCGAGGATGTCCCCCTTCACGACGGAAACCGTCACCTCGAACATCCGATCATCGCCGTCGGTTCTCTGCCGCTCGATCCGGTAACCCATTCCCACTCCTTCGTGGACAGACGACGACTCCCTCTCGAAACGAAGCAGCAGAGCCTCTTTCAGCTCCCGGTGTTTCATGAACGGCGTGACGACACGCTTCACCACTTCGTTCTTTCCCGAGACGGCCAGGAAGATGGGGACATCGCGGCAGGCCCACCGTCCGACGATCCCCTGCAGACTCTGCTCGAGATTACGGAGCAGCTCGCCCACCGCCTCGTGCTTCTGCCCGGTACCGTACTCCTTCAGTGCCGACCCCCGAAGGATCCATCGACTTCCCGCCCTTTCGAGGATGACGAGGGATGCCGACCTGCTTCCGATGTCGATGCCGGCCCGGAATCGAAGCGAGGGGACGAGTTTTCCGGTGAGGCTGCGAGCCGCTTCGCGAATCGCATCGAACCGTGCGGTGACCCGCGCTTTCCCTTCCGGGCTCTCTTTCATTCTGAACCGCAGCGCCTGTGACAGTTTCGTGAAATAACCCATGGAGCGCTTTTCACTCCCCTTCCGGATCGAGTGGTTCAGATCTCCTTCCAGCTCAGCCTGTCGACGTTCGACCTGCCGGTCAATCCGGGGATGCCCGGGACATCGGCTGCTTCGTCCGAGTACCTGATCGTCCCGTTTCCACTGAAACGACCGAGTCTCCGTGTGACGAGACTCCCTTCGTTCGAGAAATCTCCGTTGAGGAACAGGGTCCCGCGAACGAGGCAGGGCCCCGTCACGGACGCGGAGCCGCCGGTGATAAGGTCGCCCGCGCTGACGACCGAGGCGGTTATATCGCTCCCGTCCAGGATCCATGTCCTGTCGAATGAGAACAGAATGGAATCGATGTCCCTGCCGCTCTCCACCGTACTGTTCCACACCGTGAGATCCTTCCCCGCGATCACCGTGACACCGGGCCCGAGGCGGGCGTTTCCCATGAGGATGATGTTGTCCCTGGAGCAGATGACGCCGGGTCCCCTCACCGTGCTCAATATGATCAGGGTCCAGTCGCAGTAGAACACCCGGTCTTCGTAGTTCTTCAGGTCTACCGGAAAGAAGATGAGGGGGATCTGGCTCTGGTACCCCCCGTCATTGTCGACGTACGAGCGGTAATAACCGGTGGCGAGGTGCGGGAAATCGTCCGGTGGTTCATCCCGGTACATGTAGTCGTGACGGACGAACGGTGAACCGCTCTTGTCCTGGATGACGGCTGAGCGCGGTACGTAGACGATGGTGTCTCTCAGGTTCATCCTCTTTCCGAATTTGATCCTGTCGCCGTCGAACAGGATATTCCCTTCGATCGTTCCCCGTCCGTTGAAATTCTCGTTTCTCGCGTGGTCGACGTAGAGCGCATACTCGAATGCCCCCGGCAGCCGGGACACCTGTATCCTTAGGGTGATTGACCGGCTCAGAGCGAGGTCGCCCGCACTGGCCGTCGATGTCAGCGTCCTGTTGTTCTGGTTCTGTACCGTCACCGTCATGTTGCCGATCCGCAGGTTCGAAATGTTTCCCGCATCCGGCTTCCCCGCCTTGATCTCTTCGATCGCGTATTCGAGGCCGGCCTCCGCCGCGTAGAGCGCCTCCTGTGACCGCAGCCCGTACACCACCGATGCGCTCTCCTTCGCCACGTCCATGACGCTCATGATGCCGTAGGCGGAGAACATGAGGAGGATGAGAACTCCGAACACGGCCGCCTGGCCGACCTCTCCTCCACAGGATTTTTCCGTTCGACTGACCGCCGTCCTGTTCACAGCAGATTCCTCGGGTAAAACCTCGATTTCACGACCGATCCCCCTGCCCCTGCAGCAGCGAGCTCGACTCCCACACTCCAGATGTTCGTGTCGGGGTGGATCCTCGGCGGATCGAGCTGCCTGCCTCCGGCGTCGTAGTAGACGAACCGGCACGAACTGATGTCCGCCGCGAGTGTGTTCGCGTTGAGCAGGAGCACTCTGCTTCTCCCGTCGTACTCGAGCCTGACCTGGTCACCGTCGTCGTTCTGGAAGCGGAAGCTCGATCCCGTCGCCTGCTGAATGCTCTTTTTGTCCCGTATCGACCGGATCTCGATCGCCATTCTCCCCGCCGCGAGCCGCAGGTCGCTGAGATCGTCATTCGATTTCACGATACTGCGGAAGACATCGGCATTCGTGACGAACACCCCCGCCAGGATGGTGACGACGACGGAGAGGATGGTCATCGCAATGACGACTTCGACGAGCGTAAATCCATTCTTCCTGTTCCCTGAAATGCGGTATCTCACCAGTTCTCCAGAAAGGTCGTCACGATCGTGACATCCTGCGACCCGGCAGCAGAAACCGTCACGGTCACCGACTTCCCGGGTCTTCCCCCGACCCTGATCTCCTGAACCGATACCTTCCGGGTCAGGCCCGGGAGGCCGGGAACCGGCCCGTAGCTCCCCGGCGTCAGGTACGTGAGCCCTCTGCCCGGTGCATGCCGGTCCGCCATGATCTCCTCCATCGTGGCTTCCGCGAGCGTCAGCTGCTGCTGGCCGATCCGGTCTCTCTCCTCATGCACGACACCGCTCTGCATGGTCACGAGAGCGGCGGGGAGGAAGATCCCGACCATGACGATGATGATCACGAGCTCGATGAAAGTGAAACCGGAATCTCTTGTTCTTCGGCTCATGCCGGGGTTCTCTCCCGTCAGAAGGTGACTCTCCCGGTTCCCGCTTCCACACGCAGCGTGGCACTCGTCCGGCCCAGCGAGAGCGTGACCGATCCGCTGCTGCCCGGTTTTCCCTTGCGGTCGAAGGACACCGAGCTCCCCGGAAACGAGTTGATGATCCGGACACCGGGAAACTCGTCGCCGATGTCCACCGCGAAGGGGGATCCCCTCAGGGACGGATCCTCCACCATGCCTCCCCCTGTCTTCCTCACCCGGTATCCGTCACGCGTGAAGGACACGATGTGCGACTCACCTGTTCTCATCGCCAGATCCTGCACATATCTGAGGTCGCCGCCGACCCTCCGTCCCGCAGCATTCACCTTGATCCTCGCCATCTCATCGCCGCGCGGCATGGCGATCGCCGCCAGGATGGTGAGGACCGTGATGGTGATGAGGAGCATGATGAGGGAGAAGCCCGCCTCGCCTGCGCGAATCGGGCAATGGCAAAACCGCTTGTGACGGCGTGGTGCGACGTGAGCCGTCCCTTCCGCTCGAGGGGCGGTGATCATCCTGATGGACCTCCCTCCACCGTCGTGAACAAGTGCAATTTTCCTGCCACGTGCAGGCACGTCCCCGGGAGCAGAGAAGCTGATTCCGTGCCGGTCGGTGCGTACCGTTCGACGACTACTTCTGTATGATGCTCGTCATTTTCCACATGGGGAGAAAGATCGCCACGGCCATGAAGAGGACGAAGGCACCCATGATCAGAGTGATCAGCGGCTCGATCAGAGTCGCCATGTTCTTCAGAGTGTACTGGACCTCACGGTCGTAGTGATCGGCGACCGCCGAGAGCGACTCGTCCATGGACCCCGAGGCCTCACCGATCGACAGCATTTCAGAAACCAGCGGCGGAAAATACCGGCTTTCCGCCAGCGGCTCCGCGATCGACCCCCCCTTTCTGACGCTCTCCCGTTGCCGCATGATCTCACGGGCGATGACGATATTGCCGACCGTTTCCGCGACGATTTCGAGGTTTCTCAGAATCGGCAGGCCGCATCTGTCGAGGGTCGAAAACATTCTGGCGAAGCGGGATATGGCGATCTGAACGAACAGGGGACCAACCACCGGAATCTTCAGCTTCAGCTCGTCCCAGTACTTCTTCCCCGCTCTGCTTCGAAGAATCGAATAACCCGCGTATCCGACGACGATCATGACAATCAGCATGGTGACGCCGTTCTCGTGAACCGCACTGTTTATCCCCAGAAGGATCCGGGTGGGCAGCGGGAGCTCGGCTTCGAACTTGGTGAAGAGCTGGCTGAATTTCGGCAGGATGAACAGAACCGCCACGGCGAAGGTTATCACCAGTGCGACGAGAACGATGATCGGATACCGTATCGCCTGCTTCATCGCCGACCTCGTCTCCGCCTCGTGCTCCAGGAGCCCGACCAGCCGGTCCAGCACTTCGTCGAGCACTCCTCCCTCTTCACCGACCCGTATCGTGCTCACGTAGACATCCGAGAAAATGCTCCCGTGCCGGGACATCGCTTCGGAGAGAGAGCTCCCTTCCCTGACGTCCGCGTGCATTCGCTCAATGGCGCTTTTGAGCACGGGATTCTTCACCTGGACCCTGAGCGAGTGGAGGCAGGAGAGGAGATTGATACCTGCTTTCATCATGGTCAGGAGCTGCCGGGTGAACATGATGAGCTCCCCGGTCTTCACTGATTTTCCCGGGAATGCGGGAAGAAAGTCGCGCAGAGATCGTGCTTCCTTCACCGACGTCGGTACGATCCGCTGCTTTATCAGCTCATCCAGGACCTTCGATCGGCTCTCGGATTCCAGCTTCCCCCTGATTCTGTTGCCGGAGGGGTCCCGGGCGATGTATTCGTAAACCGGCATCTCATTGTCCCCTGAAGATCACGGTGCGGTTCGCGGGCAAAAGCCTCTACGACGATCCGGTAACCCGCAGGACTTCCTCGATCGACGTCACGCCGGAAACCGCTTTCGACAGCCCGTCTTCTCTCAGCAGGCTCATTCCGCCCTCGACGGCGGTGTCCCTGATCTGCGACGGGCCGACTTCGCGCGAAATCAGGTCCCTCGTCGCCCTGTCGACGACGAGCACCTCGTAGATTCCCACGCGTCCACGATACCCGGTTTCCCTGCAGGAGGCGCACCCTCTCCCGCGGTGGAAGACGACGTTCTTCCCGTTATCCGCGAGGCCGAGCCTGCGGAGAACGTCCTCGCCCGGCTCGTACGACTCCTTGCACTCTTTGCAGATGATGCGAACGAGACGCTGGGCGAGCACGCCGACGATCGACGAGGCGATGAGGAACGGCTCCACACCCATCTCGGTCAGCCTGGTGACGGCCCCGACCGAGTCGTTCGTGTGGAGCGTACTGAGGACGAGGTGTCCCGTCAGAGCGGAGTGGATGGCGGTCTCCGCCGTTTCCCTGTCACGGATTTCTCCGACCATGATGACATCGGGATCCTGCCGCAGGATCGCCCGCAGCCCGGTGGAAAACGTCATTCCCGCCTTCGGATTCACCTGTGACTGGCAGATCAGGTCCATCTGATACTCGATCGGATCCTCGATGGTCAGGATGTGTTTTTCCACGCCGCGCAGCTTGTTGAGAACCGCATACAGGGTCGTCGTCTTTCCGCTTCCCGTCGGACCCGTTACCAGGATGACGCCGTGCGGCTCCTGAATCAGGTTGTGGAACCTGCGGAGGGACTCTCCGCTGAAACCGAGTGCGGGGAGCTCGTAAACAGCTCTCTTCTTGTTGAGCAGCCTGATAACGATCTTCTCTCCGAAGTAGGTCGGGTAGGAGGAGATCCTGAGATCGATCTCCTTTCCGTCCGAGCTGAGATCGACGCGGCCATCCTGGGGAATCCTCCTCTCGGCGATGTTCATGCCGGCGAGGATCTTCATCCTCGACACGATGGCCTCGTAGACGTCGAGCTGCGGCGCGGGCATATCGTGGAGGATTCCATCGATCCGGAACCTGACCCTGATTCTGTTCGCCCAGGGCTCGATGTGGATGTCGCTCGCGCCCTCCCGGATGGCCTGGACGAGGAGCCGGTTGACGATCCTCGTAACCGGAGATCCTGTTTCCCTGTCCGGGATTCTCTTGAACTCGATCTCTTCGCTTCCCTGGGCAGCCTCATTCTCCTCGCTTCCGTCGAAGAGCTCCGCCATGGATTGCCGTCCGCCGTAGTGCTGGTCGAGAGCTTTCCCGATGTCCATCGGTGCCGAGATGAAAGGCTCGATGATCAGGCCGCTCATCATCTGGAGCTCATCCACCGCCTCGAAGTTCATCGGGTCCGACATCGCCAGCCCCAGCGAGTCCTGCGCCCTGAACAGAGGGATGACCTGGTACTGGCGCGCAGCGGCTTCAGGTATGAGATCGAGAATCTCCCGGTCGAGATCCATGTCATTCGGATCGACGGTGGGATAGCCGCTCATCTCCTCCAGCAGGTCGTAGAGCTCTTCCTTCGACAGGACTTTGAGCCTGACCATGACCTGATCGATCCCCTCGCCGGATTCGTCGCGGATCGTTCTCACTTTTTCGAGGGTGGTGTCATCGAGGAGGTTCTTCCCGACGGCGTGGTCGAGAATTTTCTGTTCTACGATTTTCATAGCCACTTCCTCACATGGAGGCGGTCCGGCTCTTTCACGGTGTTCGCCGGTGACAGCCGGCGGTCTTCAGAGCTGGAATCATGCAGAGAATGAAACGATCCTTCGAAGCTCCAAAGGGGAGCCGGGGGATCGTGAGGGAGAGAGAAGGCGGTACATCCCGGTTCTCAGTTGTTCCCGGGACCGTTCTTCTCGATCATGTCCTCGACGACGCTGCCCAGCTCTTCGAGATCGAACGGCTTCTTGATGTACGCATCTGCTCCGGACTGGTACCCTTCCGCCTCGTCGATCGACCCGGCCTTCGCCGTCAGCATGACGACGGGGATCGTTTTGTACCGCTTGTCCATTTTGAGCATCTTGCAGACTTTGTATCCGTCCATCCGCGGAAGCATGAGGTCGAGGAGAATCAGATCGGGATTCTCCGAACGGGCCAGCTTCAGTGCCTCCATGCCGTCCGATGCCGACACCACGTCGTAGTCGCTCAGCTCGAGGTGGAATTTTATCGTTTCGAGAATGGAAGGCTCGTCATCGACGACGAGTATGCGCTTCTTCACTTCATCCTCCTTGTCGATTGCCGATGAGGACCTCGATGTTCTCCAGGAGTTTTTCAGGATCGAACGGCTTCGTCATGTAGAGATCGGCGCCGGATTTCATCCCCAGGCGCTCATCCTCTCTCGTCGTTTTCGCCGTCAGCATGAGCACGGGAATTTTCCCTGTCTTCTCGTCGACTTTGAGCATTCTGCAAACCCGATATCCGTCCATCTTCGGAAGCAGCAGGTCGAGAATGACGAGATCGGGGTGTATCTCACGTGCCTTCCTGAGCCCCTCCATGCCGTCTCCGGCCGTGATCACATCGTATCCCGACAGTTCGAGATCGTAGCGCACGGCTTCGAGGAGGTCGGTCTCGTCCTCGACAATGAGGAGTGTTTTGTCCTTCTTCTCACTCCCGTCCATGTTCGTCACCTCCCTCTCGCCGGGTCGAGCTCAGCGTGTTCGAGCCCCGCACGCGCCAGCAGAGATCTGAGAAGTTCAGCGAAGGTGTCTCCCTCCTGTGGATAGGCCGCCCAGGAAAAGAGTGACTGGTCCTCCGCACCGGTTTCTTTCAGGATTTCTCCAATGGTCCTCCCGATGGTTCTCTGAATCCCCTCGCGACAGTTGCTGTGAACAGGCGTTATGATCGCGACCCTGAGTTCCTCCTCGTCGATCAGCATCTGACCGTCGACTCTGGAAACCACCGGCCCGAGGTAATCGATGAACTTTTCGCGGAAGGCGTTCCCGGTGGCTGCGGAAGAGGTCCCGTCCCCGGTGTTTGCAATGTACAGGAACAGAAGGAGATCTTCGTTCTTGATTTTGCAGAGCTCCATCGAGCGGTTCACCTTTTCCTGCAGAATCGAGGCGAACGGCATCCGGGGAATGATGAAGGAGACCATGGTTCCTCTGCCGACGTCGCTCTCGATCCAGATCTTTCCGCCGTGGAGCTCGACGAGCTCCTTCGTGAGAGCGAGACCGAGACCCGTTCCTTTCACACCTTCCTTTATTCCCACCTGGAACGAGCGGTACTTGTCGAATGCCATAGCGAGGTTCTCCTTCGACATTCCGCACCCTTCGTCCCGCACACTGATCATCACCCGCCTGTTCGTCCCTGCTATCTCGACCCCGATCTTCCTGCCCGGCTTCGTAAATTTTATCGCGTTCCCGACGATGCCTTCGATGATCTGCCGGATGATTTCACTGTCGACGAATGCTTTTATCGAGGAGGGATTCGCCGAAAAGTCCAGCTCTATGTTCTTCTCCAGGAGCACGGGTTCGAACGAGACCATCACCGATTCCACGAGATAGACGATGTTGACCTCTGTTCTGTTGAGCTCCATCGATCCCGACTCGATTTTCGAAAGATCGAGAAGGTTGTTGAGGACACCGGTCAGCCGATCGATGTTCTGCGACATGATTTCGAGGAATTTTCTCTGTGTGTCGGTGACGGTACCACCCCGTTCCCTGAGCAGGAGGGAAACGCTCTGCTTCATGGTTGCCATCGGAGTGCGAAGCGAGTGAGATATGTTCGACAGGAAATCGCTCTTCATCTGCACGAGTTTCCTCTGTTTGTCGTATGAGCGTGCATTGTGAAGCGCGAGCGATATGGAGGAGGACACCGCCATGAGATATTTTTTTTCGTTCTCGGATATTTTTTCGGAGGAGAACCGGCACAGGTGAAGGTAGCCGGTGAGTTTCGCGCCGATGAAAAGAGGCACCGAAGCGTATGTGTGTATCTTTCTTCGTCCGGCGGTCTTGTTCGTCCTCATGCCGGCGAGGACTTTCTTCTCCATCTTCAGATCGGTCGAGTCGATGGTGTATTCCAGGAATGCTCCCATTCCGTGGGTAATGAGGTGCGTGAGCTCTTCCTCCCTCTTCCTGCTGAGCTTCATCGGTGACCGGGCGTGCACGCGTAGTGCATCCTCGTCGAACAGAACCACCGCGGTGATCGGACATCCCGTCAGTCGCCAGAGATCGAGGGCTATTCTGTCTATGATCTCCTGCTCGTCGAGCGTCCCGCTCATGTTCTTCGCGATCGTGAAGAGCTCCCGCTCCCATCGCCGTTCCTCGGAGACCTCGGCGAAGATTCCCTCGGATCCGACGAGCCTGCCGGCCCCGTCGAACTGCAGCTTTTCGCTGACCAGGATGAGTCCGCTGCTTCCATCCTTCTTCCTGACCGTGATCTCCCCCAGAAACCGGCCGGAGTCGTTCTTCATGACCTCGTACATCGAAGCCCGGACCGATGGAACGATGCCGAAGGTCTCCTCGAAGGATCCCGGAGATTCGTCTTCGTTGTCGAGGTCCAGGATCTCCCTTCCCGGTCGATCGAGCGTGCGGACGGCACCGGAACCGTCACAGGTGAACCGTCCGAAAATACCGAAAACGCCGGGAAGCTCACAGCTCCCAGTGTTCGGTTTGTCGTCGGGCCTCACTGATTCTTTCTTCTTCCCCATTGTCCACCCCTGCGGCCTTCTCTTCCGTCCGGAGACGTCCCGGATCGGCGGAATCATCCGGTCTCCGGTCAGGGCGGGCGCGCCCTCAGTCCGTTCTTCGATCCAACTTGTACACGCTCCCCGGGAATCTCTTTGCGAAGTTCTTCATCTCCGTCGCGATCTCCGCGACGTGAATGTGCGAAGACAGTTTCCTGTGAGCGTTCGTGACGATCCCGATGGAGAGCGTGATGATCGGGAACCGGTTCAGGTTGCCGCGCCTGTCCTCGCATTCGATGTAGCCGCGCTTTCTGTCCTGATCGTTGTAGAACGTCGGTACGACTTCATCGAAGTTCTCGATGGTCTTCTCGCAGATCTTCTCCGCCTTTGCGGGTGTCGTGATGACGACGAAGTCGTCTCCCCCGATGTGTCCCACGAAGTCCCTCTTGTTTCCGTGCTTCGCGACGACGCTCTGGATGATGAGACCGGTCTCGATGATCACCTTGTCCCCGCGTTCGTATCCGTACCGGTCGTCGAATGCCTTGAAGTTGTCGATGTCGAGGTACGCCATGGCGAACTTTCGCCGGGACTGCAGCCGGTAGCTGATCTCCCGGTAGATCTCGGTGTTTCCCGGCAGCCTCGTCAGCGGGTTCGAGCCGAGGTTCGATTCCGTCCTCCGGATGATCATCCGGATACGGGCCACGACCTCATCCGGATCGAACGGTTTCGTCAGGAAATCGTCCGCTCCGCCGTCGATGGCGATCACCTTTTTCCTTGTGTCGGAAAGAACGGTCAGGATTACGATCGGTATCCTCGATGTGAGGAAATCTTCCCGGAGACGCGAGCACACCTCGAGGCCGGACATCTTCGGCATGAGGATGTCGAGGAGTATCAGGTCGGGGCGAACCTTTCTTGCAAGCTCGACGGCGTCCTTTCCATTGTCCGACACGACGACGTGGTAACCGCTCGCTTCGAGCTCCGCCCTCACCGAATCCACCACGTGTGGTTCGTCATCCACAATCAGGACTGTCTTTTTCACGGGAGTCTGCTCCTTGTTCTGCTGCCGTCTTCAGCGCGACAGACATCGTCGTGACCGGGGATTGAGCAATTTTCATGCCTTCGTTACCAATCGGGTTCCGGGGATCCCGGCGGAGTTCCCGGGGGATTCTCCGGCTTCCCCATGGCATTAATCTTGCTCCTCATGCTTCTCACTGATTCCGGTCATCAACATCCGTCGCCGAACGAAGGGGTTTTCATGGCCACCAGTTTTCTGATCAGGTTCCTGAAAGGGAACAGGAGGAGCCTCGCAGGGAGAGCGGAACAGGCGCTCCAAAACAGCGGTTCCGGAGCCTTCGACGACCTGCCATACCCGGCTCTCGTCGACACACTCCTCAACTGTATCATCTCCGTCCTTCAATCCGGCAGGCGGATTCCTCCCCGGTGCAGCGGACGGGTAGGCTGGGACCTGCCCGAGATTCCTTCTCTCGGGAAATCCCACCGGATCATGGTGACGGTAAAGAAAGAAATCGTTCAGGCCCTCGAAGAGCGGCTCGAGAAGGACCCGCAGCAGCTCGTCACGGCAATCTGCGAGCTCGAGGATTCCCTCGACGTCGTGCTCGGTTTTCTCCTGGGAGAGCAGCCTCCCGCGGAGGAGAACGATCTCCTTCGTCTCGGTGAGGTTCTCGGCAGGCAGTATGACGAGGACATCATCT
>CAZMKB010000021.1:0-23390 GCA_964566685.1 uncultured Gemmatimonadota bacterium | reverse complement strand
CGAGCATCGGCACGATGAGGATCGTTCCGACGAAGAGAAGGAACGAGACGGCGATCACCGCCTTCCTGTGGCCGAGCGCCCAGGAGATGGTACCCGGATATCTGACGTCGATCCAGCCGTACCCCCTGCGAAAGCCGCTGACGAACGGGTTGAACAGGAATCGGGCTGCGCGCGATGCGAACCGGCAGAAAATCACCACGACCCTCACGATGAATACGGGAATGCGGGTGAAGAGGAACGTGTGCACCCGCGCGAGTCTTCCCTGCGGTTCTTTCTTCCGCGGTCCGGGTACTGGGCGGGAGTTGTCGGGCTCCCGGTCCCCGCGCTGCAGTGAGGCGAGCATGGGGATGAGCGTCAGTGCGACCACCAATGAGGCGAGGAGCGAGAAGGTGACGGTCAGCGCCTGGTCCCGGAACAGCTGGCCGGCGATGCCCCTGACGAAGACCAGCGGAAAGAAGACCGCCACCGTGGTCAGCGTCGACGCGGTCACGGCCGTACCGACCTCGCCCGCGCCGTCGCGGGCGGCGGCGAGGATGGACTTTCCCTTCTCCCGGTGCCGGGCGATGTTCTCGAGGACGACGATGGAGTTGTCGAGGAGCATACCGATGCCCAGCGCGATGCCGCCGAGGGACATGATGTTCAGCGAGAGGTCCGCCGCGAACATGAGGTTGAATGTCGCGATGACCGAGACCGGGATCGACATCGAGATGATCACCGTCGCCCAGAAATTCTGGAGGAAGAAGTAGAGGATGAAGACGGCGAGGACACCTCCGATCACGGCCGCCCGGATGACCTCGTCGACGGCCTGGGTGATGAAGGTCGACTGGTCGTAGACCTCGACCAGCTCGAAGCCCCCGGGAAGCATCCTCCTGACTTCCTGGATGCGGCTGTCCACGGCGCGTGCCACGGCAACCGTGTTCGCATCCCCTTCCTTGTAGATGGCTATTTCGACCGCCTCGACTCCGTCGAGCCTGGTGACCGCTTCCCGCTCACTGTACCCGTGTCTGACGGTGGCGATGTCACGGAGATAGATCGGCTTCCCCTGCCTCGTCGACACGATCACGTCCCCGATTTCCTCGATCGACTGGAACTGGTTCAGGGTTCGGACCAGGTACTGCTGCGAACCCTCTTCGAGCCGCCCGCCGGAGAGATTGACGTTCTCGGCGCCCAGCTGCTGTGCAAGATCCTCGATGGGAAGTCCGAGCTGCGCCATCCGTGCCTGGTCGACCAGGATCTGGATCTCGTCTTCCAGGCCGCCGCTCACCTTGACCGCGGCCACCCCGGTCGCGGCCTCGAGCTCCTTCTTGACCTCCTCCTCGGTGAAGCGCCTGAGATACTTGAGCCTCTCCTCGTCGAAGCTGCCGGCCGCTCCTGTCTCCAGGCTCGCGAACTGAACCGGTGAGGGCTCATCCCCGGCGGGGCTTCCACCGTTTCCCTCACTGCCGCCTCGCGTGCGGTAGAGACCGAACCGCATGATCGGATCGAGCGTCGGGTCGAACCGGAGGATCGTCGGGCGGTTCACTTCGAGCGGGAGCAGGAGTGCGTCGAGCTTTTCACGGACATCGAGGCCGGCGTAGTCCATGTCGGTGCCCCACTCGAACTCGAGGACCACGTCCGACTGACCGGATCTCGATATGGAGCTCACCCGTTTCACGTTCTTCACCACGCCGAGGACTTCTTCCACCGGTTTCGAGATCAGGTTCTCTATCTCGGCCGGCGCGGCGCCGGGATACTCGGTGCGGACGGTCAGAGAAGGGTATGTCAGCTCCGGGAGGAGATTGATGTTGAGACGAACGAAGGAGACGAACCCGAACATGACGACGGCGAGGGTGAACATGGCGATGGTGACCCGTCGCCGGATGGATATGTCTACGATTTTCATCTGCTGGCACGACCTCCGTCACGATGGGCGTATGATGCTGTTGGGCTGACGGGGTTTTCAGTTGCCGGCCGTCCGTGTACCGTTGCCTGTCTCGCTCGAGACGAGCTCCACACGGGCGCTGTCACGGAGGCTTCCTTTACCGGTCGTCACGACGACCTCTCCCGGTTCGAGGCCGGAGAGAATCTCGATTCTGTCGGCGTTCACGTATCCTGTCCGGACCGCGCGCCTGTGGGCGACGCTGTCGCTGACGACGAAGACCGCCGATTCCCCGTCCTCGGTGATGATCGCATCCTTGGGCACCAGGAGCGTATTGGCGTGGACGTCATAGGTGATGCTGATGCGGGCGAACATGCCTGGCTTGAGCTGACCCGTACTGTCGTGAACGGCGATCGTCGCCTTGATGGTCCCCGTCGTCGGATCTATGACCGGACTGATCCGCTCGATGTGGCCGGTGAATGTCTCCCCCCGCATGGCGTCGACCGAAAGCCGGGTTTCCTGGCCGACCCTGAGCTTGTTCACGTGCTGCTCGGGGACGTGGAGCATGGCCAGGAGCGGATCGAGCCCCGTGATGCGGAACGTCGCTTCGTTCAGGAGAACCATGTTCCCGACCTTGATCATCCGTTCTGCGATCACACCGTCGATGGGGGTTCTGATGGAGGTGTACTCCAGGTCCAGCCTGGCCAGGTTGTACGCCTCTTTCTGGAATTCGTATTCGTACTTCTTCCGCTGGAACTCCTCGTCGCTGATGAGGCCCTGGTCGAAGAGCTCCTCGCTCCTCCGGAACTCGCTCTCGAGCTTCCTGAGGTTCGCTTTCGCCTGCTCGGCCTGCACCGCCAGCTTCTCGCCGTCGAGCCGGGCGAGAACCTGGCCGGCCTTCACCTCATCGCCTTCCTCGGCGAAGATCTCCTGGACCACGCCGCCGACCTTGGCGACCACGTCCGTCTCCTCCTCCGCCTCGAGAGTCGCCGTTCCGGTGAAGTACGCGGAGATGTCGCTTGTCGTGACGGAGGCGACCTCGACCGGAATGGCGGTTACCTCTTCCTCCTCCTGTGCTCCGGGAGAGTCGGTATTTTCTCCGCAGCCGCTCTGCGTCAGAGCCAGACCAATGGTCAGGATGAGCAGCTCGATCCTCGTTCTTCGTATCATCGGGATTCTCCCTGGGGTTGAGTGACCGGAACCGCTGCTTCTCGAGCCGGTATCATCGTAGTACACGGACATGTTTGTTCGTGACGGCGTTTCATGGGTGAAATGGTCGAAATCTCTTTTCGTTCTTCAGGTACTACGTTCGAGAGAGGTCGGAAGTTTCATGAACAAATTTCGTTCTCGTAACAGATGAAGTCAATGCCGTTATCTGCCATGGGGCGATGAGCCGGTATTCGTTCTTCCGGGCAGACTTGACGCGGGGGGATCCGGCCGGTATATTTATCGGTGGCTACCAGTCATGCATCGACAATCCGGCCTTCTCCCGTCAGGCTCCCGGTCTCCGGCCGGGAGTTTGTTCTATCGGCCGGACTCTGTGTCCGTGTGAGACGTTCGGGGAGACGAACCGCCCGAGGCGGGCCCGGCCGGGTGTGAGGGAGCGGCCGGAGCCGGTAATGCGACAGCAGGAGGGGGGACAGATGCCGGTAAAATCGGACAGGTGGATCGAGCGGATGGCCAGGGAGAAGGGGATGATCGAACCTTTCGCGCCGGGAGAAAAGCGTGAGGGGACGGTCTCGTTCGGCGTGTCCGCCTACGGGTACGACCTCAGGCTCGCCGATGAGTTCAGGCTCCCCCGGGAGCTCCCGGACGTGACGCTCGACCCCAAGGCATACAGCGACTCGGTGCTGGAGCACAGGACGGGGACCGTGATTCTTCCTCCCCGATCGTTCGTCCTCGCACGATCGCTGGAATACTTCCGGATCCCGCGGGAAGTCATCGCGCTCTGCTTCGGGAAATCGACTTACGCACGGTGCGGCGTCATCCTGAACGTCACCCCTCTCGAGCCGGAGTGGGAAGGCCACATCACCATGAGCATCAGCAACACGTCTCCCTTTCCGGTCGTCCTCCATCCGAACGAAGGCATCGCGCAGGTCGTCTTCATCGAGAGCGACGATATCTGCCGGGTCTCCTACAGCGACAAGAAGGGGAAGTACCAGGCCCAGAAGGACATCACTCCACCCCGGGTGTGAGCTGTCCCGGGCTCCTTCTCGCGTCCGCCGACCCGGGGGTCCTGCGCCGTCCCGGTGCCGGTGCCCGCCACGCCGGTCGACCGGCAGCCCGGCGGCTCCTCTCCCTGCAGCCGATCTCTCGAGCGGGCCGGCCGCTCATCGTTCTCTCCGGAGAGATGAGCCCGGGAGACTGCTCCGTACATCAGCCCTGGCGGCGATGTCTTTTCGGCAGACTGCTGCCACATGAGCACACATGGACGGCGACGCCCCTGCCACAGAGGCAGCCGACCGGACAGCCATAGTGGCAGGGTCTCCCGGCGCTGCCGGAACACCCGTCAGGCGCCTTAGTATGTTGTTATATAATATTACTTTAGAGTCTCTTCGAAATGCTTCTGTTCTGGCACACCTCTTGCTTTTTCTTCCGGGCAGAAGAGACAGAAAACGAGTAAGCTGTCTGGTGAAAGCATGACGCACTGAAGAAGGAGGTGAGCAGTCATGGCACTGGTCAGATGGAAACCGATGAGGGACATGTTCGAAATGCAGAGGGATCTCAACAGAGCCTTCAGCGAGTTCTTCGGGCAGCCCGGCACCGCCGTCGATACCTGGGAACGGGACTGGGTTCCGGCTGTCGACGTCTTCGAGAAGGACAACGAGATCAATCTGAAGGCGGAGCTTCCCGGCCTCACGAAGGACGATGTGGACATCTCGATCGAGAACAACACGCTGACGATCAGCGGCGAGAAGAAGCGTGAGTCCGAGGTAAAGGATGACAACTACCACAGGGTCGAGAGGTCCTACGGACGCTTCCAGCGGAGCTTCACGCTGCCCCAGACGATCGATGCGAAGAATGTGAAAGCCAGTTTCAAGGACGGCATTCTCTCGGTCAAGCTCGGGAAGAAAGAGGAAGCCAAGCCGAAGAAGATCGACATCCAGGTCTCCTGACGGGTTGTCGGGAAGACTGTCCCACTGAATGGACAACGACCTCTGGTTCCGGGCTCACCCGGAGCCCGGGGTCGCTCCATGTCGGAGACTTCCGTGGCTCGAGACTTGCAAACCGTGGATCTTCGGCGTATCCTATCGTATGTCGTACGGCCAGTGGACATGAATACATGACTGAGGATTGTCGTCAGAACGAGAGGGGAATCGGATGAAGAACGGACCCGATGAGAAGAACAGGCATGAGGAAAAGCATATCATCGAGATAGAGGAAGAGGAAAGCCGTTCACAGGCGGAGCAGGATGCCCGGAACGAGGATGCGGGAGAGGGCGGTGACGATGCCGTGACGGCGGAAGAGGAGCGGGCGGCGGATGCGGATCGGGAAACGGCTTCCCGGGGAGAGCAGGACCTCCTCGTCGATGAGCTTAGGGCGAAGGCCGATGAGTACCTGGATCACCTCCAGCGGCTCAAGGCGGAGTTCGAGAACTTCCGGAAGAGGATGCAGCGGGAGCGCGAGGAGACGTGGAAGCGTGCTCGCGGCGATCTGCTCCTCGGGCTGATCCCGTTCCTGGACGACATGCGCCGGCTCATCGACTCCCAGGATCCCGGCGGGGAGAGCGCTTCCGTGATCGAAGGCATGAAGCTGATCGAGAAGGGGATCATGGACCACCTCGCGAAGGACGGGCTCGAGCGGATCGAGGCGTTCGGAAGCCGGTTCGACCCGAACCTCCACGAAGCCATGGAGCTCCAGGTCGTGAGTGAGAAGGAGAAAGACGGCCTGGTCGCCGAGGAGCTGATCCGCGGCTTCGTCTACAAGGGGACGCTGCTCAGGCCGGCACGGGTGAAAGTGTACAGGTATGTCCAGCCGGATAATGAGAATGAAGATAAGGAAAATGAAGATAAGTAATTCTCCGATGAGAGGGTGATGCCATATGATCGGCAGGAAGGATTTCTACGAGATCCTCGGCGTCGACGAGAAAGCGAGCCGGGAAGAGATCAAGAAAGCCTATCGGAAGCTCGCCAAGAAATACCATCCCGATTCGAACAAGGGGAACCCGCAGGCCGCCGAACGATTCAAGGAGGTCTCCGAGGCATACTCCGTCCTGAGCGATCCGGAGAAGAGGAAGCAGTACGACGAAACGAAGGCCTGGGGGGAAGGCGGATTCCGGGACTTCACCCAGTACCAGCCTCCCGGGGGAGCCGGCGGTTCATCGCCCTTCGACGACATGTCCGGCTTCGGGGGTCTGGGTGACATGTTCAAGTCGTTCTTCTCGTTCGATGAGGCCGGATTCGGCAGGCAGCGGCAGCGACAGCGGCCCCGGAAGGGCCGGGACGTTCATTTCGAGATGGAAGTTCCCTTCGAGCAAGCGCTCAGGGGAGGGAAGCGAACCATCGCCGTTCCCGTCGATGCCGAATGCCCGAAGTGTCACGGGTCCGGCGCGAAGCCGGGATCGAAAGTCGAGCCGTGCAACCGGTGCGGCGGATCCGGGAGCATCTCGTTCAACCAGGGCGCCTTCATGGTCAAGAGGCCGTGCCCCCGGTGTCTCGGGCGGGGAACCACCATCTCGACGCCCTGTCCGCAGTGCAGGGGCGCGGGCCACGTGCGGAAATCGAAACGGATCGAGGTGAAGATTCCTGCCGGCGTCACCGACGGCAGCACGATCCGCCTGAGAGGGCAGGGTGGCAGGTCGGAAACGGGAGGGCCGCCCGGCGACATTCTCATCACCTGCCGGGTGGGAGAACATCCATTCTTCAAGAGGGACGGCATGGACATCCACAGCGAGATTCCCATCAACATCGCGCAGGCCGCGCTCGGCGCGAAGGTGCCGGTCAAAACAGTGAGCGGCACGACCGTCGAGCTGAAGATTCCGCCCGGCACGAACAGCGGCACCAGATTCAGGCTCAAGGGGCAGGGTCTGAAGAAGGACGGGGCCGCCGGCGACCAGTACGTCACCATCAAGGTGCTGACGCCGTCACTGTCGAACGGCAGGGATCGCGAGCTCTTCGAGGAGTTCGCGAAGGAGCACGGTCTCAGCTGGTAAGCGGCCTCCCGCAGGCGCGGCGCTCTTGCACATCGTCCCTTCCTTCCGTAGCATTATACCTGTACACGATATCCGTCAGGTCCCCCAGCCGGGGTCGGACGGTCCGTCGAACCGCTCGTTCCGTGAACGGAGAGGTGAACTCGTGGGGAATAAAATATCGAGAAGACAGTTCTTGACCGGCGGTGTATCGGGTCTCCTGGCGGCCTGGGGATTGCCGGAGGATTCGGGCGCCGCGTTACTCGATCAGGTCGAAGCAGTCTCTCCGTCGCGGGAGGAACCCGGCGGAAACGGAACGCCCGTCGTCATTTCGACCTGGAAGCACGGCCGGGCCGCAAACGAGAAGGCGAGCGAGGTCCTCGCCGGCGGCGGCGGCTGCCTCGACGCGGTCGAGCAGGGGGTGCGCGTCTCGGAAGACGAACCCGGCGTCACCGGTGTCGGGCTGGGTGGACTTCCCGACGAGACGGGTACGGTCACGCTCGATGCCTCGATCATGGGGCCCGACGGGAATGCCGGGGCGGTGGGGGCGCTCGAGAAGATCAGGAACCCGGTGTCGGTGGCGAGGAAGGTCATGGAGGAGACCGACCACGTGTTCCTCGTCGGGGAGGGAGCGCTGGCGTTCGCGCGCGCGCACGGATTCGAGGAACAGAACCTCCTGACCGATGAGAGCCGGAAGGCATGGCTCCGGTGGCGCCAGCGGATGAGCGACGATGACGACTGGCTGTCTCCCGACGTCGACCACGACACCATCGGCATGGTGGCTCTCGATGCCCGTGGAGACCTGGCGGGAGCCTGCACCACGAGCGGACTGTCGTTCAAGATCCACGGGCGCGTGGGAGACTCCCCGGTCATCGGCGCCGGCATGTACGTCGCCAACGGCGTGGGGGGAGCCGCGGCCACCGGACGGGGTGAAGCCGTGCTCAAGATCTGCGGCAGCTTCCTCGTCGTGGAGCGGATGCGGGCCGGGAAGAGCCCCCGGGAAGCCTGCGAGGAGGCTCTCGGGCGCATCGTCGACGCCGCCGGCGGAAACCCCGATTTCCAGGTCGCCTTCATCGCCCTCGACAGGCGCGGACGTCACGGCGCGGCCTCGATCAAGGAGGGTTTCGAGTATGCGATCACCCGCAACGGTACGACGGAGCTCGTCGCCGCGAAGCATCTCCTCTGAGGGCCTGTCTTTCTATATGAGAAGTGGGGTGGCCGGACAGGGCGCAGCCGGGTCCGCGCCGCCGGGCAGAATCACGACGGGAGGGAACACGTGATGCACACGATAACGGGGCCACCGCGCATTCCTGCTCCTCTTCGCATGACCGGCGTTCTCCCGGCAATACTCTCCGTTCTCCTCGGAGTGATCCCGTTTCTGGAACCCGCCCCTGCAGCGGCCCAGAACACGCACGGGGTCTGGGCCGAGCGCGGGATGGTGGTGTCGCAGAATCCCGAGGCCACCCGGGTGGGCCGGGAGGTTCTCGAGGAGGGAGGCAACGCCGTCGACGCCGCCGTCGCCGTGTCTCTCGCCCTCGGCGTCACGGAACAGTACCACTCGGGAATAGGAGGAGGCGGCTTCATTCTCATCTACCAGGCGTCCGGCGCCGCGGTGACGGCGATCGATGCCCGGGAGAAGGCGCCGGCGTCCGCCCGGCGGGACATGTTCGCGGGACCCGAAAACAGGGGAAAGAGCGAAGAGGGAGCCCTGGCGGTCGGCGTTCCGGGTCTCCTCGCCGGGCTCGACACGGCCCTGGAGCAGCACGGCACGATGGAGCTCGCGGAGCTCATCGAGCCGAGCATCCGGCTCGCTGGGGACGGCTTCCGGATCGGATACTACTACAGCCGGAAGATCGAGGAGAAGAAGGAGAAGCTCCAGAGGCATCCCGAGTCGGCCCGCATCTACCTCCGTGACGACGGGAGCGCTCCGCCGCCGGATCACCTGCTGGTCCAGAAGGACCTCGCCTGCACGTACGGGAAGATAGCGGAAGAGGGGACCCGGTACTTCTACCGGGGGGAGCTCGCCGGTGTCATCGCCGATTTCATGAAGGAGCAGAGGGGTCTCATCACCCGGGAGGATCTCGCGTCCTACGCGCCCGTCGTGCGCAAACCGGTGCGGGGGACATACCGGGACGTCACCGTTTACTCGATGCCGCCGCCCAGCTCGGGGGGCATCCACCTCGTCCAGATGCTCAATGTGCTCGAGGGGTTCGACGTGAAAGACCTCGGGTTCGGCTCTTCCCGGTATCTCCACACCCTCGCCGAGACCATGAAGTGGGCCTTCAGGGACCGGGCCGCATTCCTGGGCGACCCTGAGTTCTTCCCGGTGCCGCTCGGCCGCCTCACCTCGAAGAAGTACGCCGCCGGGTTCCGGGAGAGGATAGACCCCGACACGGCCCTCGTCCTGGAAGCGCACGCGCCGCGGCCGGGAGGAGGCACCCACACGAGCCACCTCTCGGTTCTCGACCGGTGGGGCAACGCCGTGGCCATAACCCAGACGGTGAACCTGGACTTCGGCTCGGGGCTCACGGTCCCAGGCACCGGCATCGTTCTCAACGACGAGATGGACGACTTCGCAGCCGAGCCGGGGGTGGCCAACTTCTTCGGCCTCGTCGGGTCCGAGGCCAACGCCGCGGCCCCGGGCAAGCGGCCGCTCTCGAGCATGACGCCGACAATCGTGACAAAGGACGGGAAGGTGTTCATGGTGCTCGGAAGCCCGGGCGGACCGAGGATCATCACTTCCGTCCTCCAGGTTCTCGTGAACGTGATCGACTTCGGCATGCCGCTCGGAGACGCGGTCGCAGCTCCCCGGGTTCACCACCAGTGGAATCCGGACGCGCTCTTCTACGAGCGGAGGGGCCTTGCGCCGGAAGTCATCGAGGAGCTCCAAAGATACGGTCACACCGTGAAGCCACGGGGAAGCTGCGGCGCCGTCCACGCGATCATGGCGGATCAGGAAACGGGATACGTGTTCGGAGCGGCCGACAGGCGGCTCGAGGGAAGCGCAGCCGGCTACTGAGAGGTGAGGGGCAATTCCCGTTGTCAGGGTGCCGGGTGACGGCTTCCTGCCGCACAGTCTTCGAAGGGCGGCTCCTCCGGGGGCTCGGCGAGTCGCGAGGACCGTCGAGGAGGCCGGTGTGTCCTCCTACCGTGCCGGACATGAGCGGGCCGACCGGCTTGACATCCGGTCCGAGAAGGATATAATTATCTTCGCGATATACGAAGACGTTCTCTACACGTCCCCATCGTCCAGCGGCCTAGGACCCAGGATTTTCGATCCTGTAACGGGGGTTCGACTCCCCCTGGGGACGTATTTCTGTTGTACAATTGAGTCTCTTAAGCTGTTGGCGCGGAACGAGGAGTGACTATCTTCAGAAAACACAGACAAGGGGCAGAACTGGAATCCGCATGTTGCTGTCCCTGAACCCTCGAGATCCGGCTCTGTTCGTGCATGGCGACCTGACCTCGTTTTCGACCGGACGATCAGTAATGACGCACATCTTGTCTGGGTGAACTACGTTGGTGATGGTTGTGGAAGGCTCTACTATAATTTCTACGACGGATCCAGCTGGGCCACAAGCAATACCGCAGCGGTTTTTCCTGCTGGTAAATTCATATCCTGCTGAATGCTTGAAATCCTACCTGTTCCATGCTACAGGCTCTCGATAGATAAGCGGATTCTGACGATATTTGATTGTGAAATATGAATACTCGTTTTCGTAATCTGCGGTGGTTCCCGTTATATATATATCCCTCTTGTTATCAATCGCTATATCGGTTGCGCTATCGTCATCACCATCCTGCGCCCCGTGCTTCATCACGAATTCTTCGTTTCCATAAGAATCATATTTCAACAACAAGGATTCTCTCCAGGAGTCTTCACCATCATTATAGGAACTTTTTCCGGCTATGTAGATATTGGCATCATTGTCAAGCACGAGTTCTTTTGCTTCATCGGAGTAATATTCCTCACCATTATGACTCACTACCCAATTGATTTCACCGGCTGGATCGAACTGGATCAGTAATATCTCTGAGATTGTACTGGTACCGAGAACAATGGAATTGTGCGATTCATCCAGCTGGACATCAAAAGAATCAATACGATTCTCTCCTTCACCGTATCCACTCTCCCACAGAATATCACCATTGGAATTATATGCAACAGTCACGATGAAATAGTTGATATCATATAAACCACGTCCGGTTACCACGGCATTCCCCTCGTAATCGACATCTATTGCATGCGGCGTGGTCCATCCAGTTCCAGAAATATCAAAGGCTGTACCGTTTCCATCAGGATCGTACTTCAGGACAGTAATATATCTCGTGGTACCCCCGGCACCTTGACTTTTCGCAATATATACATTTCCGTAACAATCGATGTCCATGTCAGCCAGCCAATTATCATCCTCTTCATATATTGTCTTTCTCCACAACTCGTTACCATCGGCATCGTATTTTATCGTGACAAATGATGGATGGGGGTAATCGTAATGGCTCTCTCCAGTGACGATTGCATTACCATGATGATCAACAACAAGATCACGAGGGACATCAACATCGAAGCCATCATTGATTGGCCAGAATATTCCCGGCCCATCATAAGTTTCAATCCATAATATATCCCCTGACTCAGAGTACTTCACAGTTGTATAATCAGGACCTGTTAGATAGTAGGTGTCGAGATGAAAAATATCGTTGCCTGACAACTGTTCAATGAAATGATTTGCTGTTAGAATGCTATTCCATGTATCGACCGGCACGATCCATCGAGGACTTGTAACAAACGTGTTGCCTGAGCTGTCGATTGCTACCGCCACACCTCCGTATCTGCCTGACCACAACTCATTCCCGTGGGTATCGTATTTCACCGTACCTGATCCACCCGTAACATATACGTTGCCTTCAGAATCCACCACAATGTCTGCTGGTCTGTCAACGCGGTCGGGAATATTGAAGAGAGCAAGCCATGCTTCCTGAGCCTGTGAAAAAGCAGGAAGAGGGAAAGCAATAATGATGGACAGGGCAAGAAAGAAGGACTGTTTCATGTGTGATCTCCTGGATAATCGATTGAGCGGCGATTAATCGGTTCGTTCTATCCGGTTCCAGATGTTCTTCAGCTCGATGAAACTGTCGGCCACGTCGAGGAGCTCGTCAGCGGCCCTCGGATTCGAGAGCTCCTGTGTGGCGGCGACGATCAGCCTCACTCCCCGCAGCCCCACCGCCTTGAGGAGGGGCACGAAGTCGCTGTCGCCCGATATCAGGACGAACCTGTCACAGTGATCGGCGAGCGTGAGCATGTCGATGGCGAGCTCGAGATCGAGGTCGGCCTTCTGATCACCCGTGTAGAACACCTTCACCGGTTTCGTCCTGATGAAGAAACCGCTTCTGCTGAGATATCGCCAGAAGGCAGCCTGGCCCTGCTGCAGGCGCTTCAGTGATTCTTCCTCCTTCTGGATCTTGTAGTGGGGGATCCCCGTATTCTCCATGTACCGCACTCTCTCTGCAATGCTCCTGTCCGTCCACTCGCCGGCGTAATAGTAGGCTCTCAGGAGAATCCCGTCCCTCGAGAACTCATCGAGCAGCTTCAGGTAGTCGACCTCGTCATTGAACTTCCAGGTGTATTTTGCTCCTGTGCGGATGAACTCGAAGTGGGAGCCATCGATGAATATCGCTATCTTCCCTTCCATTTCTTCTCCGTTCATCGGTAGTTCGGGTACCCCGGAGGCATCGATAAGAAGCGACACCGATCCCGAGATGCAGCGCTCCGCCATCTTCTGGCTCGGTCACACGGAGGATCCGCGTGCGACCGAGGTGCCGGAAGAGCTCATCGAACAGAACCGCTGATTCCCTGTCGGCGCATGGTCTACTTCAGGAGTACCATCTTCACGGTCTTCGACGCCGAGCCTCCACGCAGCCTGAGGAAGTAGATGCCCGAGGACGCTTCCCCTCCGCGGTCCGTCCTGCCGTCCCAGGCGACCTGGTGGATGCCCGGCGCCACGGGTCCGTCCACGAGCACGGCGATCTTCCTGCCGCGGGAGTCGTAGACGGTGAGCTGGGCGGCGCTCCCCCCCTCCGGAACCTCGAACCTCACTGTGGTCGACGGGTTGAACGGATTCGGGTAGTTCTGGTGGAGAGAGAATGCACGCGGCAGCGGTGCCTCCTTCGCGTCACCGCCCTCGATCCACGACACGTCGAAGTCGATCGCCAGGTACATGAAGTAATCCCAGTTCGCCACCGGCTCCTCGGGATCGCCGAAATTCGTCCAGAGCCAGGAGCCCGCCGCGTCGTCGGACTGGTAGGTGATGGAGGCGTCGTTTCCCGGAGCGATGGCGGCGTCGTAGCTCACCGGGGAGATGCTCGGGTAGCGGTCGTCCATGCCCATGGCCTGGCCGTCGGGGTTCGTGAGGTTCTCGGGCTCGGACCACGTCTCGCCGCCGTCCACGGAATAGGTACCGTAGATGTCGCCGAATCCGATGTCGCTGTCCGTGTCGATGTCGTCGGGACTGAACGCCACGTAGACGAGGTAGAGCACGCTGCCGTCGGGCGAGACGCCGATCTGGGGCCAGTCGATCGAGGCGTGGTTCGCTCCGGCATAGACATACGTATCGACCTGAGAGGGAATGGATCCCTGGGCATCCGACACCACCACCGTGTCGATGCCGGTGGAGGGGCTCCAGTGGAGGATCCTCGATCCGAAGTCGAAGAGGACCACTCCGGAACCAGCCTGTCGCGCTCCCTGGAGCCCCGTCCAGACGATGTGCGGCTCGGTGCCCACGTACACGATGTCGGTGTTCACCCATGGCAGGAACACCGTCGCCGCGCTGTCGGGCTCTTCGGGGAGACCGAGGGTGTCCTCGGCGGCGTTCGTGATGACGGTCTCGGTGAACGACATGCCGGCGTCGGTCGACTCGTAGAAGTGGACGTCCGCCCCGAAATCGCCGATGACGATGGCCACTCTGCCGTCGGCCCCCGAGATGACGGAGGGGTATTCCATATTCGCGGCCGACCACTGGGCGGGATCTTCGCCCAGCCAGGTCCAGGTCTGGGAGAAACCGCTCCCGGCATCGGGTGCCCGGTCCCAGGCCACGTTGTGGGCGATCCCGTTCACCGTGAGCTCATTGTTGAGCGTGCCGACGATGGTGATGGAACCGTCCGAGTTCACCGCCGGCGTGGGCCACATCACCTCGTCCGCCCGGTTCGTTTCCTGTTCGCTGAAAGCACCGAGGCCCTGGAAGGCGTCGACGAAGACGAAGGTCCCGGGGGGAGTTCCCGAATCGTGGGTGCTCAGCACGGCGATGGCTCCCATGGGATGCGAGATCGGGTAGGAGCTCACGTTCCCGAAACCGTTCCGGTACGTGGTGACGGCGGATGCGAAGAACGGACCGCCGATCTCGCTCGAGTAGTAGTAGATCATGCCGCGGTCGACGAAATCGGGGTCCGGGCTCTTCATGTAGGTGGCGTGGACGCTGCCGTCCTCGTTGACCCAGACCCTTCGGTCCAGGCTGCCGCTCGCCTGCCAGTCGTAGTAGCTCGAGTCGAGAGCCGTTCCCGGCGAGCGGAGGAACGCGGGCGTCCCGGCCGCACCCTCGCTCCTGATTGACGGGATCACGAACGAGTCGTCCACCGGCGGAGCCGGTTTCATGGTCCGGTACTCTCCGGCCTGGAGCATGGATGCCGCGGCGAGGAGCACGATCGTCAGGGTAATGGATCTTCTCATCATTCTCTCCTTCTCGACCGGGTGTTCATGACGGCGGATGATCGCAAATCGGCGTGGTGCTCTATTGTACATGCTGCCGGCACCCGTGTCAAGCAGGCGAACAGGAGAAACGAAAAAGCGGCGGTGACGAGGGGCACCGCCGCTTCGTCTACTCCGTCCCCATGCGGGAGAGTCTCACACGTTCAGCACCTTCTGTGCGCTCGCTCCCACGACACCCCTTCCGCAGGCCTCGCTTCTCATAAATCCCGCCGAGTGCTTCGCCTGGCGCTCGAGAGCATGGGCGATCGAGACGCCGCAGGAATCTTTGACGCAGTCCATGATTGCTTTCCGGCCGGCCTCCACCAGGCTGTTCGGCGAGTCGGGAAGGTCCGGGACCTCCTTCGGGACGTGGAGCGACTCCTTCTGGAGAATCCTTCCGTCCAGCCCGTGATCCCCTCCCGTCGCCACCAGCCATGCTTTCTTCAGAGCCTCCTCCATCGGACCGGCATAGTCGACGAGCCAGCCGGCCGTGTCGGCCGCCTTCCGCGGCTGTCCGGTGAGGAGCATGCGGAGCAGCTTCCCGTAGTGGGAGGACTCGGTCTTCCGGAACGGCCAGTGGCAGCCCTCCATGCCCGGGATGACCGGCAGGGTGACTTCCGGCATGCCCAGCTGTGCACCGTCGTGTGCGATCAGGTAGTGGCAGTGCGTGAGGAGCTCGAGCATGCCGCCCAGACACCGTTTACCGGCGATGAAGCCGACCGAGACCGCGAACTCGTCGTTGAAACGCCTGGCGACTTCGGACCAGCGCTTCGAGACCCTCACACCCTCTTCCTCCGACTCCAGGGCGGGGTAGAACTCGCTCGTGTCGGCCCCGACCATCTGCGTGGAGAGGTGAAAGTCGCTCGAGACGATGACATTGTCCACACCCTCGGCGACGAGCCAGTCCACGGCGCGGTCGAGCTCGTCGATGACGTCCCAGTTGAGCGTCTCGCGGCTGATGCTGATCACCCCCACCTTTCCGTCGTGCTCGGCGTTCACGTAGAGCTGCTGCCACTCCGGCTCATCGACCCGGCCGAAGGCGTCCGGATACCAGGAGCTCCCCGCCGCTTCGGGGTGGAGCCGGTGGTAGGCCTTGACCCGCTCGACGACCCTGTCCGCCCCGTAGCTGCGGATGAAGGCCAGGATGCCCCGGGTGAACTGCGCGCACAGCTCGCCGATGGCGTTCATGTGCGCGAGGTGAGCCCTTTTCTCGTGGAGCATCAGGCTGGTCATCTGGAAGATGGGACCCAGGATCCAGCTCTCGAACGCCTCCGTGTCGTCCATGTCCCAGTCCACCGTCGGCCGGTTGCTGGAGTACCAGCTCTCGCCGCTGTCCTTCCGCCTGACGAGCTCAGGCGACGGTTCGAACACGCTGCCGTACTTCTCCGCCAGGTGGTGGAGGCAGGACCAGGTGAGGAAGCTCGCACCGGGTCCGATGGCGTCGTGGGCACGGAAGGGATTCGGGCCGACCATCCGGCGGACGTACTTGTCCACCTTCCAGAACGGCATGCCGGAGGTCCGGTGGTAGCGGATGGCCGCTTCGGTGATGCCGCAGAAGAGGACGTCGAGGATGAAGGACCAGTAGTCGGCGACGGGAACGGGAACCAGCCCGAGCGCCAGGAGCAGGTGAGTGATGGCCGACGGTTTCTCCTCGACGACTTCCCAGACCTTGTTGATGGGGTGGGGGAAGGACGGGTGGAGGATGCCGACCCCGAGCTCCGAGCTCGGGAAGCCCGATGTCACCGACCGGATCTCGATGCCGGGAAAGGACTTTTTCACGAGATCGTAGTGGCTGCGCTTGATCTGCAGGATCTCGGGGATTGCTTCGAGCAGGAAGCGCGGCCGGAAGCGCCCGAGTTCCTCCGGAAGGGACGTTCCGTCGTAGGAGAACCTGACGATGTTGGCCATGATCTCCCCGGCCCGCTTCGGTCCGAAGGAGGCTTTGAGCCCCGGGTACTGGACTCCGATTCCGTCCGGTGCGTCGGGGAGATCAATGGTGAGGACCGGTACATCGAACGACAGGAGCCGCGATCCGAGCTGCATCGCCTTTCCCGAGCCGACGATCCCGTTCCCGCCGGAGATCAGGAGCGCCCCGCGGTCCTTCGGCGGGCCGAACACCCGCTCGACGAGTTCGGCTTCGTTCACCGGAAGGGCTCCGTTCTTGAATATATCGAGGACTGTACCCAGATCCATCGTCTGGAGTGTCGATTTCCTCATCGATTTCATCGTCATTTACCTCTTTTTTTCGTGTCGGTGACTTTGAAGATCGCTGAAATTCCAACATCTCCGGCCGCGCACCCGAAGACGAGAACGTAGCCTCCGCCTGCCGAGACCGCCCGCTCCAGCGCTTCGATCGTGACCCTGACGAGCGTCGGACCCTGGGGGTGACCGTAGATCATGGGACAGCCGGTGTCGTTCATTTTCTTCCAGTCGTAGTCGAACACCTTCGCGAAGATGGCATCGTTCACGGCGAACGGGTTGTGATCGTAGACCGCCGTCATGTCGTCCATCGAGAGCCCCGCCCGATCGAGCAGCGACTTCACTGCCACGGCGGGTGATTCCGGCATGAGACCGGAGCCCGTCCGGTATTCGTTCGCGGTGACCAGCTGAATGCTGATCTCCGGCCGGGAGCTCAGCTCCTTCGCCTTCTCCTCGCTCGTGACCAGGAGGGTGAACATCCCGTCCGACGCGTGGGTCTGGCTGCCGGCGGTGACGCAGGTGTCCAGCTGCCGTTCGGCCAGGAACTGGTCGAGCGAAGAGTACTTCCGGACGCCGTAGTCGTCGTCCACCACTCCCATCTTCTGGCCCCGGACGTTGAGGATCGTGAGGGGAAAGAGGATGCGATCGAGAAATCCCGACTTCTTCGCCTCGAAGTACTGCTGGTAGCGCCAGTGGGAAAGCTCCGCGACCTCCCGGAAATCGATTTTGTACTTCCGTGCGGCTCTGCCGGCGCAGGCGATCATCGAGGTCTCGCCGGTGGCCTGGCGGAACCCGGACTGTCCGGTGGAGGGGTCGAAGCCGAAGTTGTCCCAGATGTCGCTGATCACCTCGGTCCGGCGGTAGGTGTTCTGCGCGGGGAAGACACCGGCCGGGGAGTTGCTCGTCTTGTCGAACGTCAGGATCCCCACGACCCGGTGGGAACCGCTCTGGACCTGTGCCGAAGCCTTGAGGATCACCTGAAGGCCCGTGGCGCAGGCCTGTTCGAGGTGGAATCCGGGCAGGCGCTTCCCGAAGCTGTGCGAGAGGTACGGGGACCCCCAGAATTTATAGAGCCAGGGTATCGTCGACCCCGACACCAGATAGTCGATCTGACTGATCGGGACGTTTCTCTTCCCCAGGATGTATGGCATCGATTCGGCCGCGAACCGGGCGATGTCGACGTCGGCGAGCGCGCTGGTGTGCCAGGCGGGAAACCAGCTTCCGCCCCATGTGCCATACGGGATGAATGCCTTCGGATAGCACGAGGCTGCTTCACTCATATGACTCTCCTTCTGCTGAGTTTGTCTCCTGTTGGCCCTAAATATATCGAAACGAGGTCAGAATACAAGAAATGCGGCGGCATCGCGCGGGGATTGCGGGTCCGCCGCATGCGCGGGATCCGCTTCCGAGCGCACGGAACCGTCGCGGTCGAACTCCGGATCGATGGTGACAGGTAGTGTCCGCCCGGGCATCTCTTTGCCCCGCGGGGCTCCCGTTCCGGTGCAAGCGGTTGGCACGAAACGTGCTTTTCCCCAGTCACGGACCCGAAACGCCTTTCTCACCACGAGCAGGAGCACGGCCGGCGATGTCGATCCTGATTGAGCTTGCGGAACAGATACGGATTCTCGACTCGGTGAAGATCTTCTTCACCGATCTCAACGGCAGATTGATGAACCTTCCCGTCAACACGGAGGACATCGCCGCCATCATGGAACACGGCGTCGGGTTCGACGGGAGCTCCGTGGCGGGCTATGCGAGCGTCGACAACAGCGACCGGCTCCTCCTCCCGGATCCCGAGAGCTACTGGATCGTCGACTTCGCGGACGGCCGCCTCGGATTCCTGATTGGCAGGATCCACAACGAGGAAGGCGAACGGGCGCATTCCGATCCGAGGGCGGTGCTCGAGCGGGTCCTCTCGGAGGCCGAGGAGGAGTTCGGGTTCAGGTTCATGGTCGGCCCCGAACACGAGTTCTTCCTCCTGCGGGGCGACGAGCTCGGTGTGAAGGAACACTCGGACAACGCCGGCTACTTCCACGCGATGCCCCACGACAGGGGAGAGAGCGTCAGGAACGAAATCATCCGCATGCTGCGGCAGTGCGACATCCGGTTCGAAAAGGCCCACCACGAGGTTACGCCGTCCCAGCACGAGATAAACCTCGAGTGCCTCGATCCGCTGCGGGCGGCGGACCGCACGCTCCTGTTCACATTCATCACGCAGAAGATCGCCGTCGACATGGGATACTACGCCACCTTCATGCCGAAGCCGTTCGACAACCACAACAGGAATGCATTCCACCTGCACCTCTCGATGCTGGACCGTGACGGGAGGAATGTGTTTCACGACGGAGCGGCCGAGAACAGTCTCAGCCGGACGGCCCGGCAGTTCATCGGCGGGATTCTCAAGTACGCGAGAGAGACATCCATCATCATGGCCTCGATCTTCAATTCCTACAAGGCCTACGTGGCCGACCGGGAAGCTCCCGTTGTCAGGGGATGGGGATTCCGGAACAGGAGCTCCATGATCAGGGTGCCGTTCAACGTCGATCCCCGGAACACCAGAATCGAGCTCAGAAATCCGGATCCGGCGGGGAACGTCTATCTGCAGTTCGCCGTGTACATCGCAATGGGGATAGCGGGAATCCGGGAAGGGCTGGACTGCTCCCGCCCCGATGTCCGGAGCATGTACGAGAAAAGCGCCAACGGGAGGGTGTGGGACAGGCGCTACCTCCCGAGAAGCCTCTTCGAAGCCCTGGTCGAGGCGGAGCGGAGCAGGTTCCTCAGGGGGGTCCTCGGAGAGCGGATCTACGAGAGTTACATGGCACTCAAGACAGCCGACTGGGAAGAACACCGGGTGCACATCACTCCCCGGGAGCTGGAGAAGTACCTGAGCATCTGACAGGAGGGAATCGGTCGATCATGCCCGCACATCGCGAGAACGGAAGAAGCGCGGCCACCGCGGAGCGCTCCGCCGGATGGCCCTGGAAGCTGCAGATCCGAAATTCCGTCGACACCATCGAGAATCTGCGCGAGTACATCGACGTCACCCCGGAAGAAGAGGCGGCGATAAGGACGCTGGGCACCAGGTGGGGAACGACTCCCTATTTCGCATCGCTCATGGATCCGCACGACCCCGACTGTCCCGTGAGGAAGCAGGTTGTCCCGTCACTGAAGGAACGCGAGAACCGGTACGGCATCCCCGGCTACCTGGTGTGGAAGGAGAACCGTGACAGCGGCGAAGATCGTCCCGACAGCATTGCCCGGCAGTATCGCGACCGGGTTGCCCTGACGGCGACCGACACCTGCGCGAACTACTGCCGTCACTGTTTCCGCCGGGAGCTCGTCGTGGACCGTGACCTGAAGCTGCGCTTCGACATCGACGACGGGTTCCACTGGATACGGGGGCACCGGGAGGTGCGCGACGTGCTCGTGACGGGCGGCGATCCCTTCCTCCTGCCGGATGACCGCATCGAGTACATCATCAGGAGACTCCGTGAAATCCCGCACGTCGAGATGATACGGTTCGGCACCCGGACTCCCGTCGTCCTGCCGCAGCGGATCACGGCCGGCCTGGTGAACGTCCTCTCCGGTTTTCACCGGGTCCCCATCTGGATCAACACGCAGTGCAACCATCCGAAGGAAATCACGGGCGACACCGCGCGGGCGGTCTACGATCTGCTCAGAAGCGGCGTGAACGTCGGCAACCAGGCGGTCCTTCTGAAGGGCATCAACGACGATGTCGAGACATTCAGGAACCTGCACAGGAAGCTCCTGTCCGTCCGCATCAGGCCGTACTACGTCTTCTTCTGCGAACCCGCTCCGGGAATCGACCACTTCCGAACCACCGTGGAGAAGGGGGCCGAGCTGATCCGCGACGCGCTGCGGGGGCACACCACCGGGTTGGCCCAGCCGATGTACGTCATTGCGACGAACATCGGGAAGATCCCCCTCATGCCCGACTACTACATCGTGGAGAGGACCGGGAAAGACTACGTCCTCAGAAATTACGAGGGACGCCTGACCCGGATCCCCAACATCCCCGAATGACCCTCGACAGACCGAACACCGTCCACCACCTCGAGTTCAGGAAATCCGGGTAGCCCTTCGCACCTGCAGAATATCCCAAAATTCGCGTGATTGCCGGGGTCCCCGAATGTCCCCCGATGTCCCCGAGAGTTCGGTTGACAGGTGACGGATGTTCCGCTATAATGAAGTGCCGGTCGCGGCCGGATGAGGCGTCGGCCGGCCGAAACGTCAGCCCGTTACACTCGAACACCGCGGTCATGTTCAACACTACGGAGGCGCAGCGGTTACGTGCGTGGTTATGGGCGGGGCCGCAAAGACAAGGCAGGATCACATGTTCACAGAACCGTGCACGCGGGCGGAGTCGAGGAACGAACACGGCGGCGGGGCCGGGCTCCTGTTTCTCTCCCTTCTGCTCACCGGGATACTGTTCGTTCTGTCGTCGGCAACGCCCCCCTCATCACATTCCATGCCCCCCCACAGGAGGATTCTGAGCCGGTACCTGAAGCTTCTCGAGCAGCGTCCCGAACTGGCCTTCTCCCGGCTCAGGCAGCGGGGTATCGAGACCCCATCACACTATCCCGACGGGACCCCGGTCTACGACGGCGGGAGGAGTCCGGCCGGAACCTTCAACGCCCTGGCGCTCATGGTCGAGTTCTCGGACAACCAGTCGTCGGTGAACGCGGAGTTCTTCGACACGCTCATCTTCGGAGCGCCCGGAAACGAGAGCGTGCGGGACTACTACTACGAGATCTCCTACGGATCGCTCGACATCGTCACCGTCGATCTCCCGGGCGACACCGACTGGCAGGCCGCTCCCCACTCCTATGCATATTACGTGGACGGCCAGTACGGCTTCGGCGACTATCCGCAGAACGCCCAGGGACTGGTGGAGGACGTCGTGGCGCTTGCCGATCCGCTCGTCGACTTTTCCCAATACGACAACGACGACGACGGATACGTCGACGCGCTCTTCGTCATCCACGCCGGACCAGGAGCCGAGTTCACGGGTGACGCCGACGACATCTGGTCTCACGCCTGGAGCACCTCCTCGCCCCAGGCGGTGGACGGGGTCTTCGTCTACTCCTACTCCATGGAGCCCGAGTACTGGAGCTCTCCCGGCGACATGACCATCGGGGTCTACGCACACGAGCTGGGCCACGTTCTGGGGCTGCCGGACTGGTACGACTACGGTTATGACTCAGCAGGCATCGGCGTCTGGTGCCTGATGTCCTTCGGTTCCTGGAACGGAGACCTGGGCGACTCGCCCTCGCACGTCAGCGCCGAAGGCCGCCGGCGGCTCGGCTTCGTCGAACCGGTGTCTCTCGCCTACGACGTTTCGGGGCTCGCGATACCGGAAGTCGAGTCGAACCAGGAGAGCTCGGTCTTCTATCTCTGGGACAACGGGGAGGACAACAGCGAGTACTGGCTGATCGAGAACCGCCAGCAGACGGGCTACGACGCGGGACTGCCGGCCTCCGGGCTGCTCATCTGGCACGTCGACGCAGCCGTGTCCGGCAACGACGACCAGTGCACCAACCACGACAACTGCTACTGCGGGCCTCACTACGAGGTCGCCCTGGAGCAGGCCGACGGTGAAATGGACCTCGAGTACTACTCGAGTTTCGGGGATCCCGGTGATCCCTATCCCGGGACGAGCGGGAACACCGTGTTCGATCTCGAGTCGACTCCCAACAGCGGCTCTTACGCCGACTGCAGCTCCTGCGTGTCGGTGTCGGGCATCAGCTCGTCCGCCCCGGTCATGTACGCCGATGTGAACGTGCTCTGCAGTCAACCCGTGCCCGACATCGACGCCAACGGCTCGGATGGCCCCGTCATGATATCGTCCCAGGAGGCCCTCGTGATCGATGTCTCGCTCGAGGCGGGAGGTCTGACGGTGGAATCGGACTGGTGGCTCGCGGGCAGGTCTCCGTTCGGGTGGTATCACTACCTCCCCGGCAGCGGCTGGGTGCCGGGGACCGGCCTCACCTACCAGGGGCCCCTGATGGACATTACCGGGGCACAGGTGCTCGACAGGCCCTCCATGCCGCCGGGTTCCTACACCTTTTTCTTCGGGGTCGACCTTCTCGCGAACGGCCGCCTCGATACGGGACAGACGTATGCAGACAGTGTCCGCGTCAATGTTGAATAAATCCACGCCCAGGGCAGTTCCCGGGATCTCACACACAGGGAGAAAGAGATGAGAACGATGAAAACGGCAGCGGTGTTCGTTTCGCTCCTCGTCACCTGCATGTCCGTCGCGGCGACCGGGACGCTCCACGCCCAGGATGTCGATCCGGCCGTGCCGTTCGCGGACGACCACGCGAGCTTCGACCGCGGGTTCACCTACGACGGCGACCCGGCGAAGCTCCTCCGGGTTCCGCAGAGGGAGCCGGTGACCAGGAGCTTTACCTACAATCCGGACATCGTCGAGCTGATCGAGC